>NZ_DGMA01000005.1:0-187659 GCF_002388205.1 Achromobacter sp. UBA4530 | reverse complement strand
GCGCATCTACACGCCCCGCGCACCCAGGCCACCGCCGCACCGGGCTGCGTCGTATGAGGTCGTGCGGTCGGCGGGGAGGGCGGCTTGCTTGGCCTTCTTTTGTAGGTTTGTTGGTGGCCGGAAGATCTTGCGGGGCTGCCAGATTTCGGCCGCGCGGGCGGCCTTATCTGGCGTTCGGGTGTCTGGCGTCGACGGCTTCAAGTCGAGGTGTCTGACACCCGGGGCGTATGGGTTGTCCGCTGGAGTGTTCGAGAACGAGGTGTCTGACATCCGCTGAGCCGGTCTCACAGACTGACGATCCTGCTACCTGGGTGTCTGACACCGGGCCGCTGACGGATGCGACACATTGAAGTGCGCGCAAAGAAAAACGCCGGCTAGTTAGGCCGGCGATTTCATTTGACGCTTGCTTGCCGCATTGTGCGTTTACGGAATCAGCGACAAGCCCACGCGGAACTGGCTTTCGTTGCGCTGGTTGTAGCCCAGCAGCGTCTCGCCGTAGCCGTTGAAATACTGCAGATGCAGGTACCCGTTCCAGTTCAGGAACGTACGGCGCAGCGGCCACGCGAAATCCAGCTGTGTCGTGCGACGCTTCTGATCTCCCTGGCGGTACATCGCCGAGACGACCGCGCCGTTGTCCTGGGCCCAGCGCAGTTGCCAGTCGACGTGGCCGGCGTAGTCGGCGTAGTCGCTGTTTTCCTTGGCGACGGCGAAGTAGGCCTTGACCTTGGGGGCGAAGGTGAGGGTGCTGCCACTGTCGAAGCGGTAGTGGAAGCGCGGTTCGATGTACCCGTCGTTGAGCGAGCGGGAGTCTTCTCCGTCTTTGCCGTTGGAGGCGTGTTCGACGCCGGTGTTCATGCCGAAGCGCCAGTTCTGGTTTTCGGATTTCCAGATGTCGTCGGTCATCCAGAAAACGCTGGGATTGAACGTGGTGTCGATGAAGGGCTTGGAGTCGCTTTCCAGATCCCACAGCGAGGTCTGGGTGTAGCCCAGGTAGAAGTCGTCGTGCCAGGTGTCTTCGCCGCCGCGCGGGCTGATCAGGCGGTATTTGGCGCTGATCTGGAAGCGGGCGGTGGTGAGGCCGCGGGTGCCGACGGCGAAGTAGACGGGCTTGTAGGCGGAGAAGGCGCTTCGGAATTTGTCGAAGGCGGCCTGCTCGACGGTGGGTTCGATGGTGGCGGCGGGGGCGGGGCCGGCTTCGGGGGAGGCGCCTGCGGCGGCGACGGCTGCGGCTGGGACAGGTTGGCCGCTGCGTGGGTCGACGACGGGCGTCTGGGCGGGCGTGGTGGCCAGGGTGCCGCTGTCGCGGCCGGTGGCGTCGAGCGCCATCATGGACGGTTGGCCTTCGATGGAGACGGCTTGCAGGCCGCGTGCGGTGGCGGGCACTTCGGCGGACCAGGACATGCGCGCGAAGTTGTTGACGGGCACGCTGTAGTTGTCACGGCCGCTTTTCAGTTTGGCGAGGCTGCGGACGATCTGGCCGTCGGGGCTGCGCCACTGCAGGACGAGTTCGGGCGGGGCCTGCCAGTCGACGCGCGAGCCGCCTTCGTTGAAGAAGACGGCTTCGATGGTGACGGTTTCGCCGGGCGCCGCGGAGGGGCGGTCCAGCCGGTATGACACGCCTGCCGCGGCAGAGCCGGCCGCGCTCAGGGCCAGGATGGCGGCAAGGAGGCGGGGGGTGGGAGAGCGGTGAAAGGGACGGCGGGAGGTCATTGAGGATGTATCTGATTTTTGTGATCAGGCAATGTAGCACCGACTCTGGCAACAGTTTGTAAATCAGACTAATCGTATGTGTGGGCTGTAAAAAATGCGAAAAGCCCCGCGCGTTGTCGACAATGCGCGGGGCTTTTCGAGCCGGTTGTGGTGCGGGAATCGAGGTCGAGCAGGCCGGGCCTTGCGGCTCGATGCGATGCCACGCGCGGGCTTGCTGCAAGCGCCGCGCGTGGCCGGCATCGGGGTTATTCCCCGAACTTGATGCCCTGCGCCAGCGGCAGATTGCGCGAGTAGTTGATGGTGTTGGTCGCGCGGCGCATGTAGTTGCGCCAGGCGTCCGAACCGGACTCGCGGCCGCCGCCGGTTTCCTTTTCGCCGCCAAACGCGCCGCCGATTTCGGCGCCGGAGGTGCCAATGTTGACGTTGGCGATGCCGCAGTCGGAGCCGGCGGCGGACAGGAAGGTTTCGGCTTCGCGCAGGTCGTTGGTGAAGATGGCGGACGACAGGCCTTGCGGCACGCCGTTCTGCATGGCGAGGGCGTCGCCGAAGTCCTTGTAGCGCATGACGTAGAGGATGGGCGCGAAGGTTTCGTGGCAGACGACGTCGGTCTGGCCGGGCATTTCGGCGATGGCGGGGCGCACGTACCAGGCGTCGGGGTATTGGTCGGCCAGGACGCGTTCGCCGCCGGTGACCTTGCCGCCCTGTTCGCGGGCGGCGGTCAGCGCGGCCTGCATGGCGTCGAAGGAGGCGCGGTCGATCAGGGGGCCGACGAGGTTGCCGCCGTCGAGCGGGTTGCCGATGGGGGCGCTGGCGTACGCCTTGTGCAGGCGCTGGACCAGTTCGTCGGCGACGCTTTCGTGGACGATCAGGCGGCGGGTGGTGGTGCAGCGCTGGCCGGCGGTGCCGATGGCGCCGAAGACGATGCCGCGGGCGGCCATGTCGAGGTCGGCGGTGGGGCCGACGATGATGGCGTTGTTGCCGCCCAGTTCAAGCAGGACGCGGCCGAAGCGTTGCGCGACGCGCGGACCGACCTGGCGGCCCATGCGGGTGGAGCCGGTAGCGGACACCAGTGCGACGGTGTGCGAGTCGACCAGGGCTTCGCCGACCTCGCGGCCGCCGATCAGGACTTCGGACAAGCCGGCGGGCGCGTCGCCAAAGCGTTGAACGGCCTGCGCGAAGAGCGCCTGGCAGGCCAGGGCGGTGAGCGGGGTCTTTTCCGAAGGCTTCCAGACGACGGCGTTGCCGCAGACCAGCGCCAGCGCGGCGTTCCAGGCCCACACAGCGACGGGGAAGTTGAAGGCGCTAATGACGCCGACGACGCCCAGCGGATGCCACGTTTCCATCATGCGGTGGCCGGGGCGTTCGGAAGCGATGGTCAGGCCGTAGAGCTGGCGCGACAGGCCGACGGCGAAGTCGCAGATGTCGATCATTTCCTGCACTTCGCCTTCGCCTTCGGCAACGATCTTGCCGGCTTCCAGGCTGACGAGGCGGCCGAGTTCCTGCTTGTGCTGGCGCAGGGTTTCGCCGAACAGGCGGATCAGTTCGCCGCGGCGGGGGGCGGGGACGTCACGCCAAGCCAGGCTGGCTTGCCGCGCGCGGGTGATGGCGGCGTGGGCCTGGGCCACCGTGTGCTCATGCACCTGCGCCAGTTCGGCGCCATCGATCGGGCTGCGGGCGATCAGGGTGCCGCCGGTGAGCGCACTGGAGGTGAGTCCGAGATTGCGCAGGATGTCTTGAGGAGTGTCCATGCCGGTTCCTTCGAGGCCTTGCGAAGTCAGCGCCTTCGCTTAAGGGTTATGCCTAAGTGGCGATTCTGGAAAAAAATTTACTATACGAAACTATGACGTGAAATGCGAAATATTTTTGAGGCGCCCTTTGCTGGCCTCCTTGAAACGCTAGTGCGTGCGGCAGATCCTCAGTCAGCCCCGTGCGCACTGCACCTGAAGGTGAATTCGTGGCGGAACCGTTGCTCGTTGTTCAGGCAGTCAAGAAGACCTATCAGCGCGACGGGCATCCCCCGCATCTGGCGCTGGACGGCATCGATTGCCAGCTCGAACGCGGCGAGGTGATGGTCGTGGTCGGTCCGTCGGGCTCGGGGAAGAGCACCTTGCTGCGCACCCTGAACGGGCTGGAAAGCATCGACAGCGGCACGATCCGCGTCAATGGCGTGTCGCTGACGGATCCGGCCACCGACGTCAACCGCTGGCGCACCGACGTCGGCATGGTGTTCCAGCACTTCAACCTGTTCCAGCACCGTACTGCGCTCGACAACGTGGCGCTACCCCAGCGGGTGGTGCGCGGGCGCAGCCGCGCCGATGCCGAACGCTACGCCCGCGACCTCCTGGGCCGCGTCGGCATGGCGGAATTCGGCGATCGCTACCCCAGTCAGTTGTCCGGCGGCCAGCAGCAGCGCGTGGCGATCGCGCGCGCGCTGGCGATGGACCCGCAACTGATGCTGTTCGACGAGGCCACGTCGGCGCTCGATCCTGAAACGGTGGGCGGCATTCTTGAATTGATGCGCGCCCTGGCGCGCGACGGCATGACGATGGCGGTGGTGACGCACGAAATGGGCTTCGCCCGCGACGTGGGCGACCGCGCGCTCTTCATGGACGCGGGCCGCATCGTGGAGATGGGTACGCCCGACGAAGTGTTCGGCCACCCCAAAGAGGCGCGCACCCGCGCCTTCCTGGAAAAGATTCTGTAGTCCCGCCGGTCCGGCTTATCCGGGCGCTGCCGGCGCGATGTGCCTTGCCCGGAACGATATGGGTCCAATCACCAAAGGGGTTAGCAATGTTGAAAATCAAACAATGGCTGGGCGTGGCCAGCGTCGCCCTGGCGGCCGCCACCGTGGCCCTGCCGGCACAGGCGGACGAACTTTCCGACATCATCAAGCGCGGTGAATTGCGCGTGGCGGTGCAGACCTCCGGGCCGCTGATGAGCTTCATGGACAAGACGGGCAAGCGCACGGGGCTGGCCGTGGAAGTCGCCAAGCGCATGGCCGACGACCTGGGCGTGAAGCTGGTGCTGCAGGATTATGAATGGAAGGGCCTCTTGCCCGCGCTGCTGTCGGGCAAGGCCGACATGGTGGCCGCGGACATGACGCCCACGCCGCAGCGCGCCGCGCAGGTGCTGTTCTCGCTGCCCATGTTCTACGCCGACACCGTCGCCGTGGTGCCCAAGGATTCGCCGTACAAGAACTACGCCGAACTGAACAAGTCGGGCGTTACCGTCGGTGCGCTTGGCGCCAGCACCTACGCCGAAGTCGGCAAGAAGATGCTGCCGACGGCCACGCTCAAGGAGTTCTCGGGCGGCAGCGCGCCGGTTGGCCAGGCGCTGTCCAGCGGCCGGCTGGATGCCGGCATCATGTCGCTGTCCACCGCCAACCAGTTTCTCGTCGACTTCGGCAACCTGCGCGTGCTTGAGGGCGTAATGGTGCGCGAGCCCCTGGCGTTTGCTGTCGGCCCCAACGCGTTCCGCCTGAAGTTCTGGCTGGACAACTGGCAAACGCTGAAGACCGCGGACAACTCGCTGCCGGAACTGGTCCAGTACTGGTATTCCACCGATTGGAAGAAAGACCACTGATCGGAGACGGGACCGCCCATGGACTGGCTGATCGATTTCTATAACTGGCGCATCGTCAGCCAGTACACGGGCCAATTTGCCGAAGGCCTGGCCAATACCCTGATCGCGGCGGGCGCCAGCCTGGTGCTGTCGGTGCTGGCCGGGGTTCCGCTCGCGCTTGCCCATATGTCGTCCCGCGGCGCGGTGTGGCGTCCGGTGGCGGCGTATGTGCAATTCGTGCGCTCCACGCCGCTGCTCGTGCAGATCTACCTGGTCTATTACGCGGTGCCTTATCTTGTGCCGGGCGCCAAGGGCTGGAGCGAGATGGTGCTGGGCATCCTCGCCATGACCCTGCACCACGCGGCCTACATGAGCGAAATCATCCGCGTCGGCATCGAGTCCGTGCCGCGCGGCCAGATCGAAGGCGCCAAGGCCTGCGGCATGAACTACCACCAGCGTCTGCGCTACGTGGTGCTGCCGCAGGCATTCGCCAATACGCTGCCGCCGCTGCTGGGCCAGACCGCCGTACTCATCAAGGACACGTCGCTGCTGTCGCTGATCACGGTCTTTGAACTGGTTGCCGCGGGCGTGCAGATGAACAGCGAACGCATCGTGCCCAACGAAGCCTTCCTGACCATCGCGGCGGGCTATCTGCTGATCTACTGCGTCATGCTGCTGCTGTCCAAGGGCGTCAGCCTGTGGCT
Organism: Achromobacter sp. UBA4530; assembly: GCF_002388205.1. Taxonomy (NCBI): domain Bacteria; kingdom Pseudomonadati; phylum Pseudomonadota; class Betaproteobacteria; order Burkholderiales; family Alcaligenaceae; genus Achromobacter; species Achromobacter sp. UBA4530. Next base: position 181,684 of record NZ_DGMA01000005.1, on the reverse strand, counting down.
GGCCGGCCCGGCCTGGAACGCGAGGTAATCATGCTGGACTCCTATCTTTCCACCGCCGGCGTCGTGCTGCCTTTTCTGCTCAAGGGCTTCTGGGAGACGCTGAAGATCTCGTTTGTAGCCATCATTGCCGGCTCGCTGCTGGGTTTCGTGATCGGCGTGATCCGCAGCTACCGCATCCGCGGCGTGCATCAGATCCTGGGGGTGTACATCCACATCCTGCGTGGCACGCCGTTTCTGGTGCAGCTCTACATCGTCTACTTCGTGCTGCCCAGTTCGGGTATCGAGCTGCTGCACTGGGATTCCGGCACGGCGGCCTTCGTGGCGCTGTCGGTGTACACGTCCTGCTACGTGGCGGAAATTGTCATGGGCGCCATCCAGGCCGTGCCGCGCGGCCAGACCGAAGGCGCAATGACGTTGGGCCTGCGCCCTTTGCAGATTCTGTGGCTGGTGATCCTGCCGCAGGCCATGCGCCTGATCGTGCAGCCCATGAGCGGCGTGTACGTCATGCTGATCAAAAGCACCGCCATCCTGTCCGTGGTCGGTATCACCGAACTCACGCGCCAGGGGGAAGTCTTCATCATCACCTTCCCGGCCAAATCGCTGTTCATCTACGGCATGATCGCCGCCATCTACTTCATCTACTGCTACCCGCTCCTGCGCCTGGCCAACTGGCTGGAAAAGCGCCTGACCGGGGGCCTGCAAGGCGCGGGCCTGCACTGAGCCGACACCATGGTCTCCGAGTACATCGACACCTACTACAAGCGCACGATCGCCGACGGCGACACCTACTATCCGCCGCTGGCGGGCGCGGCCAGCGCCGACGTCTGCGTGATCGGCGCGGGGCTGGCGGGCCTGTCCACGGCGCTCGAACTGGCCCGGCGCGGCCGCAACGTGACCCTGCTGGAAGCGCGGCGGATCGCCTGGGGCGCCTCGGGCCGCAACGGCGGCTCGGTGTCGCCGGCGTTTTCCGCGGGCGCCGACGCCATCCGCAAGCACGTCGACGAAGACCACTACCGCCAGCTTTACCGCCTGTCGATGGAAGGCGTCGAGATCATCCGCGACAACATCCGCGACCTGCGCATCGCCGACGCCCACAAGGTCGACGGACGGCTGCGCGTCGTGCGCTACGAAGCCACCGACGCGTTGCGCCAGTGGTGCGACAGCCAGCAGCGCGACTTCGGGCGCGACGTGCGGCTGCTCTCGCGCAGCCAGGTTCGCGAACGGCTGGTGTCCGACGTCTACCACCAGGGCATCGAAGACCCCTCGTCCTTTCACTTCCATCCGCTGAACTACGCGCGCGCGCTGGCCCGCGAGTGCGTGCGGCTAGGCGTGCGCATCCACGAGGATTCGCCCGTCGTGCAGGCCACGCTGGACGGCGCGGTCAAGCACCTGAAGACCGAACAAGGCCAGATCGACGCCGCCACCGTGGTGCTGGCCACCGGCGGCTACACCGGCGACGTCGTGCCGGCCCTGCGCCGCGCAATGCTGCCCATCGCCACCTACATCATGCTGACCGAACCGCTGGGTGACCGCGTGCGCGAAGCCATCCGCAGCAATGCGGCCATCGGCGACGACCGGCGCGCCGGCAACTATTACCGCGTCCTGGATGGCGGCCGCATCGGCTGGGGCAGTAGAATCACCACCCGTGTCGACGACCCGCCCGATCTGGCCGAGTCCCTGCGCCGCGAATTGCTCAGCGTCTACCCCCAATTGCAAGGGGTGCGCGTGGAGGCAGCGTGGTCGGGACGCATGGCCTACGCGCGGCACCTGATGCCGCAGATCGGCCTGCTGGGTCGGAATGTCTGGTATTGCACCGCGTTCGGCGGACACGGCATGAACACCACGTCCGTGGGCGGACGCGTCGTGGCCGAGGGCATTACCGGCGACACGCAGCGCTACAAGCTCTTCGAACCGTTCGGGTTGGCCTGGAACGGCGGAAGCCTGGGCACGGCGGCGGTTCAACTGACTTATTGGTCTTACCAGGCGCGCGATTGGTGGCGTGAGCGTCAATCGCGGGGCTGACTATTGCGGGCTTGAGGATTCGGGCCTGAGGGTTCGGGTCTGAGTATTGCGGGCCTGACTACTGCGGGCATGACAGGGTATACAGATGCAAGGCAACAAACAGAGCGCATTGGCACAACGGCTGCGAGCCTTGCGCCAGGCGCGCGCGTGGACTCTGAAGCAGGCGGCCGAGGCCACCGGCGTGTCCGCGTCCACCCTGTCAAAGATAGAGAACAGCCTGCTGTCCCCCACCTATGACAACCTGATCAAGATCGCCGCGGGCCTGGACCTGGACGTGGCCGAACTCTTCACCGCCTCCGACGCCCACATGGGCACCGGCCGCCGCAGCCTGAGCCGCCAGGGCGAAGGCCGGCAGTACGAAACGCCGTATTACGATCATCGGTTGCTATGCACTGCGCTATCGCACAAGCGAATGATGCCGTTTCATACCCGCGTCAAGGCGCGGGCCTTTGACGAGTTCCAGGACTGGAGCCGGCACGGGGGGGAGGAGTTTGTGTATGTGCTGGAGGGAGAGGTTCAGCTTTATACCGAGTTCTATGAACCGGCCCGGCTGAAGGCGGGGGAGAGCTTCTATATAGATAGCCGCATGGGACACCGGGTGATCAGCCTCAGTCCGGAGGATGCGATTGTGTTGTGGGTGTCCACGCATACGGATATAGGCGAGGAGTAGGGGGCGAGCCGCTTTTTCCGCAACAGGGTAAAATGCGCGGCCCGGACGGGTTCCGGGCGTCACCACAACGCGCGGCAGTAGCTCAGCTGGATAGAGCACGGGCCTTCTAAGCCTGAGGTCGGGGGTTCGAGCCCCTCCTGCCGCGCCAGCCCTAAAGCTTGCCATATGAACCTTGACCGACTGCGCCGGGAATTTCCCCGCTACGACATCTCCACCCTGCCGACTCTGCCCGAAGGCTACGTTGACGCGTCTGAACGCATCGATGCAGCGCCGGCGTTCGTCAACGAGGAGCGCGGCTTGAAGGTGTATGTCGACTACGCCAACTACGCCGACCGCGAATCCGGCAGAAGCCAGCGCTACTGTGTCTCGCGTTGGGACGAGGAAGAAGGCGACTACGAGGATGTGGCGTTGTCGACGAATGATTGGGCGGAAGTCGTGCGGTTTTTGACTGCCTGAGTTTGCTTCCGAGGGCGATCGGTTGCTGCGGCGATCATCGTAGTAGTCGACCTCCTTTGGCCCCGATAGGGACACCCCTGTCGGGGCTTTTGCATTTCGACATCAGACATCGAGTTGATCGAACTGAAGGCCGAGCGCGGCCGCAATTCGCTGGCGTGTGGCTTTGCGCGGGCGCGCATCGTTTGCCTCCATGGCCGCATAGCTGGGTTGGCGAATCTCCAGTCGAGCCGCCATCTCGGTTTGCGTCACGCCCAGGTACTCGCGCCAGGCACGGATGATGCTCCAGTCGTTCTCCGTCATCAGAAGCACGACCTCATGCGGAATACTTCCATCCGCGGGGATGCGGGGATGGGTCCGGACTGGCGCGGGGTGAGCACGGGTCAGTTCGAGGTACTCGGCGTAGGGCAGCACGACGAAGGCCGGTTTGCCGTCGGACTCCACAATGGTGGGGTGCAGGTTCATGGCTGGTTCCTTAGTAGGTGTGACCGTCGCGCTTCTTCACTTGCTGAATTTCGACGATGCGAATGACGGTATCCGCATCGAACAAAACTCGATAGTTACCCACCCGGAGACGGTAGCCGTATTCATGGTTCGTCAGGGCTTTCACGTTCTGAGCATTCGGAAGGTCAGCCAGGAGAGTTACGGCGTGGGCGATGCGGTGGCGGTCTTGTCCGTCAACCTTGGCCAGTTGCTTGACAGCCTTCTTGTTCCAGTTGATTTTGAACATTCCCGCAATCCGTGGGTTGGGCAATTATAGCTAAAGCTATATAGGTTTTCAAGAAAGGTATAGGTTTTCGTGTTTCTTTCGACGTCAAGCGTCCGCCCGCTCCGGCGCGGTTAGAGCAAAGTAGTGAGGCCTATAGCGCCTGGAGTTAATTACGAGGTTGGTGTGACTCAAAGCGCCGCTACGTCCAACACTGCCCCATGCCGAACCACCCGCTTCGCCACATCCCCACCCACCCAATACGCCAGCTCCGCCGGATGCGTGATCTCCCAAGCCACAAAATCCGCCACCTTGCCCACCTCCAGCGTCCCATGCGTCGCTGACAACCCCAACGCTCGCGCCCCATTCCGCGTCACCCCCGCAAGCGCCTCTTCTGGCGTCATCCTGAACAACGTACACGCCATGCTCAGCATCAACCGCAACGACAGCACCGGCGACGTCCCGGGATTCAGATCCGTCGAAATCGCGATCGGCACGCCGTGCTGGCGCAGCAGATCCACCGGCGGCAGTTGCGTTTCGCGCAGCGCGTAGAACGCGCCTGGCAGCAGCACCGCCACCGTCCCCGCCTTGGCCATTGCCAGCACGTCGGACTCCGTCAGGTATTCCAGATGATCGGCAGACAGCGCCCCATAGCGCGCCGCCAGACTCGCTCCGTGCAGTGACGACAGCTGCTCCGCATGCAGTTTCACTGGCAGGTTCAGCCGGACCGCCGCCCGAAAAACCCGTTCGACCTGCTCCGGCGTAAAAGCAAGGTGTTCGCAAAATGCATCCACGGCGTCGACCAAGCCTTCCGCCGCCAGCGCCGGCAGCATGCGCAGCGCGACTTCGTCGATGTACTCGTCCGGACGCCCTGTGAACTCTGGCGGCAGCGCGTGCGCAGCCAGGCAGGTTGCGCGCACGGTCAGCGGCAGCGTCTGACCCAGGCGCCTTGCCACGCGCAGCATCTTGCGTTCATTTTCTAAATCAAGTCCGTATCCCGACTTGATCTCCAACGTCGTGACGCCATCACGCAGCAAATGCAGCGCACGGCGATGGGCGCTGGCGAACAGTTCGTCTTCGGTTGCCGCGCGTGTGGCGCGTACGGTGCTGGCGATGCCGCCGCCTTGGGCCGCGATGGTGGCGTAGTCGACCCCTTGCAGACGCTGTTCGAATTCCCTGCTGCGGTCGCCGCCGAATACCAGGTGGGTGTGGCAATCGACGAGGCCGGGCGTGACCCACGCGCCGCCCAGGTCATGGACGTGCGCGGCGTCCACGGCGGGCAGTTCGGAATCCGGGCCGATCCATTCGATGCGGTCGGCGCGGGTCACGATGGCCGCGCTGTGGATTACGGAATAGGTGCCGCCGGCCATCGTGGCGGCGTGGCAATGTCGCCAGACCTGTCTCATGCATTTCTCCTTGGTGCAGGCGCCGGCCCAAACACATGCGCCGGCGCCGCGTCGTTCAGTCCGAACCCTGGGGCGCGGGCACCGGCTGCCGCTCCGGCAGGCGCTTGGGATATACCCAGAAGCGATAGGCCAGGCAAAGCAGCGCGATCCAGACAGCGCCCACGCCGAGCGCCGCCTGTGTGCTTGGGAAGTAGCCCAGGACTGCGATCACGAAGGCCATGAAGGCAATGGCCATCAACGGTGCAGCGGGCCAGAGCGGGACGGGGAACTTCAACTGCGAGATTTCCTCCGGGCTCATCTTGCGGCGCATCGCCACCTGCGACAGCAGGATCATCAGCCACACCCACACCGTGGCGAACGTGGCGATGGAGGCGATCAGCAGGAAAACATCTTCCGGGATCAGATAATTCAGCAGTACGCCCAAGAGCAGCGCCACCGTCATTACCACCACCGTCATCCACGGCACACCATTGGCCGATACCGAGGCAAAGCCGCGCGGCGCCTGGCCTTGTTGGGCCATGCCGAACAGCATGCGGCCCGCGCCGAAGATGTCGCTGTTGATGGCGGATACGGCCGCCGAAATCACGACAATGTTCAGGATGGTGGCGGCGGAACTGATGCCGAGGCTGTCGAAGATCTGCACGAAGGGACTGCCTTGGCTGCCGATCTGCGTCCACGGGAAGATCGACATCAGCACGAACAGCGTCAGCACGTAGAAGAGCAGGATGCGCATGGGCACCGCGTTGATGGCGCGGGGAAGGGTGCGGCCGGGGTCCTTGGCTTCGCCGGCGGTGATGCCGATGATCTCGATGCCGCCGAAGGCGAACACCACCACGGCCAGCGATGCAATCAGGCCGCCCACGCCGTTGGGCATGAAGCCGCCGTGCTCCCACAGGTTGTGCACGCCGGTTGCAACGCTGTCCGCGCCCATCCCCATGCCGAACAGCATGATGCCCAGGCCGCCGGCGATCATCGCGAGGATGGCGCCTACCTTCAGCAGCGACAGCCAGAACTCCAGTTCGCCGAATACCTTCACGGAAAGCAGGTTGATGGCGCCGATGAAGAGGACGATGGACAAGACCCAGATCCATCGGGGCACGTCGGGATACCAGAACCCCATGTAGAGGCCGAACGCGGTGATGTCGGCCAGACAGACAATGATCATCTCGAACGCATAGGTCCAGCCGGTCAGGAAGCCAGCCAGCGGCCCCAGGTATTGCGTGGCGTAGTGGCCGAACGATCCGGACACCGGGTTGCGCACCGCCATCTCACCCAGGGCGCGCATGACCATATAGACGGCGGCGCCGGCCACCAGGTAGGCAAGCAGCACCGAGGGGCCGGCCGCCTGGATCGCCTTGGCCGACCCATAGAAAAGGCCCGTGCCGATGGCCGAGCCCAATGCCATGAAGCGGATGTGGCGGGCGTTCAGCCCGCGTTTGAGTGTCTGCGCTTCTGCCGGTGTGTCTGACTGCGAGGATGCTTGCATTGTTGTCTCTCTCGGTTCCTTGGTCGATCTCGCGTGTAACGCCGCGCAGGCGCCTTCTGATGGACCCGTACGCGCGGCGAGGCAATGACGGCCGGATGCTTCCGGCCGGGGGGCGTGGTATCAGAGGCTGGGCAGCAGACCGGCCGGCATCAGGCCGTTCATGACTTGCGCGGCGATCAGGCCGCTGGCCGCTGCGATGTCGGGCGCGAAGAAGCGGTCTTCTTCGTAGTGGGGCACTTTCTCGCGTAGCGCGCGACGCGCGGCTTCGAGCTGCGGCGAGGTCTTGAGCCCTTCGCGGAAGTCCAGGCCCTGGCACGCGCCCAGCCATTCGATGGCCAGGATGTCGCGCACGTTGTCGGCCATGGCCCACAGCCGCTTGCCCGCGTTGGGCGCCATCGACACGTGGTCTTCCTGGTTGGCCGACGTGGGCATGCTGTCCACGCTGGCCGGATGGGCCAGAGCCTTGTTGTCGCTTGCCAGTGCCGCCGCCGTCACCTGGGCGATCATGAAACCCGAGTTGACGCCGCCCTTGCGCACCAGGAATGGCGGCAACTGCGACATGTGCTTGTCCATCATCAGCGCGATGCGCCGTTCCGCCAGGGCGCCGATTTCGGCGAGCGCCAGCGCCAGGTTGTCGGCGACCAGCGCCACGGGTTCGGCATGGAAGTTGCCGCCGGAGATGACGTCGCCCTGCTCGACGAACACGAGCGGGTTGTCGGACACGGCGTTCGATTCTATTTCCAGTACCTGCGCCGCGTGGCGGATCTGCGTGAGGCAGGCGCCCATCACCTGGGGCTGGCAGCGCAGCGAGTAGGGATCTTGCACCTTGCCGCAATCGGCGTGGGAGTGGCCGACTTCGCTGTCGTCGCCCAAGAGGCTGCGGTAGACGGCGGCCACGTCGATCTGTCCAAGCTGCCCGCGCGCGGCGTGGATGCGGGCGTCGAAGGGGGCGCGCGAGCCCAGCATGGCCTCGACGCTCAGGCTGCCGCACACCAGACCTGCCGCCATCATGTCTTCGGCTTCGAACAGGCCGCGCAGCGCGAACGCGGTGGACACCTGGGTGCCGTTCAAGAGGGCCAGCCCTTCCTTGGCGGCCAGCGTGAGCGGCGCGAGGCCCGCGCGCGTCAGCGCCTCACGCGCGGGCAGCCATTCGCCTTGGTAGCGTGCCTGGCTTTCGCCCAGCAGGACCAACGACATGTGTGCGAGCGGGGCCAGGTCGCCCGAGGCGCCCACAGAACCCTTGAGCGGAATGTGCGGGTACACGCCCGCGTTGACCAGCGCGATCAGACTGTCGATGACATGGCGGCGCACGCCGGAATAACCGCGAGCCAGACTGTTGATCTTGAGCACCATGATGAGCCGCACCATGGCGTCGTCCAGCGCCTCGCCCACGCCGGCTGCGTGCGAGCGGACCAGCGAAGTCTGCAACGCCTGCAAGTCTTCGCGCGCGATCTTGGTCGAGGCCAACAGGCCAAAGCCCGTATTGATGCCGTAGACGGTGCGGCCTTCGGCGATGATGCGTTCAACCGTGGCCACGCTGGCGTCGATGGCCTGCGCGGCGCCGGGATCCAGCGTCAGGCTAACGGGCTGCTGATAGGCGCGCCGCAGGTCGGCCAGCGTCAAGTGGCCCGGTTTCACATGCAATTCCATTCCTCTTTCTCCTACGCCGGCGGTCCGGCTGCTTGCTATCGTTGTCATGCGGTCTGTTGCGCGGGCTGGTCCATCGCGAGGCTGCGCCGCGCGGGTGTCAGCGCTTGCCGGTCACCATGGGCAGGTTCAAGCCCTGTTCGTGTGCGCAGTCGATGGCGATCTGGTAGCCGGCGTCCGCGTGCCGCATCACGCCCGTGGCAGGGTCGTTGGTCAGCACACGGGCGATGCGCTCGGCAGCGGCGTCGGTGCCGTCGCACACGATGACCATGCCGGAGTGCTGCGAGAAGCCCATGCCGACGCCGCCGCCGTGGTGCAGCGACACCCACGTCGCACCGCTGGCGGTGTTGAGCAGGGCGTTGAGCAGGGGCCAATCGGAAACGGCGTCCGAGCCGTCGCGCATGGATTCGGTTTCGCGGTTGGGGCTGGCGACCGAGCCGGAATCGAGGTGGTCGCGGCCGATGACGATGGGCGCCGACAGTTCGCCTGACCGCACCATTTCGTTGAACGCCAGGCCCAGCTTGGCGCGCTCGCCCAGCCCGACCCAGCAGATGCGCGCGGGCAGGCCCTGGAAGCTGATGCGCTCGCGGGCCATGCTGAGCCAATGATGCAGGTGGGCGTCGTCGGGAATCAGTTCCTTGACCTTGGCGTCGGTCTTGTAGATGTCTTGCGGGTCGCCGGACAGCGCAGCCCAACGGAAGGGGCCCACGCCGCGGCAGAAGAGCGGACGGATGTAGGCCGGAACGAAGCCGGGAAAGTCGAACGCGTCGGCGACGCCTTCTTCCTTGGCCATCTGGCGGATGTTGTTGCCGTAGTCGAAGGTGGGGATGCCCTGGCGCTGGAAGGCCAGCATCGCCTGCACGTGTACGGCCATGGATTGCTTGGCGGCCTTGATGACCGCCGCCGGTTCGCGCTGGGCGCGGTCGCGGTATTCCTGCCACGACCAGCCGGCGGGCAGGTAGCCGTTCAAGGGATCGTGCGCGCTGGTCTGGTCGGTGACCATGTCGGGCTTGACGCCGCGGCGCACGAGTTCGGGCAGGATTTCGGCGGCGTTGCCGCACAGCGCGATGGACACGGCGCGGCCGGCCTGCGTGTGTTTGGCGATGCGGGCCAGCGCGTCGTCCAGGTTGGCTGCCTGTTCGTCCACGTAGCGGGTGCGAAGACGGAAGTCGATGCGGCTTTGCTGGCATTCGATGTTCAGGGAGCACGCGCCGGCCAGCGTGGCGGCCAGCGGCTGCGCGCCGCCCATGCCGCCCAGGCCGGCGGTCAGCACCCAGCGCCCGGACAGGTTGCCGTCGTAATGCTGGCGGCCGGCTTCGACAAAGGTTTCGTACGTGCCTTGGACGATGCCCTGGCTGCCGATGTAGATCCAGCTGCCGGCGGTCATCTGGCCGTACATGGCCAGGCCCTTGGCGTCCAGTTCGTTGAAGTGTTCCCAGGTGGCCCAGTGCGGGACAAGGTTGGAGTTGGCGATCAGGACACGCGGCGCGTTGGCGTGCGTCTTGAACACACCCACCGGCTTGCCCGATTGCACGAGCAGGGTTTCGTCGTCGTTCAGGGCCTTGAGCGATTCAACGATCTTGTCGTAGCAATCCCAGTCGCGGGCCGCGCGGCCGATGCCACCGTAGACGACGAGCTCGTTCGGGTTCTCGGCCACATCGGGGTCGAGGTTGTTCATCAGCATGCGCAAGGGCGCTTCGGTCAGCCAGCTTTTGGTGTTGAGCTGGCTGCCGCGCGGGGCGCGGATGGCGGCGTCGCGGAATCGGGGGGATGGGTTCAAGTGAAGTCTCCTGGATCGGGTCAAGGCGCGCTGTGATCCAGCGCCAAGGTGAGCAGATCTTAAGACGACTATGGTTGTATATACAATAGCAGATGACTGATTTCGGACTGAGGGATTACCCCAATGAAAAATGCCGAAACCTGTGAGATTTCGGCATGGGAAACGTCATGCGGGAGGGCGCCGCACTGGAACGTTGCAGTTCAGTCGGACGCGACTCGTCTCGTCATAGGTACAGCGTGCGGAAAGCGGTGAACGTCACGTTGTGAACTTGCCTTCCAGCCGGTGACGGGAACCCGGATGGATCAGGCGGGCCAGTGTCACCGCGCGGTCGCCGGACCAGGTGCGCCGGCGGATCAGCAGGCAGGGTTCTTCGCGGTCGATCTGCAACAACTGGCATTCGCGCGGCTTGGCAAGAATGGCTTCGACCACGTGCTCGCCGGCGCTCAGCGGCGCCACGCGCGTCAGGTATTCGTACGGCGTGCTTTGCGTGAAGTCCTGCAGCAGGTAGTCGGGCGCAAGGCGGACATTGACGTAGCGGTCTTCAAGCTGGATGGGTACGTCGTCTTCGTAATGGACGATCAGTGAATGAAACACTGGCTGGCCTGCGCGGATGTCCAACGCCTGCGCTTGCTCGGCGCCGGCCGGTTCTTCGGCCAGCCGCACGACGCGGCTGTGGTGGCGGTGATTGCGCGCCGCGATTTCGTCAGCAATGTTGTTCACGGCGAACAGCGCCGAGCGCGCCTTGGGCTGCGCGACGAACGTGCCGACGCCTTGCATCCGAACCAGCAGGCCTTCGGCGGTCAGTTCGCGCAGCGCGCGGTTGATCGTCATGCGGCTGAATCCCAGTTCATCGACCAGCTCGGCTTCGGACGGCACGCGGTAATGCGCGGGCCAGGCGCCGCTGCGGATCTGCTGCGCGATCATCTGCTTGACCTGCGCGTACAGCGGGGCGGGCAGGGCATTGGCCGGGACGGGCAATCGGGGGGGAGAAGCGGCCACGGGTGGGATCCTGGGAGTGCGACACGTAAGCAAGGAAAGATGCGGTTCCTAGTATAGACAGGTACACATCACTTGCGAACGGCGGCGCCCCTATCCCGTCATCACGCCATTCTTCACCGCCAGAATGTGCGCCATCACGCTCACCGCGATTTCGGCCGGCGTCTTGCTGCCGATGTGCAGACCGACTGGCGAGTGCAGCCGCTGCATGGATGCTTCGGTTTCGTCCAGATGTTCGATGAACCGTTGCCGGCGGCTGGCGGCGTTACGGCGCGAGCCGATGGCGCCGACGTAGAAGGCGGGACTGTGCAGCGCTTCCAGCAGCGCCATGTCGTCAAGCTTGGGGTCATGGCTGAGCGCCACGATGCACGTGCGGGAATCCGGGTTCAGCGCGCGTACGGCGTCGTCGGGCATTTCGGTGGTGAACGCCACGCCGTCGACGGACCATGTGCCCAGGTGCTCGATGCGCGGATCGCACACGGTGACCGCAAAATCATTGAACAGCGCCATGGTGGCGACGTACTCGGCCAGCGACCCGGCGCCGATCAGCAACAGCCTGTACTGCGGGCCCAGCGTGCTGGACAGGGTGACGCCATCGAAATGCAGGGCCTCCGGCGCCGAGGCGTCGCTCAGCGTGACCGCGCCGCTGGCGCAATCGACCGTCCGCTGTACGAGCTGGCCGGTCTCGAGCCGGCGGACCAGTTCATTCAGTATTCCGCTGTCCGGTGCAAATTCCAGAAGCAGTTCAAGCGTCCCGCCGCAGGGCAGTCCGAACCGGTGCGCCTCGTCGGCCGTGACGCCGTAGCGGACGAGTTCGGGCGCCGATTGCGGAATGCTTCCGTCGCCGTAAGCCCGCGTGTAGCGGTGGATCAGGTCGTCCTCGATGCAGCCGCCGGACACCGAGCCGATGCAACGGCCGTCCTCGCGCAGCACCATCATGGACCCCACGGGCCGCGGCGACGAGCCCCATGTCTTGACGACCGTAGCCAGCATCAGGCGATGCCCGGCCTCCTGCCAGTCGCGCGCCGCGCGCAGCACGCGGACATCAACGCTTTCCATGGGCGTTCTTCCGTTGGATCAAAAAGGCGTTCATGGCGGACGGCCCTGATTCAGTCATAGATTGGCTTTCCGCTTATGCCAGCTTGCGGACCGGCAGGGTGCGGATCCGCTTGCCCGTCGCGGCGAAGATCGCATTGCACAGCGCGGGGGCGACGGGCGGCACTGGCGGTTCGCCCACGCCGCCCGGTGGCAGCGCGTGGTCGTCGTTGACCAGATGCGTGCGGATCACGCGCGGCGAGGCGTTGTGGCGCAGCACCTCGTAGTCGTGGAAGTTGCTTTGCTTGACGCGGCCTTTTTCAAAGGTGATCTCGCTGGTCAGCGCCAGGCTCAGCCCCATGATGGCGCCGCCTTCCATCTGCGCGCGAATGCGTTCGGGGTTGATCTGCGGGCCGCAGTCCATCGCCATGTCCACGGCGACGACGCGGATCTCGCCCTTGTCGTCCACCGCCACCTCCACCACCGTGGCGGTGTAGCTCATGAAGCTGTAGCAGAAGGCCAGCCCGAGCCCATGCCCCTTCGGTAATGTGCGGCCCCAGCCCGCGCCCTTGCACGCGGCGTCGATCACCCCGCGAAGGCGGCCGGTGTCGTAGGGGTAGCGCTCAGGCGATTCGGTGTAGTTCCAGGTGTCGGCCAACGTGCCGGGATCGATCTGGCGCGCGGGGCCAATGAGATCCAGCGCGAATGCCTGAGGATCCTTGCCCGCGCGATGCGCGAGTTCGTCGATGAAGCACTGGGCCGCGAAGGCATGCGGAATGTTGGCGACGGACCGGAACCAGCCGATGCGCGCATGGGCTTCGACTTCGGCGGTTTCCACGCGCACATTGGGAATGCGATAGGGCATGTTGATCGCCGACATGGCGGACTCGAACATCTGCTGCCCCTTGGCGCCTTGCGCAAACAACGACGCGATGGTGGGGGAGGCGCTTCGATGCAGCCAGGACTGGACTTGCCCCTGCGTGTTCATGACGGCTTCCAGGCGCTCGACCGAGACCGTGTGCAGGTAGTCGTGATGGATGTCGTCTTCGCGGGTCCAGACCAGCTTGACCGGCGTGCCTTCGGGCATGGCGCGGGCGACGATGGCCGCTTCGTCCACAAAATCGGGCTTGGACTTGCGGCCGAAACCGCCGCCCAGCAGCAGCACGTTGACCTTGACGTTGGCGGGCTCAAGCTTCAGGCGCGCGGCCACGGCGTCCCGGGCAGCGACCGGATTCTGGATGGACGTCCAGACCTCGGCGCGATCGCCCTGGATTTGCACGGTGGCGACGGGCGGCTCCATCGACGCGTGGGCCAGGTGCGGAACGTAGTACTCCGCGGACACGCGCTCGGCTTCCGGCGCGTTGGTCCAGGCATTTGCGGCGTCGCCCTGGTTGCGCATCGTCTTGCCGGGCGCGCGCGCCGCCGCCTGCAGCGTCTGCTGGTAGGCGACGGAGTCATAGGCGCCGTTCGGACCGTCGTCCCATTCGATCTGCAGCGCATCGCGCCCCTGCCGCGCGGCCCAGGTGTTGCGCGCAACGACCGCCACGCCGCCTAGCGGCTGGAAGGCGGGCGCCCCTTGCATGGCGGGGATTTCAACGACCTTCAGCACGCCGGGCACGGCGAGCGCCTTGGCGCTGTCGACGCGGCGCACCCGGCCGCCCACGACGGGCGGGCGCGCAACGACGGCGTAGACCATGCCGGGCAGGCGCATGTCCATGCCGTAGGTCGCCTGGCCTTTGCCGATGGCTTCAAGGTCGACCAGGCGCACCTGGTCCTTGCCGATGTAGCGGAATTCGGACCGGGCCTTGAGTTTGAGGGCGTTGCCCGCGGGCACGGGCTGCTTGGCCGCGTCCGCCGCCAGGTCGCCATACGAAAGACGGCGGCCGCTCGGCCCATGCAGCACTTCGTGCTGTTCGGCTTTGACCTCGGCAATGGGCACGGACCACCGCGCCGCCGCGGCCGCTTCGAGCATCTGCCGGGCCGCCGCGCCCACGCGCCGCATCGGCATCAGGAAGTGGCGCATGCTGCGCGAACCGTCGACGTTCTGATTGCCGTAGCGGGATTCGTCGGCGGGGGCCTGTACGACCTTCACGCGTTCCCAGCGTGCTTCCATTTCGTCGGCCACCACCATCGGCAGGCTGGTACGCACGCCGGTGCCCATCTCGGCACGGTGCGCCACGATGGTGACGGCGCCATCGGAAGCAATGCTGACGAAGACGAGCGGGTCGTCCACGGTGCCGCCGGGCATGCTGTCGGCGCCGTATGCTTTGGCATCCGGCTCGGCGGCCACCGCCGCCGTGACCCATCCCTTTGCGGTGACGGCCAGCGTGAGTGCGCCCAGGCTGCCCTGCAGGAAGGCGCGGCGCGAATGCTGAACGGCGGCGGTCATTGCTTGCTTCCTTGGGCGAGGCGGGCTGCGGCCTGCTGAATGGCCGCGAGGATCCGCGGGTACGTGCCGCAGCGGCAGATGTTGCCGCTCATGGCGTCCGCAATCTGTTGTTCGGTCGGATTGGGAGTCGCCTTCAACAGGCTTACCGCCGTCATGATCTGGCCAGCCTGGCAATAGCCGCATTGCGCGACGTTATTGGTAACCCAGGACGCCTGCACCGCCCGGCCGACCGGATCGGCTTCCATGCCTTCGATGGTGGAGAGTTGGCGGCCGGTGGCCACGGAGACGGGCGTCAGACAGGATCGCACGGGCGTACCGTCGATATGCACCGTACAGGCGCCGCACAAGGCCATGCCGCAGCCGAACTTGGTGCCGGTCATGCCCAGTTCATCGCGCAGGACCCATAGAATCGGCATTTCATCCGGGACGTTGACGTCCTTGGTCTGGCCGTTGATTTGCAATTGCGTCATGAAGGGAGTCCAGGGGGAGGGCACGACAAGCTGCCTTGCCTCGGGTGGCGGGGATCATTGCTTGAGTCCAGAATTTTGCCCAAAAAATCCCGGGTTGGTTCATTAAAGGGACAAATTCGCCAGTGTCCGGGGCCGGTCCTGCCTGCACAGGAGCCGGCCCTTGCCGTCACTTGCCGGCTTGCACCAGCAATTGCCGGTCCAGCGCGTCCGTTGCGCGGCGGGCCGTCTGCGCGTCGACGTGTGACGCCAGCACCTGGGCAAGCTGGCGCAGTTGCGGCGCCGTCAGGCCCACGTTCATACTGATCCGCATGTGCGATTGCAGTTGCGATTCGACGCCCGTCAGCGCGGCCAGCATGCTGACCGTAGCAATTTCGCGGCTTTGCCAGTCCAGGTTGTCGCGCTCGAAGATGTCGCCAAAGAGGTGCGTGCGCAGGTATTCGTTGGCGACGGGAGCGAAGTCGAACAAGGGGCCCTGGACCGGGCCGCCGGATAGCTTGGTCTGATTGGCCGTTCCGGCGGCCAGCAGCGCGTCGCCCTGCGGGATCGGCCGGCTGGGCTCGGCGCCGGGCGCATCCTGGATGCCGCGTTGCTGGCGGGCCTGCCTTACTTTCATCAGTTCGGACAGGGCATTGAGGCTGCGCGGAAAGCCGGCGTAGGCGTACAGCTGCACCAGCACCTCTTTGGCATCGCTGACCGTCAATCCGGCATCCAGACCTTGTTCAAGCGCCGCGTTCAGCCGCGCGATGTCGCCGGTTGCCGCCAACGCGGCAATGGGCACGATCGCCGCCTGGCGGGCGGACAGCGAGTCCGGGGCCTGCGTCGCCGTCTGTGTCTTGTCTGTCATGTTGGAGGCTCCTTGCGCGTGGACGGGCAGGGCGATCGCTGCGGCCAGGCCAACGGCAGCGGCAAGCGCGCGAGTGCGAAATTGGGTCATGCGGGCTTTAGCGCGAGGCATATTGTTCATCGCTGACCTTCTCCATCCAGTTGACGTTCTTGCCGTCGACCGACGGCGTGACGGCCAAGTGGGTCATCGCGGTGCCGGGTGCGGCGCCGTGCCAGTGCTTGACGCCGGGCGGGCAGTGGATCACGTCGCCCGGGCGGATTTCTTGCACGGGCTTGCCCCATTCCTGGGTCAGTCCAACGCCCGACGTCACCACAAGCCGCTGTCCGGCCGGGTGCGTGTGCCACGCCGATCGCGCCCCGGGCTCGAAGGTCACAAGTGCGCCCGAAGCATTGACGTCCTTGTCCGCCGCCCACACGGGATCGATGCGCGCGCGGCCCGTGAAGTAGTCGTCCGGACCGGCGATGGATGCCTGCGCGCCCGCGCGTGCGATCTGCTGGGCCGCGGGGGAGGCGGTGGGCTGCGGTTCCGCGGCTTGCGCCGCCGCCGTCTGGACGAGCGCGGCGCAGACCGCGATCTTGCTTACGTGTTTTTGCATGCTTTTCTGCCTCTGTTCGTTGGGCGGCGGCGCTGTCTGCCGCGCGCCACGTCGGGTTTGGCGGGGCGCCGACCCGCCATCGGCGCCCACCCGTCGCACTGTATGATCCGGCGGATTAGATGAGAAGATCGCAAAATCCGTATTCCCTGGTGCACGGAATTCACCAATGCCCAAAGAGAACCTCAACGATCTGCATGCCTTCATGGCGGTGGCGCAGACCCGCAGCTTCACCCGCGCTGCGGCCCAGCTTGGCTTGTCGCGGTCTGCGCTCAGCCACGCCATGCTGGCGCTGGAAGCACGCCTGGGCGTGCGGTTGCTCACCCGGACGACCCGCAGCGTTTCACCTACTGAAGCCGGCGCCCGGCTGTTGAGTGTGCTGAGTCCCCGGCTGAGCGAAATACAGCAGGAGCTGGAGTCGCTGACCGCAATGCGCGACAAGCCCGCGGGCACGGTACGCATCACCGCGCATGATCACGCCATCGTGACGGCGCTATGGCCGCGCCTGTTGCCACTTCTGCGGCAGTACCCGGACGTGCAGATCGAATTCAGCGTGGACTACGCGATGACCGACATCGCCGCGCAACGTTTCGACGCGGGAGTGCGCGTGGGCAACCGCGTGGACAAGGACATGATCGCCGTGCGCATCGCGCCCGACCTGCGCATGGCGGTCGCCGCGTCGCCGGACTACCTGGCCGGCAGATCACTGCCCGCCACACCGCAGGAACTGACGGAGCACTGTTGCGTGAACCTGCGGCTGCCCACGCACGGCGGCCTGTACGCCTGGGATTTTGAAAAGGATGGACGCGCGCTGAGCGTGCGCGTGAACGGGCAGACCGTGTTCAACAATACGTTCCTGATGCTGCAGGCGGCGCTCGATGGCATGGGCCTGGCTTATGTGCCCTATGACCTGGTCAAACCGCACATCGAAGCGGGCCGGCTGGCGCCCGTGCTGGAGGATTGGTGGCCGGTGTTTCCGGGCTATCACCTTTACTACGCAAATCGCCGGCAGCTCTCGCCGGCGTTGGCGCTGGTGATAGAGGCGCTGCGGTATCGCGCTGAATCGGATCGCGCGTCTGCTACGACTTAACACGCCTTTCCCAGCGCGCGTTTGCTATAAAAGCGGCTATAGCGTTTCTGTAGGGCCGGGAAAATGTCGATATTCACGATCAGCCGCTGCGGCGCGGCGTTGTTTTTTGTCGCGGTGGTGGCGGGGTGCTCGTCGAGCAAGCCGACGGCTGCGGAAAAGGCCAGCATGGCGGCCACCACGCCGGCCCGGTCCAACGATGAGTGCAAGGCCAATCGCAAGAAGTGCCTGCACGAAGGGTCCTACGATGTCGGCGAGCGGGATTACGCCGAAGACGAAGCCAAGCGCCTGAACCTCGCCGAGTCCCAGCGTCTGCGGCGCCTGTTCGGAAAGTAAACTCCGTCATCCTTTCAATCCGCAGAATCGTTGTCCATGACCCGAAAACCGCTCGCCATCATTCAGATGGGCCGCCCGCCCGAAGATCTGCGGCAGGCGCAAGGCGAACAATCCGACTGGATGCTGGCCGCGCTTGAAGATCCGGACCTGCCGGTGCGGGTCTTCAAGCCCCACGACGACGAACCCCTGCCCACGTGGAATGACGTGTCCGGCGCGGTGTTGACGGGATCGTGGTCCATGGTGACGGATCGCGAGCCCTGGAGCGAGCGCACGGCCGAGTGGCTGCGCGGCGCGCATGGCGCGCGGTTGCCGCTCTTGGGCATCTGCTACGGCCATCAACTGATGGCGCACGCGCTGGGCGGCGTCGTCGACTTTCATCCGCAGGGCCGCGAGATCGGCCAGCATGCCATCGACTTCTGCGCGGACGTTGGCGACGATGCGCTGCTTGGCGCGCTGCCGCGGCGTTTTCTGGCCAATCTGACGCATGAGCAAAGCGTGTTGACGCCGCCGCCGGGCGCCGAAGTGCTGGCCCGTTCACGGCACGATCCGCATCAGGTCCTGCGATATGGGCCGAACGCGTGGTCGGTGCAATTCCATCCCGAGTTCTCGCCGACGCTGATGTCGGCATGCCTGTCGCGCCGCGCGCCGGTGTTCGAGGCGGAGGGCCACGACGTGGCGGCGATGGTGGCGTGCCTTGTCCCCACGCACGATGCGCGCCAACTGCTGCGCACGTTTGCGCGCATCCTGTCTTCATAGCACACGCCCATGACACGCCTGCCGGCGTGGCCGATGTGCGCGCCGCTGTCGGCGTCGCGCCACAAAAAAGCGATTTTTTCCATTTCTTGCTGCGAAATCGCTTGTGTCCCCAGAACTGACATATTGCGTCCCTAGAATCCGTTCCTGCCATGCGCCGTGTGCATCACTGTGCCGCCTGCAATGTGGGTCTGGCCACATGCGCATGTCTGTTCACATCAATGGGAATCTGTAATGAAAAAGACTCTGTTCGCCACCGCCATCTTTGCCGCGCTGTCCGGCATGGCGCAGGCGGAAACCTCGGTGACGCTGTACGGCTTGATCGATACGGGCGTGGGCTATCAGCGGATCAAGGGCGATGGCTACCATGAATCCAAGGTCGGCATGAGCAACGGCGTTTCCAGCGGTTCGCGCTGGGGCCTGCGCGGTTCGGAAGACCTGGGCGACGGCCTCTCCGCCGTGTTCACGCTGGAAAGTGGATTCAACTCGGCCAACGGCCAGTCGGGCCAGAGCAGCCGCCTGTTCGGCCGCCAAGCCACCATCGGTCTGAAGAGCTCGTCGTGGGGCTTGCTGGAATTCGGCCGCCAGACCAACATCGCTTCCAAGTACCTGGGCGCGATCGATCCGTTCGGCGCCAGCTACGGCCAAGCCAACATCGGCAACGCGTTCAGCGCCGCCAACACCGTCCGCTACGACAACATGGTCCAGTACGCGACCCCGTCGTTCGGCGGCTTCCAGGCTGGCGTCGGCTACTCGTTCAACATCGCCGACACGACCGCCGCACAGACCGGCTTCCGCACCGCTGACAACACCCGCGCCATCACGGCCGGCGTGCGCTACGTGAACGGTCCGCTGAACGTCGCCCTGACGTACGACCAACTGAACCCGGCCAACCAGCTTGGCAATGACGCCACGCCCAAGGCATGGAGCATCGGCGCTTCGTACGACTTTGAAGTCGTGAAGCTGGCGGCCGCCTTCGGTCAGACGCGTGACGGCTGGTTCACCGGCCAAAGCATCAACGCCTTCGGCAGCGGCAGCCCCGAGGCCAAGAGCTTCAGCTCGAACGTTGGCGTCGAAGACTTCAAGGCCAATTCGTACATGGTCGGCGTGACCGTTCCGCTTGGCGCCAGCACCATCCTGGCTTCGTGGCAACGTGCCGATCCGGACAGCGATCTGCTGACCGGTGGCGATTCGGCCATGAACGTGTACAGCATCGGCTACACGTACAACCTGTCCAAGCGTACGAACCTGTACGCGCTGGGCTCCTACGCCACGGACTTCGCGTTCATCGACGGCGTGAAGAGCACGGTGGGCATGGTCGGTGTCCGTCATCGCTTCTAAGCGGCAGACGTGATGAGCGGCGCGCGCCAGGCGCGCGCCGCTTGCGCCCTGCACCGCGGTTGCACTGAGCGGATTGGGCGTCTTACCCGGCCACAGACGCGAAAAAAGCGGCCACCTCCCTAGCTCCACTCCCAGTCCGCTCACCCGAACTCCGATCATGGCAATTTGAAGGCCCGCGCAGGCTTGCGCGGGCTTCGTCATTTGTTGAGGCCGGATTGCGTAGCATTTTGGATCACCCTGCCGGCCGTCGTCGCCCGAGGGCAGGGTGAGTGTCGTTGTAGTATTGAACGCTCAGCCTAATCATCGGATAGCTATGCACACGCACAACGCACGGCTCGCAGAAATGACATTGGCGTTGACGCTGGCCATGGCCGCGGGCGCCTCTGCGCAGGCACAGAATGTTCAGCCGGGGGATGCGGCGGCCGCAGGCGGAGCGCCTGCTGCGGCTTCACCTGCGGCTAAGCCGCCAGCAGCGACAGCGCCGGCGGCGGCATCGACGGCGCCCGCAACTGCACCTGCGGCATCGGCGTCTGCGAAACCAGCGCCTGCTTCGCCGGCACCTGCGTCGCCGGCATCTGCCGCGTCAGCAGCGGCAGCGCCCGCCCCAGCAGGGGCAGCGCCTGCATCGCCGGCGCCGGCCGCGCCAGCCGCGCCAGCCGCAGCCACGCCCGCAGCGGCAGCGCCAGCCCCAGCAGCAGCCACGCCAACACCGGCAGCGCCCGCCCCGGCAGCACCCGCCCCGGCAGCACCCGCCCCATCAGCACCTGCTCCAGCAGCGCCGGCGCCGTCAGCGCCAGCCGCGCCGACACCGGCATCGCCGACACCGGCTCCTCCGGCCGCAGGATCGCCCGCAGCTGGATCGCCCACCGCCGGATCGCCGGCCGCCGGATCGCCGGCCGCCGGTTCGCCTGCTGCGCAACAAGACCCGAATGGCGCGACGGCGGACGCCGCCGCTCCCCCGCCGCAGCCGCAAACGCTGCAGGTGCTGGACGGCAAGCTCAAGGTCCTCATCCCCGCCGGCTTCACCGAAACCGAATTTCCGTCGGACCCGGCAACGCCCGAGGTCTCCGGCAAGATCTACCTGAATCGCGCCACCATGCAGGCGATCATCGTGATCGATGTGCCGGTCGAACTGGCCGTCGGCGACGACGACGCGTTCACATTGGGCGCGATGGCCGCAGGCTTTCAGTCGCAGCAGAAGGAAGCGGTGCCGACGTTCAAAAAGACGGGAGATGGCGCTTTCAAGGTTGGCAGCATCGGCGTTTTTCAAGTGGACGCGACCAGCAAATTGTCGGGCCGCCCGGCCGAGCTGACGGCGCTGTTCGCGGCGTCGGGCAAGAAGGTGGTGACGTTCTCTGCCTACACGCTCACGCAGGAAAAGGCCCGGCATCCCGGGCTGGTCGATGCCTTGAAGCAGGGCATGTCCGTCGCGCAGTAACGCCCGGCATCTGCCCGAGGCGGGCGCACGAGCGGCGCAGCAGGGGCCGCCGCTGTGGGTCAGCCGCGGTAAGACCGGCGCGGTGCATTGCCGCAATGCGACCGCCGCCGGACGTCCGTTCAGCGAACCACCCTCAGTTCGGTTTCCAGAACACGTAATCGGCCTGGTATTTGACCTGCGCCCGTTGGCCCTTGTTGGCCGCCGAGCAGGGCGTCTGCGGCGCGCCGCCACCCGCGCGCACGAAGCGCTGGATGTAGGTCACGCCGGTCAACAGACCCACGCCCGACGACGGATTGGCCAGGACGAGCTGGTCGTACAGGCGGTCCGGCCCGGCATTGGCGCGCACGGTTTCCATGCCGGTCAGCGTCGACCCGTCGGCCGCCCGCCAGGTTTCAGGCGGACTTTTGTAGGTGCCGGTCTGGCCGGATTGGCCCGCGCCAAGCGTCGCAGCCGCGCCCGCGATGACCCACGCGTAGCGCGCGCCGTCGGTCTGCGTCAGCCGGCATTCATACGTGATGTCGCCTTCCGCCGGCGCCTGCCAGACGATGCGGTTGTCGGCCGGCACCTGCATGATCTGCGGCGCCTTGTCCTGTGCGGCCGCGCCGGTCGCGATGATTGCGAGGCCGGCCGCCAGCAGCAGGCGGGGCAGCTTTTGGCGGGTGTGAGGCGGAATGCGGTTCATCCGTGCTCCTTCTGGCGGGCCGGGCGCGCCCGCGATGCATGGTTTGTCGTGACGGCTAGCCTTGGAACCGGCGCCGAACGCCGGGTCGGGCCATTCTGCCACGATTCCCGGGCAGCCCCTCGCTCAGTTCACCTGCAGCGTGTAGGCGGTCCGTCCGCGCAGCAGCGTCAGCACGAGCGGCTGCGCGCCCGCGCCGGTCAGCAGGTTGCGCAGGTCAGCAAGCGTGCTGACGGGGCGCTGATTCACGCCGATGACGATATCCCCGCGCTGCAGCCGCGCGGCTACGGGGCCGCGATCGGGAAACGTGGCGCTGACCGCGGCGCCGTCGTTGCCTTGCACGCGTTGCGCGCGTCCCACCTCGGAAAACTCTACGCCCATCATCCGGGCGTCCAGTGAACCTGCATGCAGGCGCTCGTTCTGCTCCGGCTCGATGCGCAGCAGGACCTCGGTCCTTGCGCCGGCGCGGGACAATCCCAGCCGCACCTGGCGCCCGACCGGCAACAGACCCTCCGCATTGCGCAGTTGGGCGCTGGAGCCGATTGTCTTGCCGTCGATGGACAGGATCTGGTCGCGGGCCTGGACGCCTGCCTTTTGCGCCGGCGAGCCATCGGCGACGCGCGCCACGACGACGCCGGTCGATCCCGGCGCCAGTCCAAGCTGGCGGGTATTGCGCGGCGTGATGTCCAGCGTGTCCAGTCCAAGTCCGCCGCGCTGCACCTGCCCGTGCTGCAACAGTTGCTGCATGACTTCGCCCGCCAGATTCGACGGAATGGCAAAGCCGATGCCTACATTCCCGCCCGACGGCGTGTAGATCATGGTGTTGATGCCGACCAGGTCGCCGTTCAGATTGACCAGCGCGCCGCCCGAGTTGCCGGGGTTGATGGACGCGTCGGTCTGAATGAAGTTCTGGTAGCCCGCGGCGCGCAGGCTGGACCGGTCCAGCGCGGACACGATGCCGGACGACGCCGACTGTCCGAGGCCGTAGGGATCACCGATCGCCACCACGAAATCGCCCACGCGCAGGTCGCTGGAGTCGGACAGGGTCAGCGCCTGCAGGTTTTGCGCGGCGATGCGCAGCACGGCCAGATCCGTGTCCGGATCGCTGCCCACCACCGTGGCGTGGAAGCTGCGCCCATCCTGCAGGGACACGCGGATGGCGGACGCACCGCGCACCACGTGATGGTTGGTCAGGATGTTGCCCTGGGTGGCGTCGACGATGACGCCCGAACCCACGTTCTGCCGCAGGCTGCCGGGCGTGGACGCGCGGCCGCCGCTCGATGCCGCAGCGTCGGTAGACGCTGAAATATTGACGACGGCCGGCGTGACGCGTTCGAGCATGGGCGCCAGCGAAGGCAGCGGTTGACCACCGACGGCCACAGGCAGCGCGGCGCGGCCGGGCGTGGGCGCCGACGTCAGCACCAGCAGGCCGACGGCGGCCAGCGTGGCGGGTAAGCGTTGCAGGGTCAGAAGAAAACGCTGCGCTGGGCGCGCGCGTTTGAGGCGGGGCGGTGAAGCCGGGTGGGGCATTTCGGTCCTTCATGCAGCGACGCGGCAGTATCGGGCGGCGCTGCTGCAGGTATGTGACGGCGCGCGAAGGCGGCAGGCTGCCAGCGCGCGGGCGCGCGCCGGCAGGTCACGGATTGTCGCCGAACTTCCGCAAGGGACGTCCGGCGAGCCCCGCCACGCGTCAGAAGCCGACGGCTTGCCCGTCGCGGCGCGAGTCCGACGCCGCCACGTAGCCGCCTTGCGGCAGGCGGCAGATGAGCTGCGCCGAGCCGAATTCCAGGCTGTCCACCGGGGCCACCGCGACGTTGTGGCCGCGCGCGCGCAGCGTGTCGACCACGTCGGCCGGCAGGTGCGATTCCACGTTCACGACCGGGCCCTTCTCGACGCGGAAGCGCGGCGCGTCGCTCATGGCCTGCGGGTTCTGGCCGAAGGCCGCCAGACGCGTGACCATCTGCAGATGGCCCTGCGCCTGCATCGACCCGCCCATCACGCCAAACGACATGACCGGCTGGCCGCCGCGCGTCACGAACGCGGGGATGATGGTGTGCATCGGCTTCTTGCGCGGCGCGACCTGGTTGACGTGGTCGGGCGTCAGCACGAAATTCAGGCCACGGTTGTGCAGGCTGATGCCGGTGCCCGGCACGACCACGCCCGAACCAAAGCCGTGATAGTTGGACTGGATGAACGACACCATCGTGCCGCTGGCGTCCGCCGCGGTCAGGTAAACGGTGCCGCCGGTGGCGGGCGTGCCCGCAGTGGGCACGCTGGCGCGGTCCATCGAGATCAGGCGGGCGCGCTCGGCCAGGTAGGCGCGGTCGAGCAGGGCACGCGCGTCGGTGCGCATGTGGCGCGGATCGGCGACGTGATGGTGCAGGTCGGCAAACGCCAGCTTCATGGCTTCGATGCTGACGTGGTAGTAGTCGGCGCTGTCGCGGCCCATGCCTTCCAGGTCGAATTGTTCCAGCATGCCCAGCGCCATCAGCGCCGAGATGCCTTGGCCGCTGGGCGGGATTTCGTGCAGCTCGTAGTCGCGGAATGACTGCGAGATGGGCTTGACCCATTCGGCCTGGTGTTCGGCCAGATCGACGGCGCTGAGCGCGCCGCCCGTCTTGGCCGCGAAGTCCGCGATCTTGCGGGCCAGTTCGCCGCGGTAGAAGCTTTCACCACCGGTTTCGGCGATGTCGCGCAAGGTCTTGGCCTGGTCGGGAAAGCGCCACCATTCGCCCGCCTGCGGCGCGCGGCCCTGCGGCAGGAAGGCCTCGGCAAAGCCCGGCTCGGCCGCAAGCTTGGGCGCCTGATTGGCCCATTGGCGCGCAATGGTGGGCGACACCGCAAAGCCTTCCTCGGCGTATGCGATGGCGGGTTCGAAGAGCTTGGCGAAGGGAAGCTTGCCGAAGCGGTCGGACAAGGCCTTCCAGCCCGCGATCTGACCCGGCACCGTGACCGTGCCCCAGCCGGTGCCCGGCATGGCGTCGCGGCCCTTGAAGTACTCGGGCGTCCACGCGGCCGGCGCACAGCCGCTGGAGTTCAGGCCGTGAAGCTGGCCGTCGTGCCAGATCAGGGCAAACATGTCGCCGCCGATCCCGTTCATCACGGGCTCGACGACGGTCAGGGCGATCGCGGTGGCAATGGCGCTGTCAACGGCATTGCCACCGGCCAGCAGCATGCGTAGTCCCGCCTGCGCAGCCAGCGGCTGGCTGGTCGCGACCGCGTTGGCGGCCAGGACCGGCATTTTTCGGGAAGCGTACGGAAAAGACCAATCGAAGGG
Source organism: Achromobacter sp. UBA4530 (assembly GCF_002388205.1). Classification (NCBI taxonomy): domain Bacteria; kingdom Pseudomonadati; phylum Pseudomonadota; class Betaproteobacteria; order Burkholderiales; family Alcaligenaceae; genus Achromobacter; species Achromobacter sp. UBA4530. The sequence continues at coordinate 156,277 of NZ_DGMA01000005.1, read as the reverse complement.
GGAGGACATGGGTGCTGGAACTCGTTGGAAAAATTACTGCGGGGTGATGCCGGCCTGGTCGATCAGCTGCTTGGTGCGCGGAATCTCGGCCTTGATGAAGGCGGCGAATTCCTCGCGGCTGCCGCCACGCGGCTCGGCGCCGGCTTCGGCGAGCTTACCGCGCAATGCGGGGTCGGCGAGCACTTTGTTGACGGCTTTGTTGAGCTTGTCGAGGATCGGTGCGGGCGTGCCTTGAGGCGCGACCAGACCGTACCACGGCGCGATGTCGTAGCCCGAGAAGCCTTGCTCGGCGATCGTCGGGATGTCCGGCGCCAGCGCCGAGCGCTGCGAATTGGACATGCCCAGCGCCAGCAGCGAGCCGCTCTTGGCTTGGGGCAGTCCGGTCATGATGGTGTCGAAGTACATCGACACCTGGCCGCTCAGCAGGGCGGGAATGGCTTCGCCGGCGCCCTTGTAGGGCACGTGCAGAATGTCGATGCCAGCGACGGACTTGAGCATCTCGCCCGCCATGTGGGAGGTCGTGCCCGTGCCGAACGAGGCATAGGTCAGCTTGCCGGGATTGGCGCGCGCATAGGCCACCATTTCGGGCAGCGTCTTGAACGGCTGCGACGGATTGGCCAGCAGGATATTCGGCGTGTAGGCCACCATCGACACCAGCTCGAAAGCGTCGGGGTCGTAGGCCAGACGTTTCTGCAGGAAGCGGTTGGTGACGACGGCGGCCGGACCGCCCATCAGCAACGTGTAGCCGTCCGCCGCCGACCGCGCGACCGACGCGCTGCCGATCGCGGCCGCGGCGCCCGGACGGGCCTCGATGACAAAGGGCTGGCCCAGTTCGGCGGACAGCGCCGCGCCAAGCTGGCGCGAGATCAGGTCCGTGGCCGAGCCGGCCTGGAAGGGCACGACGATGCGCACGGGATGCTGCGGCCAGTCCGTGGCTTGCGCGGCCGCTTGCGCCCCGAAGGCCATCGCGGCGGCGCCTGCCAGCGCCCGGATGAGACGAAATTTCATGGATTCCCCTTGATCGCGTTATGGAAAGCGTATGGGCCGGGTCGGGTCTGATGCCCGTTCCGGCCGAGCGGGCGCGGTCTGCCGCGTCCTGCCCTGGATTAAACGCAACGCGCGAACCCCCGGCCATAGGTATTTGCATCCATGGATCATTGGATCCAATTTGTGTTATTTTCGCCCTTATCTATCATGGCGGCTTTCCAAGCCCGGGGACGTCAGTGCTGCAATTCCAGAAGACAGCCATCAGCGCCGAAGACGAGGCGTACCTGCATTTACAGCGTGAAATCCGCCTGGGCCGCTACGCGCCCGGCCAGCGCCTCGTGCCCGACGTGGTTGCCGCCGAGATCGGCACCAGCCGCATGCCCGTGCGCGGCGCGCTGCGCCGCCTGGCGTCGGAAGGTCTGGTCGAGATCCGCGCCAATCGCGGCGCCGTGGTGCGCGGCTTGAATCAGCAGGAGATGCTCGAGGTCTTCGAGATGCGCTCCGTGCTCGAAGGGTTGGCCACGCGCAATGCCGTGGAAAACATGGGCCCCGAACACCTCCGCCGGCTGTCGAACATGCTCGAGCAGTTGGATCAGGGCGCAAACGAAGATCTTGACTGGACCGCCGCGCACCGCGAATTCCATGAATACCTGTGCAGCTTCTGTAAACAACCGCGCCTGTTGAATCAGATCTCCGAACTGCATTCGGTTGTCGAACCCTACATGCGCCTCTGGGCTGCCCAACCCGGCCGCGTGCTGCGCGTGCGCGAATCGCACCAGGAACTGATCGACGCGCTACAGACCCGCGACGCGGCACGTTGCGAGGCCGCGATGCGCCAGCACGTGCTGAATACGGTGCCCGCTTTGCAGGCGTTTTTGGAGCAGGGTGGCTGATCCAGGTGTCGCTGCGATAGCCATCCCTTGGCGCAACCGTGTCATGGGCGGCAGACACCGTTCATTCGCAACTTCGACCGGCAGCGGGGCGGCCGGTCGAATTTTGCCTTGCGATGCGTTTTGACGGGCGATTTGATGTGCGCTGTGATGTGCGCCGTGATGGTGCGATTTGACGAGCGCTTTGGCCCGCGACTCAATATCAAAACTTGTTATCCAGCGCCTGGATTATTGAATTTAATTAGCGCCAGAAAAGAAAAAAGCCGCTAAAAGCGGCTGATTTTAAATGAATTCTTGGGGTGGCTGATGGGGCTCGAACCCACGACAACCGGAATCACAATCCGGGACTCTACCAACTGAGCTACAGCCACCACTGGTACTGCGTTGCACTTCAGTTTCCTTCAGTGCTTTCGTCGTTTTGCGTCTTTGAATTTTGTTTCGAAAGCTGCTCAACAACGAAGAGGCCGAATTCTAGCACGTTTTTTTGAAGGGTGTGAAATCGCCTTCAAAAAGTAGTCTTGCCACCGGCGGCAGCCTTGCTATTCTTGCGCTGGTTAACCACTGGAGGCCGTGTTTCAAGCCATCGCCATGGATCGCATACACGCATTTTTGATCGAATACTGGCCTCATGTTGCCTTTGCCATCAGCATCGTGGCGGGCACGGGCGCGGCGGTGCATGCCGCGATGACCAAGCAGGATGTGCGGGCGGCCATTGGCTGGGTGGGGGTGGCGATGTTCTCGCCGATCCTCGGGGCGCTTTTCTATTTCGTGGCGGGGATCAACCGCATTCGCAAGACGCGGGTGTCGCAGCAGCGGGACGACGCGATGCTCGAGGACGCTGGGCAGGTCGCGACGGCGCCGGTGGATGTGGTGCCCATATCGGGCGAGCAGTTTGCGTCATTGAAAGTGCTTGGCGACCGCGTCAGCCGGTTCGAGCTGCTGGGCGGCAACCAGGTGCGGCCGCTGGCGGGTGGCGACGAGACGTATCCCGCGATGCTGCAGGCCATCCGCGAGGCGCGGCACACGGTAGCGATGCAGAGCTACATCTTCGATAACGATCCGATCGGGCGCGAGGTGGCCGAGGCGCTGATCGAAGCGCAGGCGCGCGGTGTGCAGGTGCGGGTGCTGATCGACGCCGTGGGTTCCAAGTATTCACGCCCGCCGATCGTGCGCATGCTGGCGAAGGCGAACGTGCCGGTGGCGCGGTTCATGACCAATCCGATGGGCGTGCTGCGCATGCCCTACGCCAATCTGCGCAGCCACCGCAAGGTGCTGGTGGTGGACGGACGTGTGGGGTTTACGGGCGGCATGAACGTGCGGGCGGCGTTTGTCAGCGCGCTGGCGGGGGATGCCACCAACCACGACACGCACTTCCGCGTGGAAGGGCCGATCGTGACGCAGTTGATGTCGGTGTTCGCGCACGACTGGAATTTCACGACGCACGAGTCGCTGTCCGCCAAGCCGTGGTTCGACCCTGACTACCTGCCGCCGTCGGGCCGTGTGCCAATCCGCTGCGTGCCGTCCGGCCCGGACCGCGCAATCGGCAGCACGCACAACATGCTGCTGGGCGCGTTGGCGGTGGCGCGGCATCACGTGCGGATCCAATCGCCTTACTTTCTGCCCGACCAGACGCTGATCGGCGCGCTGGCCACGGCGGCGCGACGTGGGATCGTCGTGGACATCGTGATTCCGGGCAAGAACAACCTGCGGCTGGTGGACTACGCGATGACGGCGCAGCTTGATCAGGTGGTGCGAACGGGCTGCCGCGTCTGGCGGTCGAGCGGTGCGTTCGATCACTCCAAGCTGATGACGGTGGACGGCGCGTGGACTTACGCCGGCTCGTCGAACCTGGATCCGCGCAGCCTGCGATTGAATTTTGAATTGGACACCGAGATCTACGATCCCGAGGTGGCGCGCTGGATCGGCGCGCGCGTTGATGCGTTGATCGCCAACGCGCACCGCGTGACGCTGGAAGATCTGCTGCAGGCGCCGTTCGCGAAGCGCCTGCGCAACAAGGTGATCTGGCTGGCTACGCCTTATCTGTAGCGTGGGTCCCTTGTAGCGCGGGCCCCGGCCGGCAAGCCTGTGCCGCCGGCCATGCCCGCTTCGTCGATCAGCCGTCCGAAGCAGGCACCGCCGCATGTCGCACCGCGAACACGGCGCTCGCTTTGAGCATGACGCGGCCCTCCACCTGAAGGCGGCAGGTCGCGTAGATGAGCCGCTTGCCCTGTTTGTCGATCTGCACGTGGGCTTCGAGCCAATCACCCGGATTGACGGCATTCAGAAACTCGACGGACATCTGCGCCGTGACGACGGACACGTGGGCGTCTTCGGAAATGACGAGGCCCAGCGCACTGTCGGCAAACGTGGCCAGAAATCCGCCGTGTGCCATGCCGTGCATGTTGCCGTGCGCCGTGGTAACCCGCAGGGCCAACACGTTGTCGGCCTTGCGGCGGTAGAACGGGCCCAGGTCGTTCAGGTGGCGCATGAACTGGCTGCTGGGATACCAGGGCGTGAAACCGGCGGGAAGGGAGTCTGTCATGGCTGGCGATGCAAGAGTCCCGTAGGACGATCCCCGAAAGTATTCCAGACGCGCCCGCGCAGGCATAGCGCGGTGATCGGGGCGCGGACGCACGCGGAATTGTCACCACGCCGTGCAACCCCCCGGCCCAGCGCTCATCTTCTGAGGGTAAGATTTACGGCACAACAATCACCCTACATGGCAGGAGCATTTGAAGATGGCGAAAGTCGGCATGGTTGGTATCGGCCTCATGGGCCACGGCATTGCAAGCAACCTGGTCAAGCATGGTCACGCGCTGACCGTGCTCGAACACCCGGGCAACCAGCCGCTGGACGCGCTCAAGGCGGCCGGCGCGGTCAGCGTGACCAGCGGGGCCGAGCTGGCTGCGCAGTCGGATGTGATCATCCTGTGCGTCACCGGCAGCCCGCAGGTCGAAGCCGTGCTGCTGTCGCCGGCCGGTGTGCTCGAGGGGCTGCGTCCCGGCACCGTCATCATCGATTGCTCAACGGCCATTCCGTCGTCGACCGTGAAGGTCGCGCAGGCCGTCACCGAAAGCGGCGGACGCTTTCTGGACGCGCCCATGACGCGCACCCCGAAAGAAGCCGCCGAAGGCCGTCTTAACCTGCTGGTGGGCGGCGATGCGGCGTTGTTTGACGAATGCAAGCCGCTCTTGGCCTGCTTCGCTGAAAACATCACGCATGCCGGCCCGGTGGGCGCCGGCCATCGCATGAAGCTGCTGCACAACTATGTGTCGCTGGGCGTGGTGGCGCTGCTGTCCGAAGCCGCGGCGTGCGCGCTGCGTTCGGACATCGACCCGGCCGTCTTTGCGGAAGTGCTGGCCAAGGGCGGCGGCGGCGGCGTGGCGCTGGAGCGCATCAAGCCGTATCTGCTGGAACAGGATCCGTCGTCCCTGCGCTTTTTCATGTCGAACGCGCAGAAGGATCTTTCGTACTACAACACCATGGCCGCCGAAGCCGGGGCGGTCCGCGAGATCGGCGCCGCCGTGCAGCAAACGTTCGACCAGGCCGTTGCGCAAGGCGGCGGCGAACGTTATGTGCCCGAGCTGGTGTCGTTGCTGAAAGACCGTTAACGCCTGCGGGCCGGGGGTGCGGCGCACCCTCGGCAAGTCGCCCAAGGCGCGGGCGATTCAGCGTCCGGCGGCAGGCACTGCCCGTGGCGCGCGCAGGATTCCGCGCGGCGGCAGGCGCATCGAGATGAATGCGGCCAGGAACAGCAGCGCGCCGGCCGATCCGAAGGCCACCCAGTGCGTGCCAAAGGTCTCGAACGCCCAGCCGCCCAGCCACGAGCTGATCATGCCGCCGATCTGGTGGCCCAGATACGTCAGCCCGTACAGCACGCCAACCAGCCGGATGCCATACACGTCCGCCAGGATGGCCGAGGACAGCGCAATGCTGCCGGCCCAGACGATGCCGCCGATGGTCGCAGCCAGATACAGTTCCCAATGTGCGCCCACCATGACCAGCGCGAAGAATCCCAGTCCCCGCACCAGATAGATGGCCGCAAGGATGTTGCGGCGTTCGACCTGGTCGGACATGCGGCCCAGCACCAGCGTGCTGAAAATGGCGACAAGGCCTATCAGGCCGATTCCCAGCGAGCTGGTGGTGGCGTCAAAGCCGTGGTCCATCAGCATGGGCATGCCGTGCGTGCCCAGCAGGTTCATGCTGAAACCACAGGCAAACAGACCCAGCGCGACCTGCCAGAACGGCAACGTGCGCAGGGCCTCGCCCAGCCCCGGCGCGGGCGCCTTGGCTGTCGGCTTGGCCGTGCCGGTCTTTTCGATGATCTGATGGGGCAGCAGGTCGGTGTGCTCGGGCGCCTCGTCGCGCATCACGAAAAGCGCGACTGGCACTGTCAGCAGCGCAAACAGCACGGCAAAGCCCAGCAGCGTTTCCTGCCAGCCGACCGCCGAGATGGCGTAGGTGAGCGTCGGGGTCATCAGCGCGATGCCGGCCATCGACCCGGTGGACAGGAAGAAGAGCGCCATGCCGCGCTGGCGCGTGAACCAGCGGCTGATCACCGGCGTCAGCGCGACCGGACTGGTGAAGGCCAGACCCACGGATAGCGCAACGCCAAAGGCCAGCAAGAATTCGAGCGGTCCGCGCGCGAAGACGGTCCAGATGGAAGCCAATACCACGATGGCCGTGCCGGTCAGCAGGACGAAGCGCGTGCCGCGGATGCTGACCAGATAACCCGCCAGCGGCATGCCCAGGCCATAGCACAGCATGCCGATGGCGACGATGCCCGACAGCAGGCTGCGCGAAAAACCCAGGCTCTCGGCCATGGGCAGAAAGAACGGTCCGATGCCCATGCGCAGGCCGACCGTAAACAGGGTGAGTACCGTGGCGGCGCCGACGATGTTCCAGCCGAAGTACCAGCCGCCCGACTCTTGCTTGTCCAATCCGCTTCTCCTCGATGTCTTTTCTTGTGGCCGCTTGCGCGCCAGGGCTTGCAGACACCGAGGGCAGGCACGGAGGGACGCTCCGCTGTCGACAGGGGGTGGGAAGGACCAGGCGTGAATCGGCTTGCTTGCGCCGGCGGGTTTGACGCCAGACGCGTCATATTACTCCTGGCTATAAAGCCGAATCCGGCCAAGTCAGAAAATCCTGTCATGTGAGCGGCCAGATTCCCTGTGGCGGTGTTTTGCGGATCCGCTGCTGTAGATGAACAGCCTAAGCGTTGCGACGCTAGCAGCTAGATGACTCATTAATGATGCAAAAACAGTATTAGTGAATCATTAATATGACGAAGCATCACCTGCCGGTTAGAGACAGCGGAAAAGCTTAGTCGAGTAAGACTTTTCGCCACGTCCCGTCCGATCTTGCGGCTACGCTTTTACCCACTGACCGGCGTCGTCGTGGCGCAGTCGGGCGCCCGCCCAGACCACACGGCCCAGTACACGAACAGGTACGCCGTTTTCGAGCGGAATGTCAGCGTGCGACGGGTTAAACGACCGCGCTACCCACAAGCCCGTAACCCTGTCCTTTGATACCGTCTTCACGATCATCTTGCCGTCGTAGTTGATGGCGTAGACGCCGCCCGCCGCGACATCGTGCAACGTCAGGCTTTCGTTGGGCACCACTAGCAAGGCCGCCCCGTCGCGGATGATGGGTTCCATGCTGTCGCCCTTGGCGTAAACGACGCGGCCCTTTCCATGGGCTGCACCCACCGACTTCAGGAATGACTTGCGGAACTGGATCATTCCCGTCTGTTCTTCGGTGTGGTTTTCGATCGGCTCGCCGGCGGCCAGGCGTACGTCCGCCAACTCGGGAACCCGTTCGAACTTGTCGTTGGCGGCGGGTGGTTCGCCGGCGCCCACGTTCGTCACGACGCCGGTCTCGGTGCTGATTCGAACACGGCGCTCGCGTTCGGACTGGTGAGTGGTTTTGCCACCGTCCCAAGGCGGGGGAGACAGGCCCTCGATCCGCATCGGAAACTCGTCCCGCGACAGGTACGTGTCGACCAGCGAGTCACTGCGCAACACGGTCGGGATCGGGGCAACGACGGGCGCGGGCGACACGTCCAGACCCAGTTTCAATTGCGCGATCGCCAATGCCAACGCGCCTTGCAGCTTGTTCAACTGGTCGGGAGACAGCGCGCGCACCTGCGCTTCCGGGATGCTGGGGAAGGGCCATGGTGCGGAGGGCTGCGCGGGCGGGAATGTGGCGCCAGCCCCGTTGCCGACGGGCGACTTCGGACCGGTGCCGTCATAGAGCCATTGCGCGTTCACGCGCAAAAGCGGGGCGACCCTCATGCAGGTCGCCATATCCATGCCGTTGGAACCGTTGAACCAGTGCGTGGCAGCACCGGAAGAGGCGTTGGCAGCCTTCCATAGATCGGTCTTGGTCAGCCGAGGCTCTGCAGCATCCGCGCGGCGGGACGCTTCCTCGTTGAACGCCTGGGTGATTCGCTTTTGAAAGGTCATCTTAGGATGCTAAACAAAAATGTTCTTAGGTGGCTTGCTTTCAGTATCTTAGCATTCTAAGATTTATGCATGAGAGCAAAAACGATCGACTCGTCTCTTATTGATGCACTGGGCGGGACGGGCCGCGTGGCATCCCTTTGCGGGATCACGCCCGGGGCGGTATCCCAGTGGCGAACCAACGGCGTCCCGAAGGCGTGGCGAGAGTTCCTGCGGCTGGCACGCCCCGAGGCCGTCAAGGCGTGGGAGGCCAGGCGAATCGGGCTTGAGGATCAGCGGCCGCCCTGACGTTCCGATGGGGCCCGTTGCCGGTCCCTCGCTTGCACCGGCCTTGCTGCCGGATTCAGCAAGTCCACCTATCAAAGCCATTCACAAACCTGCCGGGCGCCTTGCTCGCCGCCGGGCTGCTGGAGCACGCATGAACTACTACAGCCACAACATCGGCGACTACGCCCAGGCGACGACCCATCTGAGCCTCGTGGAAGACGCCATCTACAGCCGCCTGCTGCGGCGGTACTACGCGGAGGAAGAACCCATCGTCGACAACCTGGCGCAGATCTTTCGCTGGGTCGGCGCGCGTACCGATGAAGAAAAGGAGGCCACCGCACAGATTCTCGCCGAGTACTTTCAACTGCACGAGGGCTATTGGCGCAACAAACGCGCCGACGCGGAGATCGCCGCCTATCACGTCAAGGCCGAGACGGCCAAAGCCAACGGCAAGCGGGGAGGGCGGCCCAGAAAGGAGGGGCCGGGCGTAAACCCACCGGAAACCGGATCGCAAGCCAACCAAGAACCAGAAACCAAGAACCAGGAATTGAAAGAGACTCCCCCCAGCCCCCGCGCACGGGTGAACGGGTTCGATGCCTCGACCATCGAACTTCCGGACTGGCTTGATCGCGAGGAATGGTGCAGTTGGGTTGCTGACCGGAGGGTTCGCCGAAAGCCGGTGACGCAGGAGGCGGCCCGGCGCCAGCTGCAACAGCTTGCCGCCTATCTGGCCGAAGGACATCAACCGGGCGCCGTGATCGCGAACAGCATCGCGGGCGGGTATCAGGGGCTCTATCCGCCGCGGGTTCAAGCCCAATCGAATGTGCCGGCAAGCCGGGCGCAACGCCTCGCGGACTGGACCGACGATCTGCGCGACGTGCTGGCCAGCGATGGCCGCCCGCGGGAAAAGTTCATGGGGACGATCGATGCAAGCCACTGACATCCAGCCCACGAGCCTGGGCGCGCTGGTGGTCAACGAAATGTGGCTCATGTACGGCTCGAAATTCGCGCAGCAATGGCAGGGCCTGACGGCGCGCGAACTGAAAGACGCATGGAACCAGAAGCTCGAGGGCCTGAACGAAAGCCAGGTTCGGCGCGGCCTGGTGGCCTGCCTCACGCAGGAATGGCCGCCGACCTTGCCCCAGTTCATCAAGCTGTGTTGTCCGTGGACGGTCCCGGAGGTGGCGTATCACGAAGCGGTGCGTGGCATGACGGCTCGCAGGCGGGGAGAGCAGGGCGCCTGGTCGCATCCTGCGGTGTATTGGGCCGCAGTAGGCGTGAGCACCGTGGATCTGCTGGGCTGCACCTATGGGGCCATCAAGACACGCTGGGAAAAGACGCTAAGCGACGAGCTGGCCAAAGGATCGTGGCCGGACATTCCGCAACCGAGAACGGCGCTTCCCGCGCCGGGCCGCACGCTGGCCACACGCGCCGAGGCCGAGGCGGCCTTGAAAACCATGGGCGCGGAAAAACTGTTGAGACAACAGGGACGCCCGCATCGCAGCTGGATCGCCAAGTGGGAGGCGCGTATCGCGCGCGGCGATCACCCCAGCCTGGGCATCGCCCAGATGATCGCGCGCGCCAAGGGCGAACGCGAAGAGACGGCGTGCGACAGCAAGGGAAAGGCACACGGAAAGCAAGGCAAACCATGCGAGGCGAACGATGCGAAAGTTGACGGGTGACGACCTGATGTGGAATTGGGCGAGGTGGACGTGGTCGGGCGCGTCCGTGGGCAATATGCCAGTGCACGTGTCCGAAGAGGACGACTACCGGCCGATCAACGATCACCACGCGCAGGTGGTGGAAGCGATGCATGCCGCGCTGCCTTGGCATGAACGAATGATCATCATCGCCGAGTATCCCCAGAAGCACGCGATGTTTGGTGAGCTGCTGGCGCGCGAGCGCAGGGCAAAGGCCTTGGACTGGATTGCCCGCACGACCGGTGTGGTGCTGACTGAAACCGAATACAAACTGTACCTGGGCCTGTTTCGCAGCCAGGTGGAAAGGAGGCTGGCGTGAAGTACGCGCACGAAGTGATGGATCTGATGGCCTGCTATCCCGGCCGGTCGTTTCGACTGATGGAACTGGTTCGCCATGTGTCGCACGGCCGCACTTTGTCGCCCGCCGAGAAGACGCGATTGCAGCGCGGCATCCAGCGCGCCATGGATGCGTTGCAGGACACCGGCAGCGTCATCATTCAAGAGCCGGAAACCGGCGGCCACGGCAGGTCGTATGCATGGCGTGTGACGGAACCGTCACAAGGCGCCGTCATCGCGGTCACGTAATCGGTCACAATGGGCCCGGGGCATTGCGCCCATCACCAATGCAGCCCCGGTCCGCCGGGGCTTTTTGCTTTCCGTAGCACTGTTCCGTCGCTGGCCGCTTCATGCCGGACGCGGATCGCATGGGACATCGCGTGTGACGGTTCCGTCACAAGCCCTCGCCTTATCGGTCACGCGTTCGGTCACAATAGGCCCGGGACATTGCGTCCCAAGCAAACGAAGCCCCGGCCATGCCGGGGCTTTTTGTTTTGGGGGCGAGCTTCGGTTCAACCCTTTCAGGCAGGAATCCAGCGCCATGCGCATTCAGATAAGCATCACTGAAAGTCAGCTGGTCGAAGACCTGGTCATCTTCTTCAAGACCCTGGTGGATGGCGAAGTGATTCGCGGTCTTCCTGACCAGCTTCCTGCTCCCATGCGCGAGTGCATCGTCATCACGCCGATGGCCGCGCTGGGACTCTCGCTGCCGCTCATGACCTATGCCGATCCCTCGCCCGCATCGGGCGCGCGGACCATCACGCAGGCCACGCAATGGTCGGCGCGGGTGGACAGCTACGGCGAACAGGCGCAGGACCACGCTCTGACGCTGGCAATGGCTTTGCGCAGTCAGCACGGCTGCGACTTCCTGAAGGAGCTTGGCCACGCGCAGCCGCTGTACTCGGGTGAGATCACCCATTTGCCTATCGACGGCGCGGACCACCCGCGCTTTGAACGGTGGTCATTCGACACCGCCTTGCAGTTCAACCCTTCCATCACCATGCCGCAGCAGTTTGCGGCCCAACTTCACGTGGGCCTCATCGAGGTCGACACCACCTACCCTACGGGAGCTTAACGCTATGTCCATTCCCGCCAGTGAAATCGTCCAGGTCGTCCCGGGCGTGATCGCAGCCGGCGGATCGGCCCTCGATTTGAACGGCCTGATCCTGACCAACGATACGGCCGTCCCCATCGGCGCCGTCCAGAGTTTCGCGACGGCGCGCGACGTGCAGCGCTTTTTCGGTCCGACCTCGACCGAGGCCAACCTGGCCGACGTCTATTTCAACGGGTTCGACAACTCGACCCGCAAGCCGGGCAACCTGCTGTTCGCGCAATATCCCGCCGAACCGGTTGCCGCCTATCTGCGCGGCGGCTCCATGGCCACGGTCACGCTTGTCGAACTGCAGGCGCTGTCCGGCACCCTGACCGTGACCGTGGACGGCGTGGCCAAGACGTCCGGCAACATCGACCTGTCGGCGGCAACCAGCTTTTCGAACGCCGCATCCGTCATCGAAGCGGCCTTCACCGCGTTGGGCGCGGACTGCGCCTATGACGCGCAGCGCGCCGCCTTCGTGATCACGTCGGCCAGCGACGGCGCAGCCAGCACCGTGTCGCACGGCAGTGGGTCCATCGCGTCGGGCCTGAAGCTGACGCAGGCCGCCGGCGCCGTCGTGTCGCAAGGCGTAGGGGCAGGTGTGCCGGCCGTGAACATGAGCCAGATCACCGACCTGACCCAGAACTGGGCCGCGTTCATGACGACCTTCGAGCCCGATACCGCTGGCAAGACGGCGTTCTCGGCATGGACCAACGCCCAGGGCGATCGCTACGCCTACGTCGGCTGGGACACGGATGTCACCGCCACGCAGCAGGGCAATACCTCGCACTGGGCCGCCATCGTCAGCGCCAACGAGTACTCGGGCTCGGTGCCGGTCTATCAGGACGTCCACCACGCGGCCTTCATCCTGGGCGCCATTGCGTCGCTCGACTTCGAACGCACCAACGGCCGCGCCACGCTGGCCTTCAAAGGCCAGTCCGGCCTCGCGTTCTCCGTGACCGACGCCACGACCGCGCAGACGCTGATCGACAACGGCTACAACTTCTACGGCGATTACGCGACCAGCAACGATCGCTTCCGGTTTCTGTACCCGGGCCAGATCAGCGGCAACTGGAAATGGGTCGACTCCTACGTCAACCAGATCTGGCTGAACGCGGCCTTCCAGCAGGCGCTGATGTCGCTGCTGACCCAGGTGAACTCGGTGCCCTACAACCTTGACGGCTACACGCTGATCGACGCGGCCTGCCTGGACCCGATCAACGCCGCGGTCAACTTCGGCGCCATCCGCGCCGGCGTGACGCTGTCGAGCCAGCAAAAGGCGCAGGTCAACAACATGGCCGGCGTCGACATCTCAGACACGCTGCAGAGCCGCGGCTGGTACTTGCAGATCAAGGACGCCACCCCGCAGGTGCGCGAAGCGCGCGGCACCCCGCCCATGACGTTCTGGTACATGGACGGCGGTTCCGTCCAAAACATCACCCTGGCCTCGCTGGCCATTCTTTAAGGATTCAACATGGCGACTTTGACCAGTGCCAATTCCGTTCTGATGCTTGCGGTGGGCGGGATTTTTCCGGTGCCGCAGAAGATCGAGGGCTACGCCTCGGAAACCGCGTTCGCTTTTGAAGCGGCCAAGCCCGCACAGGTAACCATGGGAGTGGATGGGCGAATGTCGGCAAGCTACGTGCCGGTTCCCCGCGTCCAGACCATTTCCATCCAACCCGACTCTCCTTCCCTGCGCATCTTCGAGATCTGGGCTGCGGCTGGCGAAACGGCCCGGGAAGTGTTCTATGCAAACGGCACGCTCAGCATTCCGTCGATCGATCGCAAGTACACGTTGACGCGTGGCGTGCTGACCCAGATCCCGCCGGCGCCGGACGCCAAGGCGCTCCTTCAACCCATGACGTTCCAGATCACCTGGCAGAACGTCTCGCCGGCGTTGGTGTGACATGGCAAGAAAGCAGATCACCGTCACCATCAATTCGGAAGGGCGCGATCAGGGGAAGGCCTTCATCCTGACGGAACTGTCGGCTTACGACGCCGAAGAATGGGCGGGCCGAGCCTTGTTCGCGTTGATGAACGCCGGCGTCGAAGTTCCGGCCAACATCGCGCAGGCCGGTCTGGCAGGCGTGGCTGCCATGGGCCTGAAGGCGATTGCCAAGCTGCCCTTCGATAGCGCCAAACCGCTGCTGGACAAGATGATGGATTGCGTGCAGATCCAGCCGAGTCCCGATGTGCGGCGAGAGCTCATTTCCGGCGATATCGAAGAGGTGTCGACCCTGCTCACGCTGCGCCAGAAAGTCCTGGGCCTGCACCTGGATTTTTTTATGGCCGCCACGCCATCGACTTCGGGCTCCAGGTCCCCGGTGGCGGCCCGCGCCTGATTCACTACGCCAACATTCCGCGCAATGTTGGCGTAGTGATCTCTCGTCGCCCAGACCTGCTGCATGATCTGCAAACGGTCTATGGCGCCGAAGACCTGTACAACCTGCTTGAGGTGTTTGCGGTGGACGCACACAACAGGCGCGTCTTAACTGAACCGAGGTAATTGCATGGCGACCATCATCGATGCCCTTGCCGCCTCCGTTGGCTTTGATCCGAAGCGCTTCGCAGTGGACTCCATTGCCGCGGCGGCGAGTCTGGGCCAGATGGCACAGAATCTTGGCATCAGCACCGAACGGCTTACTGCCTGGCAGAAGGCAGCCGAGCGGGCTGGCGGGACTGCCGAAGCTATCTCCGCCCAATTGAGGGAATCAGCGGGGCAGATCAGCAAGTTCAATCGTGGTCAGGCTGCGGATTCCGTGCCCGCTTTTCTTCAGAACGGCGGGAATGTCTCGGATCTGAGAGACGGGAATACGTACCTTTTGGCCAGGTCGCGGATCATCGCCGATCTATATCAGAAGGACCGGAGCCGCGCCGCTCAAGTCGCTGAGGAAATGGGTGTCAATGAGGCCCTGTTCGACTTGTTCCGTCGCGGACCGGTTGAACTGGAAAAGCTGTTGCAGGCTCAAGAACGACGGTCCGCAGTTTCCGCGCAGGACGCGGATGCAGCCGCTCGTCTGCGCGACCGCTATCTGGATTTGCGCGACACCTTTGAATCAGTGGCCATGAGGATCCTGGTCGCGCTCATTCCGGCGTTCGAACGGGCACTCGAGGTCCTTCAAGGCTGGGGCGATTGGTTTCTTGAGAACGAGGATGTGATTGCCAAGTGGGTCGACGGCACGGCGAAGGCCGTCGTGGCATTCATCGACGTGGTGGACGCCGCTGCGCAGGCGGTGGGCGGATGGCAGAACGCGCTGCTCGCCCTGGGGGCGCTAAAGATTTTGTCCTGGGCTAATTCGCTGCTGGGTCTGGCATCCGCGTTGAGGGAAGTGGCCTTCGCCCTAGCGGCATTGGGTGGTGCCGGTGCCAGCAAGGGTTTGGCGGCATTGAGAGGCGTGGGAGCTGCAGCCTTGAGAGCGGCTGGACGGATTGGGGCGGGCGTTGCGCTCGCGCTTTATAGCGAAGACTTGAACGTTGGCGAAACGCAGATTGTGCGAGCGCATAACGATCCGGCGCTTAGAACCAAGGAAGTCGGCGATGCGGTCAGGTTCTTCGAACGCAAGGGCTATAGCCTCGACGAGGCCGCCGGTCTGGCAGCGCACTTGCAAATCCAAAGCGGATTCGATCCCCGTGCGGATGCAGAAGACGGCAGGTTCTACGGTATCGCGTTGTGGGATCGCGCGCGCCAAGCTGATTTCCGGCAGGCGATCGGAGTAGTCATCGAGCAGTCGACGCTTGAGCAGCAATTGGAATTCGTGGATTGGGAACTGAGGAACAGTAAACGGGGCGCTCGCGAAAAACTGGCTGAGTCTACGAATGCCGCTCAGGCCGGCGTTGCTGCCTATCGCTACTTCGGTCTCGACCGTTACCAGGCAATCGATGCTGCCGATGCGCGCAAGCGCGAGCTTGCAGCGTCAGTGATCGCTGGGGTGGCTGACATGGAACGTCGGGAGCAAGCGAGTGCGGCAGCTGCATCGATCACTAGCGCTGCGCAAGCCGGCGCAATTGGCGCTGCAAGCAACAACACCACGACGACTACGACGTCTGAAACGCACATCCATGGACCCATAACGATTGTGACGCCAGCGACCGACGGTCCGGGGCTGGCTCGTGAGTTGGGCACGCTTGGTGACTCCCAACGTATTGTTCAACAAGCCAACTCGGGGGTCTTCTGATGCCGCTTATCTCCTTTCCCGACGTGCCGGCGAGTTCCGGTGTCCCCGCAGTCTTTCGCGATGTCGTAGTTCCTTCGTTTTTCGCACCGGCGAACGTCGGGCTGGCGCACCTCGTCGATTGGAACTCCAGCGCCCCTCGCTGGGGGGTGTATGGCGAAGATGGGCAGCCGGTTCTGCTGTTCGACACGTTTCTGAGCGTCAACTTTGACCGTGCTGGCACGATATCGAGCTTCGCTTTGGAACAGGGTGGCTTCTCCTCGTTCAACAAGGTCGTTGGCCCGTACCAGGCGCTCATCAAGCTGGCGCATGCCGGCGACCAGGCGACGCGTAAACAAATGCTCTCCGTCCTGGATCGGATAGCCAGCGGCACTGAACTGTACTCGGTGGCGACGCCCGAAATTGTCTACCTGTCGGCAAGCCTGGGGAAGTATCTGTACAACCGGAGCGCCAGCAGTGGTTCCAGTCTGCTGGTCGTCGAGCTGACGTTCAATGAAGTGAGACAGACGGCGGTGTTGCGGCCAATGGCGCAGCGTGAGCCCAGTGGCGCAGATCAGGAGAGCGGCGGCCAGGTGCAGGTGTTCAAGATCGATCCTTATCCCACGCGAGACCAAAACAAGGTGGGAGAACTGGAGCCAATTCAATGAAAGGAATTCCCCTGAAACCGGTGCCGTCGCAAACACTCAGTGTCTTGCTGAACGGCCAGAACTGCCAGATCTCCGTGTACCAGAAGAGCACGGGCGTCTATCTTGATCTCCACATCAACAATTCGCCAATCGTGACGGCGGTGCTTTGCCACGACAGGGTGAGGTTGGTCCGTTCGGAATACCTCGGCTTTGTCGGTGATCTAACTTTCGTTGACACCCAGGGGCACGCAGATCCGGAGTACACCGGCTTTGGGTCGCGTTTCGTCCTGGCCTGCATGGAGCCACTCGAGCTATGAGCTTCGTCAAACGCAGCATCGATGTGACCATCAGCCTGGGGAAGGGTGCGCTTGGGGATGAGCCGGGACCGGAAATGACGCTCAGCGGCTACCGGGTCGCAGTCGAAACTCCGTCCAACGCGTCCGCCGAAAGCTCCGAGGTGCAGCTGAGCATTTATGGTTTGAGCCTGGAAATGATGAACCGGCTGACGACAGTAGGACCCAACATGAGGGAACGCCGAGGAATGAACATCATTAGAGTGATGGCCAGGAGCGGCTTGGACGTTCCCCATCTGGTCTATGAAGGGGATATCACTTCGGCATGGGCTGACTTTGGGAAGGCCCCTGAAGGGGTTTTCTACGTCAGGGGCCAAGTGGCCGGCGCCAAAGAGTGCAAGCCTGTGCCTCCCCGATCTTTTCCCGGCGCAACAGTCGCTCAAGACGTTGCGAGCAAAATTGCAGCGTCGATGGGATACGCGTTCGAAAAGTCGGGAAAGGACGTCGTCCTGGCAAACCCCTATTTTTGCGGGACGGATATGGACCAGCTGCGCAGTTGTGCGCTGGCTGCACGCATCAGCTTCACAATCGACCGCGGCGTCGTGTCGGTCTGGCATGCGGACGGCTTCAGGGATGGCGATGTCTTGGACATTTCGCCGGAGACCGGGCTGATCGGCTACCCGACGTTCAACAGCACCGGCATCACTTTCACGACGCTCTACAACCCCCACCTCTGCGTCGGCAAGCGGGTGCACGTCACCAGCTCCCTCCAACCCGCCCAAGGCGTATGGACAATCACAAGCCTCGCCCACAAGCTTGAGGCGGAAGTCCCCGGCGGCGTCTGGCAGTCGACGGTCATCTGCAAAAGGAATCTCGATGGCTGAGCAATATGGATACGCAGGCCTGGCGCAAGCCGGGCAGGGCGACAGTGAGTACGGTGCGCTGCAGTTCCTGATCAGCCAGGCCCTGCTGCGTTTGAACACGGCGACGCTGGTCAAGGTGGTCTCGGTGACCAATGCGGGCGGCCTGTCGCCGGTGGGTTTCGTGGACGTGCAGCCGCTCGTCAACCAGCTCGATGGCGCCGGTAACGCCGTGCCGCATGGCGTGCTGCACCGCTTGCCGTACTTCCGCCTGCAGGGCGGCACGGACGCGATCATCCTGGACCCCAAGGCCGGGGACATCGGCATGGCGGCCTTTGCGAACCGTGACATCTCCGGCGTGAAGGCCGCCAAGGCGCAGAGCAATCCCGGCTCGTGGCGGTCGCACGACATGGCCGACGGCCTTTATTTCGGCGGCCTGCTGAACGGCGCGCCGGCCCAATACGTGCAGTTCACGGCCGAGGGCATCAATGTGGTGTCGCCGACGAAGGTGACGGTCACGTCGCCGGACATCGAGTTGAACGCCAGCACGCAATGCGCGATCAACGCGCCGCAGATCGTGCTGAACGGCACGGTGCGGCAGGGCGCCGGATCCTTCGGCGGCACGTCGACGTGGCAAGGCGACATGAACACGCTGGGCACGCTGCGCAACAACGGCAAGGACGTGGGAAGCACCCACACCCACTCCGGCGTGCAAGGCGGGCCGTCCAACACGGGAGCGCCCAATTGAACACACTACTGCTGGACCGGACCGCGTGGGACCTGGTGCTCGACGCGGCCGGCAACATTGCGATGGCCGCCGATCCCTACGCTGTGGCGCAGGACGTGGCCAGCGCCATCAAGCTGTTTCGCGGCGAGCTCTTCTACAACACCAATCCGGGCGTTCCGTACTGGGAGGAATTCCTCGGACACCGGCCCCCGTTGTCGCTGGTGCGCGAGCATGTCCGGCGAGCCGCGCTGACGGTGCCGGGCGTGGCCGATGCCGTCTGCACGCTCACGTCCTTCTCCGATCGGGCCCTGGCGGGCCACGTTGAAATCACCTTGCAAGACGGCACGACCCAAACCGTCAGCTTCTGAGGAAACCATGTCGAATATCTCTCACGTTCCGCGCGTGCAGTTCACGCCGGAAGGACTGGTGCTGCCCAGCGAATCCGCGATCCTGGCCGGGGTTCAGTCGGACATGGACGCCGCGTTCGGCGGTGGACTGAACGACGCCCTGGAAACGCCGCAAGGGCAGCTGGCCTCCAGCACGACCGCCATCATCGGCGACAAGAACAACGAGTTCGCGTCGTATGTGAACCAGGTCGACCCGGCGTTTGCCAATGGCCGCATGCAGGACGCCATCGGGCGGATCTATTTTCTGGACCGCAAACCCGGCTTGCCCACGTCCGTGATTGCGACGTGCGCAGGCCTTACCGGTGTGACCATCCCGGTCGGCGCCCGGGCAGAAGCCCTGGATGGGCATCTGTACCTGTGCACGCAGGCCGGCACGATCCCGGCCAGTGGCCGCATCGACCTGCCGTTCGCCTGCTCGGTCGACGGGCCGGTGGATTGTGCGCCGGGCGCGTTGAACCGGATCTACCAGGCTATTCCGGGCTGGGACTCGATATCGAACGCCGACGCCGGCACGATGGGCGCCGACGTGGAAAGCCGCGCGGAATTCGAAGCGCGCCGGCGCCAGTCCGTGGCGCTGAACGCCCGCGGCTCGGTTCCCGCGCTGTACGCCAACGTGGCCAACGTCGAGGGCGTCATCGATGCCTACGTCACCGAGAACACCCAGTCGACGCCGAAATCGATCGGCGGCGTGGTCTTGAAGCCGCACTCGATCTGGGTGGCGGTGGCGGGCGGCGAGGCGGCGGACATCGCCGATGCGATCTGGCGCAAGAAGAGCAACGGCGCCGACTACAACGGCAATATGTCGTACACGGTCGAGGACCGGGAGGGATATTCCTATCCCTATCCCTCGTACGTCGTGCAGTGGGAAACCCCTGCCGCCTTGCCGGTGCTCTTCGAGGTGCAGTTGGCGGACAACCCGACGCTGCCGTCGGACATCGTTGCCCTGACCCGGCAGGCGATCATCAACGCCTTCAATGGCGGTGACGGCGGCCTGCGAGCGCGCATCGGCTCGACGCTCTACGCCAGCCGGTTCTACGCGTCGATCTCGCAGCTGAGCCCGTCCGTGTCGATCCTGTCGCTGCTGCTGGGCACATCGACGCCGACCGCAGCCAGCCTCACGGTGCCCATCAACCGCCGACCCACCGTCACGGCCGACGACATTTCGGTGACGCTGGTATGACGGTCTATCCAAAGCCGGGACTGGTCGCCCGCACGCTCATCAGCCAGTACGCCAACAGCCCGACGCTCGTCCAGTTGATCAACAACATGGACGAGTACATCAACCCCGACGCGGATTTCGATGCGTTCTTCGACTTCGTCTGGAACGTGGAGACGGCGCGGGGGTTCGGTCTGGACATCTGGGGCAGGATAGTCGACATCGGCCGCATGCTGACCGTACCGGGCGATGTTTCCTACTTGGGTTTTGAGGAGGCGATCAGCTGGAAGCCGTTTGATGAGGCGCCGTTCTTCGCCGGCTTGCAGGCGACCCAGACCTTCCGCCTGACTGACGACGCATACCGCAAGCTCATCCTGGTCAAGGCGCTGGCCAATATCTCCGACTGCACTTCGGCCAGCCTGAACCGGCTGCTCTCCAACCTCTTCGCCGGCCGCGGGCGCTGCTACGTATCGGACACGGGGAACATGGAGTTCCGCTATGTGTTCGAGTTCGCGCTCGAACCTTACGAAATCGCCATCCTGACCCAATCGGGCGCGATCCCCAAGCCGGCTGCGGTCCAGGCCAGCGTGCTGCAGGTCGACCTTCCAACCACCTTCGGGTTCCGCGAGGCGCTGATGCAGCCTTTCGGATCCGGCGCATTTTTCACATCTTCGGGGCTTATCCATGCAAGCTAGCAATGCACCCAGCAAGTCCGCCGTGCCGTTCGCGCAGTTCGGCACCAAGAACACCATTCCCGTCGGCTCGCAGATCGGCGTGACGCCCGGCGCGGCATCGTTTACCGACGGATTTCCGCCGCTGACCATGACGCCGCTGGCGGCGGGGGGCGTGCCGCCTTATGGGGCGGATTTCAATGGGATTTTGAATTTTGTCACCGACGGCCAACGGTGGGCTGCCGCGGGCGGCGGCTACAAGTACGATCCCGAGTTTTCCGCCGCGATCTCCGGATATCCGAAAGGCGCAATCTTGCTCTCGGCTGCCGAGAACCGGTATTGGCTGAGTACCGTAAATGCAAATTCTTCGAATCCCGATACGGGCGGTACGGGGTGGGTGGCGCTTCCGGCCGGAATTGCTACCTCCGCCGATGTCATTAGCGGACTGGATGCCAGCCGGGCGGTGACGCCGGCAAGCCTGGCAAGCTTGACCGCAGACAGTACGCGGCAGGGTCTTATCCGGATCGCTACCGCAGCCGAAACGCTCGTCGGCAACGAGACGCGTAAAGCCATCTCGCCTTCTTCGCTTCCTCAGCTATTTCCGCAACGCGGCCTTCGACTATTCGACACGGCGGGCGTTCACACGTGGAGCGTGCCGAATGGCGTGTCCCGGGTTCGGGTGACAGTCATTGGCGGCGGCGGTGGCGGCGGAGGTGCTTTTTGTCCTGCCGTTGTTGGTGCAGCAGCCGGCGGCGGAGGCGGCGGCATGTCGGTCATCAGCCTGGTAGAGCTGGCGGGGGCCTCTAGCGTTGTGGTCACGGTTGGCGCCGGCGGCAGTGGCGGCGTCTCCAACACCACGGTCGGTACATCCGGCGGAATGTCTTCCTTCGGTACGTTTGTTTCGGCGACTGGTGGAAGCCCGGCGCCGAACGTTAGTGGGGTGCCCGGCGGTTCCGGCGGGGGCGGCGCTTCGGGAACAGGCCAATTGGGGGTGCCCGGTTCCGCAGGCAGCTTTGCGGCGGTGCTGAATGGCGTGTACGCCATGTCCGGCCCTGGCGGCGCGACGCTCTATGGCGCTTGCCCCAACGCCGTCAATCTGACAGGCAACGTAACGTTGGGCGTGAACGGTGCCACCGGATTTCATGGTGCGGGGGGCTCGGGCGGTGCGGCGTATAACGCCACCGCAGCAGGGGGCGCAGGCGGCGCCGGTGTTGTATTTATCGAATGGTGATGATGATGACTATTTGGGCATTGATTCAAGAAGGCCGCGTTACTGAAACAACGAGCATCGATCCTGCGGGGCGCTTTCATCCCGAATTCAAGTGGGTCGAAGCGCACGCAGGGGTGCAGGAGGGTTATCTCTATGAAAACGGCAAGTTCGCCGCGCCCGAGGTTCCCGCCGTGGCGAAAAGCGTTTTTTCTCCGCGTGAGTATATGAAGCGATTCGCTGTCGAGGAGCAAATCCGGATCAGGAAGGCACAGCTCACCGATATGGAGGTGGGTCTCGTGTATGACGACTTTAATCGAGCTGGAATTATCAACGTGGAGGATCCTCACATCGCCGCTGGGCTTGATCTCTACATAGCCAAAGGATTGTTGGTGCCGGAGCGTCGCGCCGAACTTCTGCGGCCGGCGGGTCCCGATGATGTCTCCAGTTGAGCGTGGAGCTGCTCAGCGTTCTTCGCCCGTACCTCCTTGCGCTTCGTGTCGATGATCCGCTTTCCATGCCCGCCCTCCGCGGGCTTTTTTACGACAACAGGAGGCCCACTTGAACATCCAGGACATCGACGCCCTCGCGGCAAAGTTCGCCGGCGTGCTCGGCGCGGTTGTGTCCGTGCAATACCTGCAGGGGTCGTGGCCTGCCCGATTGAGTATGGCGTTGAGCGGGTCGCTCGGCGCTTACTACGCGGCGCCTTATCTTTCGGTCATGTTGGGAATCCCCGAGGGCTTGACGGGGTTTCTTACCGGGATGTTTGGCATGGCTATTGTT
This sequence comes from Achromobacter sp. UBA4530, assembly GCF_002388205.1. Lineage (NCBI taxonomy): Bacteria > Pseudomonadati > Pseudomonadota > Betaproteobacteria > Burkholderiales > Alcaligenaceae > Achromobacter > Achromobacter sp. UBA4530. The sequence continues at coordinate 133,641 of NZ_DGMA01000005.1, read as the reverse complement.
TCTCGCGCTTGGGACGCCGTGCAGGCCATGCCGATTCCAGCGTTGTGGCAGGCCGTTATCGACCGCGTTCGCGGAAAAAGGCCCTGACATGGGCGCCCCGTAAAAACTCAGGAGTTTGAAAAGATGAGCGTCTTTCGACTTTCGCAGCGCAGCCTCGCTCGCCTTGAGGGGGTGCACCCGGATCTGGTCGATGTTGTGCAGCTCGCCATCCAGCGCACCTCGGTCGATTTCACCGTGGTTGAGGGCGTGCGAACCCTCGCGCAGCAGCATGATTATGTGCGTCGCGGCGCCAGTCAGACCATGGCCAGCTACCACCTGCCTCAGCGGGACGGCTTGAGCCATGCAGTCGATCTGGCGCCCATCGTCAACGGCGGCATTCCATGGAGCGACTGGCAGGCTTTTGCCGATCTGGCCGCCGTGGTCAAGGGCTGCGCCGCCGAACTTGGCGTTCCGGTGGAGTGGGGCGGAGACTGGAAGACGCTCAAGGACGGCCCACACTTCCAGATTCCACGCGAGTGGGAGGGACGCCCTTGATTTCGCAACTGCGCAATATTGCGCCGTACCTGATCGGCGCAACGTTGGTGGCGGCGCTGTTCATGAGCGTCCGGTGGTATGGCTTTCACCAGTTTCACGCCGGCATGGCAAAAGCGAACGCTGAACACACGTTGACCGAGTTGCACGAATTCAAAAATCAGACGATGCGCCTGGCCGTCGTTTCCAACAGTCTGGAGGATGCGCTCGCCATATTGCGCGCTGCCCGTTCCATGACAATCCAGAGGTACACCCGTGTCGAAGCTCAGAGGCCTCTGCCTGCTGACTGCCGCATTGACGCTGAGCGCCTGCGGCACATCAACGAAGCCGGCCGTCTGGCCAATTCTTCCGGCGAACCTGGGTCAACCGTGCCCGCCGGTGCCGGAAGTCACAAGTGACAACTGGGACGATCTAGCCCGCAGTTATATGGCGCTTGCGGTGCAGTATGGCGAATGCGCGGTCCGGCATGGCGCTCTCTTGAAGGCCTGGGCCACGCCGTAGCGGCGGCTTCGCGGCGCAATCAACAGAAGAGGTCTTTGCCCCCGCGAGATTAATAATCCTCTGATGGGAGGGTAGGGGACGCGTATCTATACTTCGGTGCGCTGTGCAGGCCAATCCGGATGGCTCGCTCAAGCGGTAGACGCGAGCAGCGATGGGTGCCAGCCATGTCAGACGCTTTGCATTCTTGCCATTACTGATGATGCCGTATTTCGAACAGTCGCTGAGGTGGGGGCAGTACCACCCGCGTATCTTCCATGACTCCCGCCTGGCGCCGCAGGCAAAGGCTGCGTCCGCGGCCGGGCCGAATCCCACCCCCCCAGGCGCAAAGGCTTACATCGTTGACGAAGACGAGTCGTCGGCGTGGGCGGTCCGCCGAATACTTGCGGACTTTTCCATCGAGGTCGTGCAGAGCCGAACGGTCCGCGAATTCTTATCCATCTATACGGCTGGCGAGTGCGATTGCCTGATCATGGATTTCGGAAAGCCGGCTGCCGAGACCGCCTTGCAGCGCGACCTGGTCCAGGCGAACGCGGCGTTGCCAACAATCTTCATCAAGGCAGATCCCGAATTCGGCGATGCGGTTGAAGCCATGCGGCGCGGCGCGGTCGATTTCTTCGCCAAGCCGTTGAACTCAAGCCGGCTCGGCCAGGCCATTCATTTTGCGCTGCGCCTGAGCCGTGGTGCCCATTTGAACCGTGTCTGCGCGGACCAGGAAGAAGCGCGCAAAGCCATGCTCACGCCGCGCGAACTCGTGATCGTCCAAGGCGTCATCGCTGGAAACTCCAGCAAGGAGATTGCCGAGGATCTCCATATCTCAGTCCGAACCGTGGACAACCACAAGGCGCGCATTTATTCGAAGTTGAACATCAACACATCGCTCGCCTTGGCCCGCCTTTTCATCGGTCTGATAAAGCCCGAGGGCGACGGGCGGCTCGCTCAGGCGCACCGCGATTTTGGGCATGCAAAGAGGTAGTTCTACTCTGCATTCCGGTCTGTTGATCTTGGAATAATGTGTCGCCCAGTTTCCAGATTCGTTGACGCTGAACGTGGCCTGCAGCCTTGCGCGACTCCGTTATGTAAATGCAACGAGGCAAAGCGGAGCATCAAGGCCTAGCTGAAAGGCACAGGGTAATTGGGGTCTCATAAGGCGGGCGACGCGCCCAGCTTGTAGAGAGACGTGTAATGCGCACTGCGCATCGTTGATTAAGTCACAAGGACCGTTATGAATAAAAAGATAATCTCCCGATTCGCGTGCTTGGGAGCCGCTGTTGGACTGATCGCAGTCACGCCTGGCCAAGCCATCGCTGCCGAAGACTTCAAACCGCCCGTGGGGAAAATCACTCAGCGTGCCGCGCCTGCCAAGGGGGCACCTTCATCCGGCACCAAAGCGCCGGCGGCGTCCGCGGCAACCACGGGATCTCAAGACATCACCCGCGCCCGCCCGGCTGCCGTGGCACCGGACAAGGGCCTCTCCATCACCTCGGGCGCAACGCTCAATTCCCAGTTGATCCGGGTGCGCACGTCGGGCGGCACCGGGGCGTTGAACTTCCGGCTGCTTGATACCAGCGGCAAACCTGCCGAACTGCCGGCCGGGCTGGTGTTCGGATCCGACGGTTCGCTGTCTGGCGCCGCTCCTTCCGTGGCCAGCCCCAAGACGTTGACGTATCTCATCCAGGTTGAAGACAGCGGCGGCGGCAAGGCCAGCCGTACCGTGCAACTGACCATCAATCCGCCCTTGAACGTTGAGGGCGGCTCCATTCAAGCGACGGCGGGCGGGCGCATCAAGAGCCCCGTCAAGTTCATCAACGTCAGCGGCGGCACCGGCAACTACGCCGTTTCCTATTCCAATCCCGACGGCAGCGCCATGCGCATGCCTTCCGGGCTGGTGCTCGACGGCAGCGGCCGTGTCAGCGGCGCGGTGCCCAAGTCCCTGGAAAAAATGGCGGGGCTTACGGCCACCATCAGCGACGAGGGCGGCGCCCGCGTTTCCATTCCCGTCGATTTCAACCTGGCGCCCGCGCTGGAGGTCTCCACCCTTCCGATCGAACTCACGGCGGGCGCCACGATGCCGTCGGCGGTGCCGGTGGTAAACGCCACGGGCGGAAGCGGTGCGGTGCGCTACACGCTATTCGACAAGGACGGCACGACGCCCGCCCGGCTTCCGGAAGGCCTGCAGTTCGACGAGGCCACCGGCACGCTACGGGGCTTGGTGCCGCCGACCCCGCAAGAAGGCCGGTATGTGGTGTTGGCCCAGGACGCCGGCGGCGGCGAGGCCAGTGCCCGATTCGAATGGAAGATCAATCCTCAACTTCAGATTTCGTTCGAATAAGCTGATTGACCCGCAAGACGCCCGCCTTCTGCATTCGTATGCAGAAGGCGGGCGTTTTCTTGCGGGTTGCATTGCGCCTTTGTTACAGGGCCAAGCGGCGAGCCAGGCCGTGCAATCCCGCGCTGACCTCCTTCTGGTCGGACTTGAAGCCGCGATTCTCGTCCGATGGGTGCGATTCAGTACGTAACATATCTTTCGTGCTGGATGCCATTCGGGATTGACGATGGCGATATGCTTGCTTTCTCACTCGTTTTTACGGGAAAGCCATGAGCGCAACGATTGAAGAACAGACTGCGGCTTTCAAGCCAGACCCCCGAATTTCGACCGGAAACCTCGGCATCGATGACATTCTCGGCGGCGGCTTGGATCCCAACAAAATGTATCTTTGCGAGGGAAGGCCGGGCACGGGCAAGACGACCATGGGAATGCAATTCCTGTTGGAAGGCGTCCGTCACGGCGAGCGCGCGCTTTATGTCGCGCTTTCCGAAAGTCCGGCCGAACTCAGTCTGGTCGCCCATCGCCACGGGTGGTCATTGGACGGTGTCGAGATCCTGGAACTGGTGTCCGAAGACGTGTTGGATCCCGAGCGGGAACTCACCGTTCTGCACCCCGCCGAGATGGAGCTGACCGAGACCACGCGCCTGATCCTGGACAAGGTTGAACAGCTTGACCCAGCACGGGTCGTCATCGATAGCCTGTCGGAACTGCGCCTGCTGGCGCAGGGCTCACTGCGTTATCGCCGGCAGATTCTGGCGATGAAGCATTTTTTCGCTAATCGCCGGTGTACGGTGATCCTGCTGGACGACCAGGCGGCCAAAGAGGACGACCTGCAATTGCACTCGATCTCGCACGGCGTGATCGCACTTGAGCAATTGGCGGTCGACTACGGCGCCCAGCGACGGCGGCTGCGCATATTGAAAATGCGCGGCATGGATTTTCGCGGTGGCTACCACGACTTCACGATCAGGAAGGGCGGGCTCGAGGTCTATCCGAGGCTCGTTGCGGCGGAGCATCACAAAGCGTTTTCCCCGACGCCCACGCCCAGCGGCAACGCCGAACTGGATAGCTTGCTGGGCGGCGGGTTGGACCGCGGGACGAATGTTCTGCTGATCGGCGCGGCGGGGGTGGGCAAGTCTTCGCTTGCGGCAACCTATGCGCTGGCATCGACGCAGCGCGGCGAGCACGCAGCCATTTTCGCGTTCGACGAGTCCCGGGCCACGTTCTTCGCGCGCTCACGTGCACTGGGAATGCCGCTGGAATCCGCGCTGGACGCAGGGCTTCTGACCTTCAGACAAGTCGATCCCGCGGAGATGGCGCCGGGCGAATTCACGGCGATAGTTCGCCGCGCGGTTGAAGATGATGGCGCGCGCGTGGTGGTGTTCGACAGTTTGAACGGCTATCTGAACGCCATGCCCGACGGGCGCTTTTTGATTCTGCAGATGCACGAATTGCTGAGCTACCTGGGGCAGCAGGGCGTGACGACGGTGATGATCCTGGCCCAGCACGGTCTGGTGGGCCCGATGGAAACGCCCATGGACATCAGCTATCTCAGCGATACGGTGATCATGTTGCGGTATTTCGAGCACGACGGACGCGTCCGGCGAGCCATCTCCGTCGTCAAGAAGCGCAGTGGCGCGCACGAACATGCCATCCGCGAATTCAGCATGTCCGAAGATGGGCTGGTCGTTGGCCCGCCGTTGACCTCGTTTCACGGAATATTTTCGGGAACGCCGCAATACACCGGCGACGATTTGCGCCTTCTGCTGAACAATCCCGATGCATCGACCTGAGGACGCTGAATCGCGGGTGCTCGTCTACGCACCGATCGGCCGAGACGGGGAAGCCGGCGCGCGGCTGCTGCAGCGCGCGGGTTTCGACACGTTCGTCTGTCGCAATATCGAGGAGGTGCTGGCGCAGGCGGACGCTGGCGCCCTGGCCGTCTGCCTGACCGAGGAAGGTCTGTTTGGCAAAAACCTGGAACTGGTGTCCGAGTGGTTGAAGGCGCAGCCGGCGTGGTCGGGGCTGCCGTTCGTCGTGTTGACCGGCAAGACGCAAACCGGTCCCATCGTGCGCTGGCGCGAGAAAATGACCGAGTTATTGGGCAATGTCTCGCTCCTGGAACGGCCGGTTCAGAGCCTCGCATTGACCACCACGGTTCAAACGGCGGCGCGCGCCCGGACCCGGCAATATGAAATCCGCACGTTGCTGCAAGCTGAGAAGCAGGCCGCGCAGGCGCTTGAGTCGGTCGTGGCAAGCCGGACGCGCGAACTGGAACTGGCCAACGCCGAGCTTCAGCAGCAGATGCGCGAGCGCAGCAGGATCGAGGAATCGCTGCGCCAGGCTCAGAAACTCGAAGCGCTGGGTCAGCTCACCGGTGGGGTGGCGCACGACTTCAATAACCTCCTGATGGTCATTTCCGGCGGGCTGCAAATGCTGCAGCGTCCCATCGACGAAGCGCGGCGCACCCGCTTGTATGGCTCGATGCGACAGGCGGTGGACCGCGGCGCCTCGTTGTCTCGCCAATTGCTGACGTTCGCGCGCCGCCAGGCGTTGCGTCCGGAGGTTCTCAACCTGAACACGGTCGTTCAAAACATGCTCGAGATGCTCGAGCGCAGCCTGCGCGGCGACATCGTCATTGCGTTGGCGCTGGCCGACGACCTCTGGCCGGTCGAAGTGGACCCTGGCGAGTTGGAACTCGTCATCCTGAATCTGGCGGTCAACGCGCGCGACGCCATGCCGGACGGCGGTGTGATCGAAATCCGGACCGAGAACATGACCGCATCCGGGAAGGGTGAATTGACCGTCGATCACATTGCATTGCGGGTGTCGGACACGGGGACCGGCATGAGCCCGGCGGTGGCTGAACGCGTGTTTGAACCGTTTTTCACCACCAAGGATGTCGGCAAGGGATCGGGGCTGGGACTGGCGCAGGCGTACGGCTTTGCCAAACAATCGGGCGGCGCCATCGATCTCTCCACCGAGATGGACGTCGGCACCACGGTTTCGGTCTTGTTGCCGCGGTCGAAACGGCGGCTGGCTGCGCAGGGAAAATCGGGCGAGTCCGGCGTGGTCCAGGAGCGGCCGGCGGCCTTGAACGTGCTGCTGGTGGAAGACGACGCGGACGTTGCGACCCTGACCGCCAGCATGCTGGAAGAGCTGGGTTATGTCGTGACGCCCGCCGCCAGTGCCGCCGAAGCCTTGGACGTGTTGAATGACGGCGCCGCTATTGATGTGATGCTGACGGATGCCATGATGCCCGGTGGCAAGAGCGGCATTCAACTGGCGCGGGAAGTGCGCGCCCAGAGGCCCGATCTTCCGGTGGCGTTGATGACCGGCTTTCTGGGCGAGGAAGTGAAAAGGGCGGGGCAAGAAGGTATTCCGCTGTTGTCCAAGCCTTATCGGCTGGAGCAACTGGCGGGGTTGCTGCTGCGCCTGACTGGCAGACGCGCTGCCGGGCGAGGATAGGGCGACACCTTCCAGCAGGATCGCGTCGCCGGCCAATCGCTCAGACTCCACGTGCAGCTCTGGCCGGCGCATTGGCGTTAACAGCCGCGTTGTGGCGTCTCGCGGGGCGAACGGGTATGAGATTTGCTGACATCGCCCGTCATCGCCCCAAGGAGACGCCATGATTTCAGAACGCTTGCGCAGATTGCGCCGCATCGCGGCTTTTGCTGCCGAACGCTCGGGGGACTATGTCGAGTTGGTCGGCATCGAACTGTCCCTGTACCGGGCCGCGCTCGTCGCCACGGTGATCAGCAGTGTGGCCCTGGTTTTCTGCGGTCTGGGCACGTTGGGGTTCGTGTCGGTGGCCGCCATCGTGAGCTTCTGGGACACGGAGCATCGCAAACTTGCCGCGTGGCTCGTTGCCGGCGCGTGGTTGCTCATCACGCTCATTTCGCTCGCCATTTCGACACGTAGCGCACCGAAGGGATCGCCCTTTGCGGAGCTGAGCCACCAGGTGCGCCTCGATACCGCTGCTGCACGGAGCCACTATGCCCAAGATGACCACGCTAGCTGACAAGGCGGCCCTTCTGGCCAAGATGGAACGTGACCGCCAGGCGCTCTCCGTTCCCATGGCGCGCAGCGCGCCCCGCAGCAAGGTCGGCGGGGCGTGGGCGCGGACGGCGGCACTGGCCGCGGGAGCTTCGCTCGGATGGCCAAAGTTTATACGGCAGCCCCTGCGCGCGATGGCTGCCGTGGCGCTGCGCGACCGCGTTAACGAGTTGATGGGCCGCATGCAGGTGCGGCGCGTCAGCAATCCATTGCCTGATCCGGACATGACGCGGCTGGAAAAGATGATTGAGGAAGTGCGCGCTGCCGCGTTGCGCTCGGCCGATGACGCGGAGATCGAGCGCTTGCGTGCGCAGCTGGACGACCAGGTGAGGCGGCTGCGGACAGCGCGGGCGTTGCAGGCCACGCAAGCCTCTCGCGCGTTGCGGCCTGCGGATCCGGCGAGTGTGTCACGTACGGGACGTCCGCCGATGCCTTCGGCCCGGTCGAGTCCGGCGCAGTTGTCGCGGCCGGCGCATCCTTCGGGCAATCTCGAGGCGCCTACCGGCCGGGACGTGTCGGCGATTCCATAGTTGGACACGGACAAGGCGGCGCGGTGGCCGTCTTGACACGCAACCGACCAACTAGTAGATTGGCGCGCATTCGCATCGACTTGCCCCCCGCCAATCGGAGTCATTCTGGCCATGAGCCTGGAACTTTCTGCCCGCGCCGCCGAGATCGTCGCGCACACCAAACTGCTGCTCGCCGAAGGCGGCTATCACGGGTTCAGCTATGCCGATGTGTCCGAACGCGTGCGCATCGGCAAACCCAGCATCCATCATCACTTCCCGACGAAGGCCGAACTCGTCCTGACCGTCGTCGTCCGCCATCGCGAAGAAGCGCTCGCGGGTCTGGCGGCGCTGGATCAGCACGTGGCAGATCCGGTGGAACGCCTGACCGCCTACACGGACTACTGGGCCAAGTGCATCCGCGAAGGCAGCGCGTCGATGTGCATCTGCGCGATGCTGGCGGCGGAGTCGCCGATGATTCCCCAGGAAGTCGCGGCCGAGGTGCGGGCTTATTTCAAGGATTTGACCGCTTGGCTCGCCTCGGTGCTTGAAGCCGGGGCGACGGCAGGGCAGCTCCAATTGCGCGATAGCGCGCAGGTCGAGGCGCAGGCCTTCATGTCCACCGTGCATGGCGCCATGCTGACCGCGCGTGCGTTCAACGATCCGAAGGCGTTTGCCGCGATCACCCAGGCCGCGATCCGGCAAATGGCTGTGCAGGCGTGAAAGCAGCACGACGCGTGCGAAAGTGCGCGCCCGACGGCCCGGTAATGGGTCAATCGCGGCGGCGGCCGCGTGCCCGTTGACGATGCTGCTTGCGGGCGCGGGCCGTCAATGCGGACGCCAAGGCAAGCAGCTTGTCTTCATCCAGACGCTCGGCGTCGACAAGTTGCTCGTCGGCCCCCTTGACCGCAATCAGCAGCTCGTCCAGTTTCAGATGCAGCGCCTCGCTGTCCTTGTTCTGGCTCTGCTGAATCAGGAAAACCATCAGGAAGGTGATGATGGTGGTGCCAGTGTTGATGACCAGTTGCCAGGTCTCGGAGAAGCCGAACGCGGGGCCCGAGATCCCCCATAACACCACCGCGATCAGCGCGATGCCAAAGGCGACGGGTGAGCCCGCCCACTTGGTCACAAGCGACGCGAAGCGGTCAAAAAAATGGGAAACCGGATTGGGTTTGCCGGTCTTCCGGGGTCGTGGTTGCGGCCTGGATCTCGTTTGCCGCATTGCTGCGTTCCTTTTCGGCATGGCGCTCCATCCATACATGCACGGACCCCATGGACAGCAAGCCGCATGCCCGATTCCGCGCGCCTCGGCTGGAACGGTGCGTGCTAGGCTCTCGATGTTCCGGCCCGCCACGTTGCGATGAAATCCCTACTGCATTCCGAAAAGTTCCTGCTGCTCGCCTGCCTGCTTGCGATCGCGGGGTTCATGATCGACCCGCAACTGGAGGGTCTAGGCCAAGCAGCAAGCCTGGCGGAAACGGCCGTGCTGATCGCGGCGATCCTTGCCGCCTCCCTGAGCGTTGCGCGCCATGCCGAACGCATCGCGCAGAAGCTCGGCGACCCGTACGGCAGCATGATCCTGACGCTGTCAGCAGTGTTGGTGGAAGTGATCGTGCTGGTGATCGTGTCGTCCAAGGCGGGCTCGCCGACGCTGGTTCGCGACAGCATCTATTCGGCGGTCATGCTGGATATCAACGGCATTCTTGGCGTGGCCGCCCTGATCGGCGGGTTCAAGCACGGCGAGCAGGCATACAACGACGATTCGGCGCGCACGTACAGCGTGATGATCCTGACCGCCGTTACGGTGTCGATGATCATTCCCGAGTTCGTGCCGCAGCCCAGTTGGCGCGCCTATAGCGCCTTCACCGTGGTGTCGATGCTGCTGATGTACGGCGTGTTTGTGCGCATGCAGACCGGGCCTCACAGCTATTTCTTCAGCTACAGCTATCCCGAAAAAAAGACGCGCACGCCCGTGCCGCCCGGCGGCGGTCCCGGCTGGCGCCAGTCGGCCGCCGTGATGGCGGTCGGCATCGTGGCGGTGGGCGCGCTGGCCGAGCTGATGTCGCATGCGCTGAACCGCAGTCTGGAAGGGATGGATGTGCCGGTCGGGCTGATCGCCCTGGTGGTGGCGGGCATCTCGGCCGCGCCCGAGATGTTGACGGCCTTCCGGGCGGCGCTTGCCAATCGCATGCAGTCGGTGGTCAACATCGCGCTCGGCGCGTCGCTGTCGACCGTGATCCTGACCGTTCCGGCGATGGAGGCCATGGCCCTCTTCACCGGCCAGCGGATCGACATGGCGATGACGCCGCTGCAGACGCTGATGATGCTGGTCACGTTGATCGTGGCGGCCATCAACCTGAATGACGGCCAGACCAACGCTATCGAAGGCCTGACGCACTTTGTGCTGTTTGGCGCGTTCCTGATGCTGCTGACCCTGGGGCTATAGCGACGGAAGGTTTACTCCTTCGGCCCGGACTTCTCCGGCAGCACGGCCGGCGTGTCGTCGGCCGGCTTGAACATGCCGCCTTCCACGTCCGGCTGCGGCGCGGAATTGCCATCAATGGCCTGTTGCTCCACTGACGCATCTTGCCGGGCGCGCTCCCGGTCGTTGGCCTTGGCGAGATCCTTCTGCACACGATCCGCGATATCGACCTGGTCTTCGGTCGACGGGTCGGGGGCGGGATTGCCGTCTGCGGTCGTGGCGGCACGCGCCGGATCGTGGGCGTCTGCGGCCGTATCGCGGCCGCCGGGATGGATGGCGTTCATGGTGTTCTCCTTGAAAACGCATTCCGGCTGCAAGCCGCGTGCCTATCCGCGCGCCGACGCCAGTACCGGCTCGGCCGCTTCGTCACCTTGGGGCGCGTTGATGGGGACGATGCTACGCATGCTGCATGCGCTAGTCGGTTCTGGACCGTCTGCATCGCGAGGGCGACCGCGACACCGCCGATGGGCAGCGCGGGGGAAAAGCGTGAGGGAACGGGGGATTCAGCCAAATCCCCCGGAGCGCAGGCTCCAGGGGAGCGCGAACAATTATTTCTTCAGACCCGCCAGGGCGTCGCGCAGCATCTGTTTGGGGTTTTCGTTGCACTGCTTGACGAGCATCGGCGTGCGGGTGCTGATGCCCTCGACGTCAAGCACGGCCTCTTCGGGCTTGCCCTTGTTGTTAAGCGCTTCTGCATAGCTGACGACGACGGGGCGATAGGTCTCTTGGACGCCTAGGAAATCCTGGCATTGCCATAGCGCGAGAGGCTTTTTCGCATCAGCTGCCTGGCCGGTGACCGCGAAGGTCATTGAGCCAATAAGACCAATCATCAGTAGGTGCTTCTTCATATTCGAGCTCCTGGGGGTTGGCTTGCAGACGAAACGGCTTACTGAGAAACGGACAAAAACGGCCTATACAAAAAACGTGAGCGCGAGGCTCACCGGCCTAAATTACTGAAAACGGATGAGCGTCGTCAACGCACATTGCACCAAAGGGCTGAATGACGCGTGTATACCGGTTAAGCCGTATCGCTGGCCTGACGTCACTGCAGGGCCGTGTCCAGCACCATCATCAACACAAATCCCAGCATCAGACCGCAGGTGGCGGGGACTTCGTGACCTTTCCGATGGGTCTCAGGGATGATTTCGTGGCTGATGACGAACAGCATGGCGCCCGCGGCAAAGCCCAACCCCCACGGCAGCAACGACGCCGACCAGCCGACGATGGTTGCACCCAGCACTGCGCCCAGCGGTTCCACCAGGCCGGAGGCCATGCCGAATCCCACCGCGAACGCGCGCCGATACCCGGCGGCCAGCAGCGCGATGGCCACTACCAGGCCTTCGGGCACGTCCTGAATCGAGATCCCCAAGGCCAGCGAGCCGGCCTGCACTGGGTCTGCTCCGGCATAACCGACGCCGATCGCCAGGCCTTCGGGAAAGTTGTGCAGCGTGATCGCAAACACGAACAGCCACGTTCGCCGCAGGTTGCGGGCAGGCTTGCCTTCCTTGCCCTTGATGAAGTGCTCGTGCGGCAAGACGCGGTCCAGAATCAGCAGCGCCGACGCGCCGAGCAGGATGGCGCCGGCGATGGAGAGTCCGGCGCCCCATGGCCCTCTGCCGAGCTCGCGGGCGGCGTCCAGGCCCGGAATGATGAGAGAAAAGGCGCAGGCGGCCAGCATGATGCCGGCGCCGAATCCCAGCAACGTGTCCTGGACCCGTTCGGGCACCCGTTGCGAAAAGGCCACCGGCAACGCGCCCAGCGCGGTGGCGCCAGCGGCAAGCAAGCCGCCCAGCAGCGCTGCACCCACCGCCGGATGCGAGGCGTCCAGGTAACGCCACAGCGCGAAGACGCCGAACGCGCTGAGTGCGAGCAGACAGGTTCCAAGCAGGCCCTTCAGCGTGGACGCGCGCGGATCCGGCAGGGTTTGGCCGTCCTGCACGGCGGGGCGGGGCACTTAACGCGATCCCGGAAAGCGTCGCGACGTCAGCGGCCAAGATGGCCATGCGTATGCCGTAAGCGCTGAATCCTTTTGCGTGCGGTGGCGTGGCCGTTTCATGATGCTCCTCGGTTTGAAGGGCCGGCGCCTCGTTGCTGGGCTGCCGGCCATGTCGTGCTGTGGTTCTGCGGTGGTGCGATAGCGCATTGACACTACAGGACCGTGACGCCAGAGCAATGCGCGTGCCCGGACCCGCGGCGGGGGCGGGGTCAACGAAAAAAGAGCGCCCGAGGGCGCTCCAGAAGACTTAAGCGCGCAATGCGCCGGGTCTTGCAAAGATCAGGTCAGGCAGAACTGCGGGACGCCGCTGGCGTCGACGCGCCGGATGCCCTTGAGGATCCATTTGGCGTGACGCTCGGCCTCGTGCTGCGCCGAGAAAAGCTTGCCGCTCGGGATGGGCCAGACGGCCTTCCCGTCGTGTTCGCCGTCACGCCGGGTCGTGACGTCGAGCCGATACTTGCCGCTCGGCAACTCAATGACATCGCAGTGGACTTTGAATCCATCTACGCAAATACCCTTTTCAGTATTCATCGTGCGCTCCAGAGCGTGGTGTTCGGAAAATTTCCTGCCCGGGATTTTCCAAAAACTGCCTCCGCGCGGGTGCAACAAAGTGCAAGAATTCCCGACCAAGGCCCGCAAGCGAATTTGTCCATGAAAACGCGCCGCCAAATGCCCGCCGGTTCTTCAAATGAATCGGGCCCTGGACAATGCCCAGGGCCCTGGCGGGATACGCACCGCAGGCAGTGACTACCTGCGGGTGATCGTGAAGGGGGATGACGGCGCGCGGCCGACGACGCGAGATCTGACGCCGTCTTTCCAGCCGGCTTTCCACATCTCGACGCGGCTGCGCCATTCATGGACTGATTCGCCGGTCTGCGCAGGCATGGCTGCGGAGCGAAGATAGGGGCAATCCAAAAGGGTCAACCCCTGGCGCGCGGCGTCTGCTCCCAACTTCTGGATATCCACTTGCATGGCAACTCTCCCAAAAGATGCGAGCAGCTAGTGTGCCGACGGCACTGCGCTCGCGCAACGGAGGGCGTGTAACGCTGCGTTTCTTTGTTACATCGCCGTAAAACACGCTATTTCTGCCGCAAAAAAGCGCCCCGCGCGATGCGGGGCGAAGACTCACGGTCCAACAAAACGCAAAGGTCACAGCGACGTGGCGAGGCCGTGCCAGCCACCGGACTCCCCAACCAGAGACCGGTAACCCTGCCGCTGTGACTCCCGGATCGCCGCAACTATTGTTCCCGTCGCGCGTGGCGGAAAGATGACGGCGCGTCGCGCGTGCTGATGCGCATGCACTGCTGCGATTTCTACACGATCGGAAGATTTGACTTGCGCGGTGTGACGGAACACGACTTGCTGCCTTTGCCGCAAGCGCTCCGCACCGCGGCGCGTCTCCGACAACCACTCGCGAGGAGGGACCGAAATGAAATTCACCAAAGCGACCAACGCGAAAGCACAAGGCGATGCCATCGTATTCGAGATGGAAACGGCCGGTGTGACGCGGCAGTTCGAGATATCGGGCGATGTGCTGCGGCAGCGGTTCGGCGCCGCCGATGACACCGCGCCGGAATTGCTGCGTGCATTCGAAAGCGGCGCCGATGCGTTGCGCGAACTGGCGCACCGCACGCAGTGGGTGCCGACCGACGGTCCTATCCAGGTGGGCGAGGGCGATTTTGGCTAATTGCGAACGCGGACGCGTCGCTGGCAGGCCGCGCTTCGCGGCGCGGACGGGCATGACGTTTGCTGGATGTTCCTTGTTCGCCGGGCGGCATCAGGCCGACAGCCGGCGACTTATTTTCTACTGGAGGTCCGAATGAAAAACCGTCTTTTGAAAGCAGGGCTTGGCGCTGCAATTGTCCTCGGCATGAGTTCGGTTGCGCTTGCGCAAACCCCGGCGGCCCCTGGCGCCCAGGTGCCCGCTGCAACGAACAAGCTCGATAGCGAGGCTCGCGGCTTTTTGACAGACGCCGCGGAGTCCGGCCATCTCGAGGTTGCCGGCAGCAAGATGGCGCTGGAAAAGTCGCAGAACGCCGAGGTCAAGCAATTTGCGCAGAAGATGATCGACGATCACACCAAGTTGGCCCAGCAGCTCGAGGCCTTGGCCAAGAGCAAGGGCTTTGAGCCGCCCAAGGATCCTTCGATGATGCAGACGGCCAAGCTCAAGGCCATGGGACTGCGTGACGAAGGCTTCGACAAGGCGTACGCCGACGAGATCGGCGTGGACGCGCACGAGGACGCGGTCAAGCTGTTCGAGAAGGCTTCGAAGGAAGTGAAGGACCCGGAGGTCAAGCAGTTCGCGATCGAAACGCTGCCCAGCCTGCAGCAGCACTTGCAGGCCGCAAAGACCTTGCAGCAAAGCGTGTCGGCCAAGAAGTAAATGCGTTGCGACGTGCCGGTGTCCCCACCGGCGACTGATGGATCAAGCGGGCCTGCCCGTTCGCTATTTCGGTAAGACTCACCGGCATGCGTCTTGCTGTTTACCGCACGGGCAAGGCCCGCTTCCCCATCGATCCACACACAGGAGTGATCATGAGCCAGAAGACATTGAAGGACCTGTTTATTCACGAGCTATCGGATGTGTACAGCGCCGAAAAGCAACTGACGCGCGCCCTGCCGAAGATGGCACGCGCCGCTACTGACCCCACGCTGGCCGAAGCCTTCAACACGCACCTTGAAGAGACGCGCGGACAGATCGAACGCATCGACAAGATCGTCGAAGGCGCGGATTTCAGGCTGAAGCGGATCAAGTGCGCCGCCATGGAAGGCCTGGTGGAAGAAGGCAAAGACGTCATCGAAGACGTTGAGGAAGGCCCGGTGCGCGATGCTGCGTTGATCGCTGCGGCGCAGAAGGTCGAGCATTACGAGATCGCCAGCTACGGCACGCTTTGCACCTTCGCCAAGCAACTACTGGGCGAGACCGAAGCACTGAAGCTGTTGAAGGAAACGTTGGCCGAAGAAAAGGCCACCGACGAGAAGCTGAGCATGCTGGCGCTGCAGCAGACCAATGCTGAAGCGGCCCAGGCGGGCAAGGCAAAGTAATTGCAACCTGCATGAAGCGGGTGACGATGCTGATGCGGCCCTGTGTCCTCGCGGCGCAGGGCCGTCATCGCCTCACCAGCGGGGCGTGGGGATCCGGGAGCGCATCATGAAACCTGTTGACGATACTTCCAGCCGCGCCCGCCCGGCGCGGCGCGGCGCCAGGACTGGCCGGGGACCGTGGCTGATGCTGGCCGTCTGGATTGGCGCCGTGGCCGTGCTGTTCATCGTTGGGCTGTTGATTCGCGGGATATAGCTGCGCTGCTTGATCCGGTCCGAGCGCACTAGGAGCACAGTCGCGATGCCACCATCGTGACGATCGTGCCGTCGGGCAGCTTGTAATGTCCGTCTCCCTGCCATGTCACGAGCTGCCCGTCAGGCAGGCAGCAATAAGAACTGGCCTTCGCATCTCCTTGGGGCTGCGAGCAATATCTGTCGATCCGGTAGGTGGTGCCATCGGCGGCGGCTGCCACCACCTCCATCACACGCTTATATGCGGGGTTCGCCATGTGTGCCTCCTGTTCGCCATTCGGGGTATTGGTGCATGCGGGCTTTGCGTGGTCAATACGCATCGCAGCATCCGGGACTCGTGCGCAGGGATCGGCGATCGTCGGACAGCCGCACGCATCGCGGCTTAATGGAGCGCAACCATGCATGAATTTGAGAGTCTGGACGGACGGGTAATCCTTGTGACCGGCGGCGGCAGCGGATTGGGTGCGGCGCTGTGCGAGCAGCTTGCGGCCGAAGGCGCCCGTATCGCGGTCAGCGACATCGACGAGCAGCGTGCCAATGCTGTCGCGGGCAAGCTGAAAGAAGGCGGCGCGGACGTCATGGCCTGCGTCATGGACGTGGGCGTGGCGGCCGACGTCGCCGAGTGCATGGACGCGGTCGTGCGGCAGTTCGGCAAGCTGGACGCGATCGTGAACAGCGCCGGCGTCGATGTCACCGCGTCCATCGACCAACTCGATCCCGACGTCTGGGAGCGCGTGCTGCGCACGAATCTGACGGGACCGTTCCTGATGGCAAAGCTGGGCAAGAACCGCCTCAGCCCCGGCGGCCATATCGTGAACGTGGCTTCTACCGCAGCGCGGCGTGCGTGGCCCAACGCCAGTGCCTACCACGCCAGCAAGTGGGGATTGCTAGGCCTGTCGCATGCCCTGCATGCTGAATTGCGCGGAATGGGTATCAAGGTCAGCGCCGTCATCGCCGGCGGCATGCGCACGCCGTTCCTCCTGGACCGGCTTCCGGATATCGATACGAGCACGCTGCAGGATCCCGCCAACGTCGCGCGTGCGGTGCGCTTCGTATTGACGCAACCGCCGGAAACCGTGGTGCCCGAGGTGATGGTGTTGCCGATGCAGGAAACGTCCTGGCCCTGAACACACCCCAAGGAGATGACCCATGAGCACGAAGCCCCATTCCCATCAGGACGACCCCGCCGACGCGGACCGCAAGCCGGTGCCGCCCGGCGAGCGCACGCTCTCGGACCGCCCGGCCGATCCGAACCGCACGGGCGCGGGCCGCCAGTTTCCGCCCGGCATGGACCCTGCGGACGTGTGGGACCCGGGAAGCGCCACGCCGGACGCCCCGCCCGTGGACAACCGGTCCGGACAAGGTCAGCCGCCCGACCGCAAAAAATGAAAGCCCGCCCGGCCGAAAGGGCGGGGCGGGCAAGGGATGCGCCGGGCTGCGGCGCGTCGCGTTACGGCTGCTTCAGTTCGTCGGCCGCATTCACCTGCCCGAGCTCCGTACCCGTCACCGGGTCGCTGCTCGGGTCCGACGCCGTGCGGGCCGCCATGGCCTGCAGGGCCAGCACTTCGTCTTCGGTCAGGTTCACATTGGGCATGCCGTCGCCGTCGATGGCGCCCTGTTCTTCGCGGTCCGAGATGTACTCGAAGTTGGCGTCGCTGTTCCACGGGCCGCGGGTGTCGCCGTCGCCCTGCGACATGTTGAAGTACACCGAGGCAAAGCGCGGGTCGCCGGGTAGCTTCCCGGGCGGGAAGTTTGGCTCGATCGAATACAGGGCCTTTTCGAAAGAGCGCTGGTGCGACACTTCACGGGTCATGAGGAAGCCCAGCGCGTCTTTGACGCCCGGATCATCGGTGGCGTTGATGAGGCGCTCGTAGATGATCTTGGCGCGTGCCTCGGCGGCGATGTTGGACCGCAGGTCCGCCGACGGATCGCCGATGGTGTCGATGTAGCCGGCATTCCAGAGCTGGCCGCCCGAATTGATCAATGCCGGACCGCCGCCATACAGCACCTGCGTGACGTGCGAGTCGTTGCCCGGGCCGTTCAGACGCCGGTAGATCTCGGCTTCGGATTCCGTGGCTTCGGCCAGTACGCCTTTGGCGCCTTTGTTCAGCATGGCGACGAGCGTGCCGATGACTTCCAGATGGCTCAGTTCTTCCGTGGCGATGTCGAGCAGCATGTCCTTGCGGCCCGGGTCGTCTTCGGCCAGCGCCTGCGTGAAATAGCGACAGGCCGCCGCCAGTTCGCCCTGCGGGCCGCCAAACTGTTCCAGCAACAGATTGGCAAGACCGGGGTTGGTCTCGCTGACACGTACCGTGTATTGCAGTCGCTTGTTGTGTGCAAACATAACGTTCTCCTGATACCCGGCGCTCTGCCGGGATGCGTGTGCGCGGCGCGTTCGGACGTGTGCCGCAGGGTGTGTGCTCCGTGGTTGGATCTGTCCTCTTGCAAGCCGCGGACAGCGAACCGATGCCGCAACAAATGTTCCTGACGGCCAGGCTTTCTCGCGATCACGCTTGCTTGAAGACCATCAGATAAAAGATCGCCAGGAAAGCCACGAAAGCGATCGCATCGAGCGCGACCCGCCAGCCGAACCAGCGCGGGAATGTTGCCGGCAACAGGGTTCCGCATGGTCCGCTGCGGCGGCTGCAGCACGGCGGCCGTTGCGTTGAAGCGCGAGTCGGCCACTACCACCAGGCGTCTTGCGACGGCGATTACCAACGCTGCCAGCATCGGTAAATTTTTCGACAACGGTCCGGATGGGTGCATCGAGAATTCGGGCAGCCAAATGATGGATGCGGACGGGGTGGCGTTTGGGGCGCGTTTCAGGAATGGGGATTGCTGGCCCGATCCGCTGCGCGGTTTTCGCGTTAGGAACCGGGAGCACTCAATGAAATTGAAACTGAAACCGCTACGTGAGCAGGTGATGGTGATTACGGGCGCGAGCAGCGGCATCGGCGCGGCGACAGCGAAGATGGCGGCTGAACGCGGGGCGAAGGTGGTGTTGGTGGGACGCCAGGAAAACAGGCTGAACAGCGTGCTGAACGATATCGTGCGCGGCGCCGGTGTCGGTGACGCTGATCAAGCCGGCTTCGATCGCTACGGGGTTTACTTCGCACGCGCGCAACTATATGGACGTTCAGCCTAGCCTCCCAGCGCCGGTTTACGCGCCTGAGGCGGTGGCTGATGCGATTCTGCACGCGGCGGAGCATCCGACGCGGGATTTGTACGTGGGGAGCGCGTCGCGGGCTATTTCTACGCTGGGTCAGAATATGCCGGGGCTGGCGGACCGTATGGCTGGATGGCTGTTTCGGCAGCAGCGCGGTGGGGCGGTGGCTGACGGCGGATCTGATCCTCCAGTGGCTTGAGCTTGGCGGGCGCTGGGGCGGGTGGAGTTCTTGAGGTTCTTGGCTGCGTCTTTTGGGTATGGAGCGGTTTGCGGGGCCCGTCCCACGTCGGCCGCGCGGGCGGCCTGGTGGGACTTACGCGGTGTTTTGCGTTTGGCGATGACGCTTCGCGCTTGCGGCGTGCGCTCTTCTCCGAACCGCAGATCGTTTTGCTGGGTGTCTGAGGGCGGCGCAGGAAAGCGCACGTCAACTGGTGGTGCCTGCCTTCAGCCACGCCGAACAACCGGCCGGTGCCACCGAGCCGCTGACGTACATCGCGCCGGCCGCAAACAACCGCAGCTTCTCCGCCGTCGGAATCGCGGTCATCACCCACACGGATCCCTGCGAATCTGACCACACGACGCGCGCATCGGTATCGGCCAGCGCCTGAAACATCGCCCCGGGCGATGCGCCGGGCCGCAGTGCGATGACGGTGGTGTTGGCGTCCGCGCGCAAGGGAAAAAGGTTCATCAGCCCGCCGGTCAGCACGCCTGCAACCAGCAAGCTGGCAAACGTCTTGCTCGTGCGTCCTGTGGGCGGCGGACGGCGATGGTTGCGTGTGCGCCAGCCGTACAGCAGCGGCAGCACGCCAAATACGACAAACCAGGCCAAGTCCCACACCAGCGGATTCTCCGCGTCCATCTTGATGCGATGGATGCCGGTGATCCAGTGCAAGAGCAGCGCGTCGATGATGTGCCAGGCGCCGAAGCCGATCCAGAAGTGGCCCCATCGCGGACGGAGCGCGGGGCCGGTCGTGGCGGCGGAGCGGGCGCGGTATAGCTCGATCAAGCCCGCGGCTGCGATGACGTACATGATGGCGTGGAAGATGCCGTCGGCGGCGACCTGGGCGTTCAGGCTGCCCAGGGGGCCGACCTGTATGTTGGAGAGCAGGTGATGCCATTGCAGGATCTGGTGCAGCAGGATGCCATCGAAGAAACCGCCCATGGCGAAGCCCAGCAGGAAGCTGGCGCGGCGCAGGCGGCGGGGGACGGTCGGATCATCGGTAGGGCGGACGAGTTCCATCAGGGCTCCTGGAATAGTCGGTAAAGGCGGTCAGGCGGTGGCGGGAATCGGGTGGATGCCGTCCTGGCTGCTGCGGCGGTCGTGACCGGCCTGCATGTCCCACAACGCACGGAGTGGCCCCCGCGCGGCCAGCAGTTCGTCGAGCGAGCCGTCTTCCACGATGCGGCCGGCGTCGATGACGACGATGCGGTCGTAACGCGTGAGGGAAGACAGCCGGTGCGCGACGGCGACGACGGTGCGGCTGCGCATGAGTTCGGCCAGGGCGTCCTTGATGAGCTGTTCGGAGTAGCTGTCCAGCGCGGAGGTGGCTTCGTCGAGCAGCAGGATGGGCGCGTCCTTCAGAAACGCGCGGGCGATGCCGATGCGCTGGCGTTCGCCGCCGGATAGCAGGGCGCCGCGTTCGCCGACGATGGTGGCGTAGCCGTCGGGCAGGCGCCGGATGAAGGTGTCGCAATGGGCCTGGCGCGCGGCGGTGATGACGTCTTCTTCGGTGGCGTCGGGCCGGCCGTAGCGGATGTTTTCCATGATGGTCCGGCGAAAGAGGCTGACGTCTTGCGGCACGACGGAGATGGCGTCTTTCAGGCTTGCTAGCGTGACCTCGCGGATGTCCTGGCCGCCGATCAGGATGCGGCCCTGTTGCGGTTCGTCGGCGCGCTGCAATAGCGAGAGCAGGGTCGATTTGCCGGCGCCGGAGGCGCCGACCAGGCCTACTTTCATGCCGGGGCGGATGGATAGGGTGATGCCGCGCAGCGCATGGCAGCCGTCGGGGTAGGTGTATTGGACGCCTTCGAAGGCGATGGCGCCGGCGGGATCGCGCAGCGTTTGGGCGTTCTGTACATCGGGCACGGAGTGTGGCCGTCCGACCAGGCGCAGCATCTCGGCGATGACGCCGAACTGCTGCGCGGTGCCGACGAGCGCGAGCGCGAGGTCGCGCGAGCCATGCAGGATGCGGAAGGTGAGCGCGCTGACGACGACGACGTCGCCGGGGCTGGCTTGGCCCTGTTCCCAGGCGCGCAGCACCCAGAGCAGCATGCCGCCGGCCACGAGCCACAGGCAGGCGTCATGGATGACGCGTGCCTTTTCGACGTACATCCAGCTTCGGCGTTGGGCGCGGGCTTCTTCGCCGAGCGCCTTTTCAAGGCGTGCACGCTCGCGCGCCTGGGCGGAGAAGGCCTGCACGGCCCAGATGTTGGAGATGGCGTCGACGATTTCTCCGCCGACGTGGGCGGCCTGCTCGCCGTACTGCTGGTGCAGGCTGCGCCCGCGCGCGCCGAAGGAGATGATGATGGCGGCCAGCACGAGGACGAAGCCGAGCAGGGCGGCGGCCATGCGCCAGTCGACCATGCTGAGCACGACGACGGCGCCCAGGAAGTCGACGCAGGGCGGCACGATGCTCCAGACCATGGCGCCGTAGATGGCGCCGGCGGCGCTTGCGGTGGACGAGATGCGGTTGGCGAGGGCGCCGGAGTGGTGCTGGCGGAAGTAGCGGGTGGAATGGTGGCTCAGGTGCTCGAAGACCTCGACCCGCAGCGCCGCGCAGGCGGCCACGATGTTGCGGCAGCCCAGCCATCCGCCGCAGCGCCATAGTGCGGCTTCAATGGCGATGACGGCGAGGAACAGGCCGAGCGCCCACCACACCTGCACGGATGCGTCTGCGCCCAGGGCCATGGCGTCGACGATGAGCTTCATGGCGTACTGAACCGTCACCGAGCACACCCCGGCCAGGACGACGATCAACCCCAGCAAGCCGAACGCCCAGGGCCGCTGGCGGACGTACCGCCAGAGAAAGGCCGTGGGATGGGTGGGGAGGGCGGGCAGGTCTGGCATGGCTCAATCTCCGTCGGCGCTGCGTGCGGGCGCCGGGAGCAGGCCGGCGGGACCGCGGCCCGCGCGTACCGCCTGCGCGCGCAGTTCGATTTCGAGCGGGGCGTACACGCTGCGCCGGCCATCGGACGCGGGCGCGCTGAGGAGGCCGGTCGGGCAGTGGCGGTCGTCTTCCCAGCCTGGGTAGTCCGTCACCGGATACAGGCAGATGCCCGCGACGTCGACGCCGCGCGCCTGCGCCAGCGCGACCTGGTCGGCGACATAGCGCATCCAGCGGGGGCGAGCGAGACCTTCGGCCCCGGTTTCTGCAATGAACAAGGGCTTGCCGTAGCGGTGCGCGCAACCCTGCAGAAGGTGGGCCAGGGACGTGTAGCGCGCGTCGTCCCATGGCAGGGGCGCGCCGCGGTGCAGCCATTGGTTGTGGGGGTAGTAGTTCAACCCGATGACGTCGACGTAGCGCTCGTCGCCGCCCAGGTCCGCGTGCCCGCGTCCGCACAGCATGTCGAGTGCTTCGAACTGGGCCTCGCTGGCCGCCGCGGCTTCCAGGGCGTCGCCGGGTTGCGCGGGCTGAATGGCAATCAGCGGCTCGGCGCAGACCAGACGCGCGTCCGGGTCGGCTTCCTGGATCGCGTCGCTGGCCTGGATGGCGGCGCGGGCGAGCTGCCGCTTGAGTTCCAGGCCGCGGCCGAGCGTGCATGGCCCGAAGTGCGCCATGTCGCCGCCCGCCCAGCTCCAGTACGAGATTTCGTTCATCGGGCAATACCAGGTGGGCATATCGGTTTCTCCTGCAATCAGGCGGGCCGTTGCGGCGGCATATCGGGCGAACGCCTCGGGAAAGGAGGGCGACCAGATATCCAGCCACGCCGGCCAGCCGTAGTGGCACAGGTCCCAGATCACTTCGACGTTGCTGTCGCGGGCGGCACGTAGCAGCGGCAGCAGCGAAGACCAGTCGTATACGTTGGCGGCGGGGCAGACGAGGTGCCAGCGCACCCCGTCCCTTGCCGTCCGCATGCCCAGCGCGGCGATGGCGGCGTAGTCCTGGGCCGCCCACTTCGCATGGCCCGTGGACTCGATCAGGTCAAGCTGCCGGCCATCGGGGAAGCGGTGACAGGAGCACTCGAACCCCGCCTGCAGGAAGCTCTGAAACGCCATGCCCCGATTCATTCGGCCACGACCGCACCGCGCGGTTCTGCCTGCCGGTTTGCCATCTCCTCGTACGTGGACAGGGCCTGCGCCACGACCTGGTCCATGTTGTAGTAGCGATAAGTCGCCAGGCGGCCGACGAAATGCACGCCTTCGCACGCATCCGCCAGCGCCTGGTACCGCCGGAACAGCGCAGCGTTTTCGGGGCGCGGGACGGGGTAGTACGGGTCCCCCTGCGCGCTGGGATACTCGTAGGTCACGGCGGTCTTCGCGTGGCGCTGGCCGGTCAGGTGCTTGTATTCCGTGATGCGGGTGTAAGGGACGTCTTCGGCCGGGTAGTTGACGACGCCGACGGGCTGGTGCCATTCCTCATCCAGCGTTTCGTGCCGGAACTTGAGGGACCGGTACGGCAGCGGGCCAAAGCAATAGCCGAAGTATTCGTCGATGGGGCCGGTATAGATCAGCTCGTCATAGCTGAACGCCGACTTGGCTGCCTCGAAGTCCATCCCGAGCGCAAGGGATATGTTGGGATGGTCCAGCATGCGCTCGAACATGTGCGTGTAGCCTTTGAGCGGCATGCATTGATGGCGGTCAGTGAAGTAGCGGTCGTCGCGCGAAAGCCGCGTGGGTACGCGCGCGGCGACGGAACGGTCCAGTTGCGAGGGGTCCAGGCCCCATTGCTTGCGGGTGTACCCGCGGAAGAACTTTTCGTACAGGTTGCGGCCGACCTGCGACACGACGTAGTCCTCGGCGCTGGACACGACGGAAACCGGCTCGGCCACCGTCTGCAGGAATTGTTCGGCCTCGGCGGCGGTGAAGCTCCGGCCGTTCAGCCGTTCGAGGGTCGTGAGGTTGATCGGCATCGGTACCAGCATGCCGTCGGTGCGGGCCAGGACCCGGTGTTCATAGGGCCGCCATTCCGTAAACCGGGACAGGTATTGCAGCACCTTGTCGGAGTTGGTGTGGAAGATGTGGGGACCGTAACGGTGCACGAGCAGTCCCGCCTCGTTATAGAAGTCGTAAGCATTGCCCGCGATGTGCGGACGCCGGTCCACCACCATGACGCGCTTGCCGCTGCCGCGCGCCAGGCGTTCGGCCAGCACGCTGCCAGCGTAGCCTGCACCGACGATCAGACAGTCGTAGTGCGTGGGCGTCAGGCTTTGCGGCAGCCGCAGGGCGGCCGGCACCGGGAACGCCTGACTGGCCCCGCGCGCGGAGCTGGTCCAGGCGCGATTCATCGCATCGCAGATGCCTTCCCAGCTTCGATCCCACGACATGCCGTCCAATGCGCGGTCGGCGTGCTGGGCCACCGTGTCCGGATCGGCCGCCGCGTCCAGCGCAAGCGCTATCGCGTTGACGAAGGCTGGCGCGTCCGCAGCGATGTGCACGACGGGGCAGCCGCGGTAGGCGCGCACGACGTCCGCAATCGGTGTGGAGACGACGGGCTTGCCCGCCGCCAGGTATTCCGGCGTCTTGGTCGGGCTGATGTAGCGCGTGGATTCGTTCATCGCGAACGGCATCAGGGCGACGTCCCATCCCGCCAGATAGTCAGGAAGCTGGGGGTACGTGCGCGAGCCAAGGTAATGGATGTTGGGCGCCTGCGGCAGCGTGGACGGGTCGATCTTGACCACCGGGCCGATCAGCACGAACTGCCACTCGGGCCGCATGCCGGCCGCCTGCGCCAGCAGTGCCGTGTCGAAGCGCTCGTCCAGCACGCCGTAAAAGCCCAGGCGCGGAGATGGAATTGCGAGCAGGTCGGCAGGGATGCTGGCCGACGTCCGGCCCCGCGCGAAATGCTGCCGGTCCACGCTGCTGGGGAACGCCTGAACATTCGGGTGCAGCTGTCGCTTGGACTCGTAAAGACTTTGTCCGCCCGTGAAGACAACGTCGGCGCGCGAGAGCAGTTGCCGTTCCAGCGCGACCAGTTCCGGCGGCGCGCCGCGAAACGCGGACAGTTCGTCCATGCAGTCGTACACCACGAGCCCGGCGTCAAGATCTTCGGTAAACGGCAGGCTCATCGGCGTGTAGTACCAAAGGACCGGTGTGGCAAGGCCGTGCTCGCGGACAAGCTCGGCAAGCAGGCGGCGCTGGTCTTGCTCGGCCGTTTCCCGCGCCACGTGCGGCGTGATGACGGTGACGCCATCGGCGCGGCTGGACTCGAGCCAGCCGTGGCGGGCGGCGTCTTCCCAGACAGGCTCTTCAACGTAGTAGACGGCGTGGGCCCGCGCGAAACGCGTCATCAGATGCTGGGGCCGTTGGTGCACGAAATTCCAACGGAGATGGGAAAAGCACAATATCGCAGGGCGCTCGCGCGTCAGCCATCCGTTCGCCGCAGGTGCTTCCGGTGCGGTGGGAGGGCGGGCGTGGGGTGCGCCGCCAATTGAGGAATCGACGGTACGCATGGAAACTCCAGGAGATGGGGATGGGTCTGGTGATGGCGGGGCGGCTTGAGCCGGGGTATCACACCGAAAGCGTGTGAAAGGGCTTCGCAAGCATCGTGCCGAACGCGCGCGGGACGCGGGGCTGCGATAAATCGCGGGGATCAATGGCGATTGCGGCCCAAGGTGTTGACGCGTCGTGGATATTTTTCGACCGGCGTTGCAAGTTCTGCGTTCGCTCCTGCGTCCGCGCGGACATTTCAGATGAATCGTGGCTCGCGGCATGGCAGTTGCTGCGCCCTGCCTGATCGCGTGTTGCGGTCACGTCAAAGGAGATTCTGATGAAAGCACTTTGCTGGCACGGCAAACACGACATCCGCTACGACACCGTCCCTGATCCTGTCATCGAGCATCCGCGCGACGCGATCATCAAGGTGAGCGCGTGCGCAATCTGCGGGTCCGACCTGCATCTGTTCGATGGATTCATGCCGGGCATGAAATCCGGCGACGTCATGGGCCATGAATTCATGGGCGAAGTCGTGGAAGTCGGCGCGCAGGCGCAGAACCTGAAAATCGGCGATCGCGTGGTGATCCCGTTCACCATTACCTGCGGGGAGTGCGACCAGTGCAAGCGCGGCAACTTCTCGGTCTGCGAGCGCACGAACCGCAATGCGGCGCAGGCGGCCAAGATGTTCGGCCACACGACGGCCGGGCTGTTCGGCTACACGCATCTGACTGGCGGCTATGCCGGCGGCCAGGCGGAATACGTGCGCGTGCCGTTTGCGGATTCAACGCATGTGCAGGTGCCCGACGAGTTGTCGGATGAACAGGTGCTGTTTCTGGGAGACATTCTGCCCACCGGTTGGCAGGCCGCCAAGCAATGCGACATCGAATCGACCGACACGGTCGCGGTGTGGGGCGGTGGCCCCGTCGGCCAGATGGCGATCAAGAGCGCGATCCTGCTGGGCGCGCGCCAGGTGATCTGCATCGAATCCGTGCCGGAACGCCTGCAGATGGCGCGCGATGCTGGCGCAATCACGATCAACTTTCAGGACGAGGATGTCGTGGAGCGGTTGAAGGAACTGACCAACGGCAAAGGGCCGGAGAAATGCATCGACGCGGTCGGCATGGAGTCGCACGCCAGCAGCACAATGGAGCATATGTACGACCGCATGAAGCAGGCCGTGGGCGCCGAGACCGACCGGCCGCACGTGCTGCGCGAAATGATGTACGTGTGCCGGCCGGCGGGCATTCTGTCGGTGCCCGGCGTGTATGGCGGGATGATCGACAAGATTCCGTTTGGCGCGTCGATGAACAAGGGGCTGACGTGGCGCATGGGCCAGACCCATGTGCGGCGCTGGACGGACCAGCTGCTCGACCTCATCGTGCAGGGCAGGATCGATCCGTCGTTCGTCATCACGCATCGCGCCAAGCTGGAGGCCGGGCCTGAGTTGTACAAGACGTTCCGTGACAAGGAAGACCGCTGCATCAAGGTCGTGCTGACGCCTTGAAGTCTTGACGCGTTGACCCATTTAATCGTTGGGCTTTGACCACCGAGGCCGGAAATCCTGCATCCGGCTTCGCGTTTGTCAGGACTCCGGCTGGACGGTGTCGCACAAGGCGTCCAGTTCCCGCGTGACTTCCTGCCACGACCAGCGGATGAGATCCACGGCCACGCGCTCGCGGGCCGTGAAGCTGCCGCCGCTCGCGGCTTCCTCGACAGCGGCATCCAGTTTGGCAAATGGCTCACCGGTGCTGCACATGGGCGCTTCGGCGCCCTTGTCGCGAATGACGCGGGCCAGTCCATCGATCTGCTGCCGTGCCGCCATCGCGACGTCGTGCAGCGCGGGGCCCAGACGGTGGCAGACGTTGTCGGTCAGATCCATGCCGCCGATGCGTTCCATCAGCGGCACGGTCAACCACAGTTCCTCGATCCGTTCCTGCAGCCGATGGGCCTGCGTGTCCGCGCCCAGAATACGAATGGGCACTGATCGCGACTGGCTTGCCATGTCGCGTGCGCGCCAGTGGGTACGTTCCAGGGCGGGCTTGTCGCGGGGCCGGGGCCGGGCACGGCCTTCGTTCACGGCGGCGGCCCATTCGACCAGCAGTTCGCCATAGAGCTGCAGCGACGCGGCCAGGTTGTAGCGCATGCTGTATCGGGCCGACAGGGGCAGCACCGCAAAAGCGGCCAGGATCCCGGCAATGGACCCCACGACGATGGCGAGCGTCTTGTTCACCGCGCCCGCGACGATGTCGGCGTCCGGCGTGACGGTCAGGATGGTTGCCGTGACCAGGCTGTAGTTCAGCGTCGGCCAGCGTATCGACAGGCAGGCGGCGGCCCCCACGCCGGCCACGATGCTCCATGGCGCCGGAATGTCGGCGGCGTGCGCCAACGGCACGAGCGTGATGCCCAGCGCCACCCCGATCAGTGCGCCCAGGATGCGGGCCGCGGCCTCGCCGACCGTGCCCTCGACCGTGGCGCGCACCACAAAAAGGGCGGAGAAGGCGCCCCACGCGACGTCCGGCATCTGCCACCACGTCATGCAGCCGAAGGCAAGCAGTACCGCCGCCACGGTCTGCAGCGGCAGGCGGACGCCGTCCTCGGCAATGGCGGCCCGGTAGGCGGCAGCGCGTTTCAATAAATGGGAAAAGAGGGGGCTCATCGGCAACTGATTCATCTACAGCATGGCGCGGGGGCGTCGGCATCGCCCGCGGGCACGGAAATACGGGCGCCAGATGGCAGCGACCGCACGCGGACGGCCCCGTGCGGTCGCTGAAGGCGCAAGGTGAATGCGGCGGGCAGGCTCAGGAATCGGACTGCTTGGGACGTCCGTACGGATCCTTGCCGGCCGGCGCTTGCGAGCCGCCGGCGGGGTATCCCGAATTGGAGTCGGGGTTCTGATTCACGTCCCCCGTCGGCGGCCCGTCCTCGGTCGGCTGGCCCGTGAAGCCGGTCTCGGCGCGGTCGACATGCGGTGACGGCGGCGGATTGGGCGGGGGAGCGGGTTTCGAATCGGTCATGGAAAGACTCCTTTCTCTCAGGCCAGGTTGTGGTACTTGCGCCCGATTTCCATCGTGGCGCGGTAAAAGCCTTCCTTGCTGCCGCAGTCATAGCGCACGCCGTCGTATTCGAAGCCGAAGACCTTGCGCGACTTGAGCAGGGCGGCGATGCCGTCGGTCAGCTGGATTTCGCCGCCCACGCCCGCCTGGGTGGCTTCCAGCAGCGCGAAGATCTGGGGTTCCAGGATGTAGCGTCCGACCACCGCCAGGTCGGTCGGCGCGTCCTCGGGCTTGGGCTTTTCCACGATGCCGGTCAGGCTCATGACGCTGTGCGCCTTGCGGCTGCCGGACACGATCCCGTACTGGTGCGTGTTGGTTTTTGGCACCTGCTGGATCGCCAGGACGCTGCCCTCGAATTCCCGGGCAACCTTCATCATTTCGCCGATCACGGGGGCGTCCGCGTCTATCATGTCGTCCGCCAGCAGCACGGCAAACGGTTCATTGCCTACAATGTTCGCCGCACAAAGCACGGCGTGGCCGAGCCCCAGGGCGGCGGGCTGTCGGGTGTACACGCATTTGACGCTGTCCGGAATGACGTTGCGGACGGTCTCCAGCAGGGCGTTCTTGTTCTTCGCCTCCAAGTCGTACTCAAGTTCGGGCACGCGGTCGAAATGATCCTCGATCGCCCGTTTGTTGCGGCCGGTGACGAAGATCAGTTCGGTGATGCCTGCCGCGACCGCTTCTTCAACGGCATACTGGATCAGCGGCCGGTCGACGATGGGCAGCATTTCCTTGGGCATGGCCTTGGTGGCGGGAAGAAAGCGGGTGCCCAGGCCCGCGACGGGAAATACAGCTTTACGAATCGGTTGCATTATTAAGGCCCTCTATGCCCGGGCGGCGCCTGGAATGGGCCGCCCACTGACTACGGGTTACAGCAAATTCTGTGCCCGTTTGGCGATTGCTGTAACAGGATTTTCTGAACGGCACGGCGTTTGCTGAGAGCGATGAGCATGAATAAACACGCAGGTGGGGACATTGCATGACTTCTTTACCGGATTTTCCGTCCGAGGACCGCTATCGCCTTCTAGTCGGCGCAGTGCGGGATTACGCTATCTATCTTCTCGACGCCAAGGGCCGCGTAAGCAGCTGGAATCCCGGCGCGGAACGATTCAAGGGCTATGGCGCGGACGAGATCATCGGGCAGCATTTCTCCGTTTTTTACACACCTGAAGACCGAAATGCCGGCGTGCCGGAGCGTGCGTTGGAGACGGCGCGGCGTGAAGGGCGCTTTGAGGCCGAGGGCTGGCGCGTCCGCAAGGACGGCAGTACCTTCTGGTGCAGCGTGGTCATCGATCCGGTCCATGACGACCGGGGCGTCCTCGTCGGTTACGCCAAGATCACGCGCGACATCACCGAACAGAAGGAGCGGCACGAGCAACTGCAGGAAGCCCGCGATTCCATGCATCACGCCCAGCGCATGGAAGCCATCGGCCGCCTCACCGGCGGCGTTGCGCACGATTTCAACAACTTCCTGACCGCGATCCGCTTTTCCGCGGAGTTCATCAAGCGCTATCCGGAACTGCCCCCCTCGCTGATGCGCTACGTGGGCATCATCATCGACACCACCGAAAAGGCAGCTCAGCTGACCCGGCAGTTGCTGGCCTACGCCAAGCGGCAGCCGCTGCAGCCGCACGCGTTTGATGTGCGTGACAGCCTGGCGTCGATGCGGGAGCTTTTCGAGACCTCGGTCGGATCGCACGTGGCAATCAGCTACGAGTTCGGGCCGGGCGACTGCACGATCTTCGCGGACCCGGGGCAACTTGAATCCGCGTTGCTCAATCTGATCATGAATGCGCGCGACGCCATGCCGGCTGGCGGCCAACTCAAGATATTGGCTAAGGTTGTGCCGGACGCGTCGGAACTGGAAGACCATACCAAACTCAATGGCCCGCATGTGGCCCTCTCCGTGCAGGACACCGGCGCGGGTATCGCGCCCGGCGTGCTGGCGCACGTGTTCGAGCCTTTTTTCACCACCAAAGGCCAGCATGAGAATTCTGGTTTGGGTCTGAGCCAGGTGCAGGGCTTCGTGCAGCAGTCCGGCGGCGACGTGACCGTGGACAGCACGGTTGGCAAGGGATCCACGTTCACGCTCTACCTGCCGGCCGTCACGTCACCTGGCGAGGTGGTCGAGGCGCCTGCCGCCGGCGTCATCCTCAACGTGCCGGTGCGCCGCCAGGTGCTGCTGGTGGAAGACAACCGCATGGTCGGCGAGGTGGTGTCGGCATGGCTGGCGGAACTGGGCCAGGACCTGACGTGGACGGTCGATGCCGAGAAAGCCCTGCACGAACTGGAGCAACGCAACGGCGGCTTTGACCTGGCGATCCTGGATCTGGTGCTTCCCGGCATGAACGGGATGGAACTCGCCCGCCGGATCCGAGAAAATTGGCCCGGCATTCGGATCGTGCTGGCCAGCGGCTATAGCGATGCGATGGCCGGACCGCGGGCGCTGGGATTCCCGGTCATGCAAAAACCGTACTCCGTCGAGGCGCTGATGCAGGTGCTGACCGAGGATGCGCACACGATGCCGTAAGGGCCGACGCATGGCGCTGCGGTGATCCCCGCGGGCGGTGGCCGACGTTCCCGACGGATGGGCGTCAGGCTGCGCGGCGTTAGGTCCGGCGAAAGCGGTTGTGCGCCCGGCGCTTGATGACGCTGATATCTCCATCCGGCTCCATATACGCGCGGCGCACCTCTGAAACTTCGAGGACGCCTTTCAGCCGGAGCTGGCTCATCAGCTCGTCTTCCGTCAGGTATTCGCGGCGCAGCGCGCGCTTGGCGATCACGCCGTCGCGCACGAGGCATACGCGGTCCGATTCGAGCAGGCGGCCAAGCGGCTTGAAAAAGTAGCCTACCCGGTCGACCAGCACGGTCCAACCGATGATCGTGGAGATCAGGACCATGCCGTCCAGAATGGATTTGTATTCGCCCGCCATCGCATTCTGCGCGGCGTCGGCGATCAGGACCAGCACCAGCATGTCGGCCACGCCCAGCGAGCCGACATCGCGCCGGCCGGCAAGCCGCAGCAGCAAGAAGATGAACCAATAGACGATCGTCCCGCGGATGAAAATCTCTAGCGGCGAGAGCGAAAACGAAAACATCGTCGACCAGTCCGGGTCCATCGTGGCGCCTCCGACAATGAAACATCGAACGGCGAGCAAGTGCCGTGCCCGAACAAGCCTGGCGCGGCGCAGGGCATGAGTCGCACGCAGGAACGCTGATTGCTGCTCAGATGCGCCAACGTGGAGAAGTAAAAATGAATTCAGGTAACACCCCCTTGCGCTTGCGGGATGCCATCGCCGGAGAATTGGGAGTAACCCCGGACTTCGACGCGACCGAAGAGCTGGAAAGGCGCATTGCCTTCCTCGCCGACTACCTGATGCAGTCAGGCCGCGCAGGTTATGTCCTGGGAATCAGCGGCGGGGTGGATTCCACGGTCGCGGCGCGGATCGCGCAGCTTGCCGTCGAGCGCGTCCGCGGCCAGGGGAGACCGGCCACGTTCGTCGCCGTGCGCTTGCCCTACGGCGAGCAGCGCGACGAAGAAGACGCAGCGCAGGCACTGGATTTCATTGCACCCGATCGCCGTATGCGGATCGACATCAAGCCCGCCGTGGATGCGCAACGCGAGGCGCTGCGCGCCGCCGGCCTGGAATACGCCGACGACGCGGCCGAGGATTTCGGCGCGGGCAACATCAAGGCGCGGCAGCGCATGATTGCCCAGTACGCCATTGCGGGCGCGCTTGACTGCCTGGTGATCGGCACGGACCAGGCCGCCGAGGCCTTGATGGGGTTTTTCACCAAACATGGTGACGGCGCGGCGGACGTGCTGCCCCTGCGCGGTCTGACCAAGCGGCGGGTACGGGCGCTGGGGTCGCTGCTGGGCGCGCCGGACCGGCTGGTGCTCAAGGTGCCGACCGCCGACCTCGAGTCGTTGCGGCCGTTGCGCCCGGATGAGGACGCGTACGGTGTGACATACGCGCAGATCGATGGCTATCTGGAAGGCGAGGAGGTTGCCGAAGACGCGGTCGCGGTGATCGAGCGCCAGTACCGCGCCACGGCGCACAAGCGGATGCTGCCGCCGGGGCCCATCGAATGATTTGAAGACGCTGCGCGACGACGCCAAACATCTGTCTTTGAGACTGCTGTCGCGGCACCTCACGCAAACTGGCGGCTGTATCATGGCGGGTACTCCCACGCACGCAACCTACAGGCCCAAAATGTCCCAATCGCCGTCTGTTCCCAACATCAAACCGGGAGTCGTCCGAAGCGACCTGAACTTCCCGGTGGTCGGACTGGGGGCCTCTGCGGGAGGGATCGACGCGCTCAAGACTTTCTTCTCGAACATGCCGGCCAAACCCGGCATGGCCTTCGTCGTCGTGGTGCATCTGTCTCCCGATCACGAAAGCATTCTCGACAGGATTCTGCAGGCCTGCACGGGGCTACCGGTCGAGCAGGTCACCAAGCCGGTGCCGATCCTGCGTGATCACGTCTACGTGATTCCTCCGGCGGCCTCGCTGTCGATGAATGATGGCTACCTGCGTATTTCGGCGGGGGCCAGTCGCCCGGAAGGCCGCCAGATTGCGATCGACGAATTTTTCCGCACGCTGGCCGATGTGCATACGAACCGTGCCGTCGGCATCGTGTTGTCGGGTGGCGGGTCCGACGGATCGGTGGGCCTTTCCCGTATCAAGGAACAGGGCGGCGTGACGTTCGCGCAGTTGCCCGAGGAAGCAGAGCACGGCACCATGCCGCGCAATGCAATTTCCACCGGCATGGTGGACATTGTGCTGCCTGTGTCCACCATGCCGCAGCGTCTCAAGCAGATCGCGGAGAACATGGGCAGCATCCATCTGCCGCCGTTGACCGAGGCCGAGGCCTCCGGCGCCGCGGATGCCGAGCAGGCGACGGACGGGGCGCAACAGGAACGCAATGCGTTGCGCGACATTCTCGCCCTCTTGCGCGCCCGCACGGCGCACGATTTCCGTCACTACAAGAAGGCCACGGTGCTTCGCCGAATCGAGCGCCGCATGCAGGTTACGGGCGTGTCAACCTTGCCCGAATA
The DNA here is from genome assembly GCF_002388205.1 of Achromobacter sp. UBA4530. NCBI lineage: Bacteria > Pseudomonadati > Pseudomonadota > Betaproteobacteria > Burkholderiales > Alcaligenaceae > Achromobacter > Achromobacter sp. UBA4530. The sequence goes on along the minus strand of NZ_DGMA01000005.1, from coordinate 100,079 downwards.
CGGAAAGCTGCTTCAGGAACGCATCGCCGAGACCCCTAAACTGCTGTCCGATATGCTCATTGGCGTCACGCAGTTTTTCCGGGACAAGGAAGCTTTCGCCAATCTGGATGAATTCGTGTTGCCCAAGCTGCTGAAGTCGCTGAGCACCACGCCGGAAGTGGCGTTGCGCGCCTGGGTGGCCGGTTGTTCTACAGGTGAAGAGGCGTATTCGCTGGCCATGCTGATGAGCGCGCAGGCCGATGCGTTGCCCCACCCGCCCAAGATCCAGTTATTTGCCACCGACATCGACGAATCGGCGCTAGCCGTGGGCCGAGCGGCGGCTTATCCGATGGCAATCAAGGGCGACGTGCCTGAAGCCATGCTGCAAAGCTTCTTCAGCGAGCAGGACAACGAGTACTGCGTCAAGAAGGAAATCCGCGAGCGGGTGCTGTTTGCCGTGCACAACATCCTGCGCGATCCCCCGTTCTCGAAGCTGGATCTGGTCAGTTGCCGCAACCTCTTGATCTACCTGGACCGCGAAGTGCAGCGCGACGTGTTGCGCATGTTTCACTTCGCATTGAAGCCGGGCGGTTATCTTTTCCTCGGCAGTTCCGAATCGGCCGATGCGTGCCCGCAGCTTTTTCAGGTGGTGGACAAGCGCCACCGCATCTACATCGCTCGGGAAACGCCGTCGCAACTGAGCGGCATGCCCGAACTGGCCGACGGCGGGATTAATCACGTTCGGCCGGTGCACGCTTCGGCGGCGCCGGTTCGCCAGCCCAAGGTCTCGTATGCCGCCGTGCACCAGCGTGCGCTCGAAATGTTCGCGCCGCCTAGTGTCATCGTCGATGCTCACAGCGACATCGTGCACATTTCGGAGCGGGCAGGCCGCTTCCTGCGCCACCCGGGCGGCGAACCTTCCCGCAATCTGTCCTTGTCGGTGCATCCGGAATTGCGCACGGAATTGCGCACCGCGATGTTTCAGGCCCTGCATTCGCGAAAGAGTGTCGAGGCGCGGCGCGTGAGAATGACGCTTGGCGAGCGCCAGACCTACGTCAACATGGTGGTGCGGCCATTCCGGCACGATGAGACGGCCAGTGATTACCTGCTTGTGCTTTTCGAGGAAGTCGAGGACATCATGAGCGCAGAGGGCGCTGTCAGCCCCGCGACCGGCTCCGCGGTGGTACTGACGCAACTGGAGGCCGAACTCCAGCGCACCAAGGGCCAGTTGCAGGCGACCATTGAGCAGGCGGAAACCTCCACGGAAGAACTGAAGGCCTCCAACGAAGAGCTTCAGGCCATCAACGAAGAGTTGCGCTCCACCACCGAAGAACTTGAGACCGGCAAGGAAGAGCTGCAGTCCGTCAACGAGGAGCTGATCACGGTCAATGCGGAACTGAAGACCAAGGTCGATGAAACCGCGAAGATCAATGACGACCTGCAAAACCTGATCGCGTCCACCGACATTGCCACGGTGTTCGTGGATCGCATGATGCGCATCCAGTGGTTCACGCCCCGCGCGTCCGACATCTTCAATGTTATCCCGGCCGACGCTGGACGGTCGGTGCTCGACATCACGCACCGTCTGGAGTACCCGGATCTGGCCAAGGATGCCGCCGGCGTGTTCGAGCTGCTGCGCCCCTTGGAACGCGAGGTGCACAGCACGACGGACCGTTGGTATCTGGCGCGGCTGCTACCGTACCGGAGCGGTGACCACCGCATTGAGGGCGCGGTGCTTACGTTCATCGACATCACGGACCGGCGCAAGGCGGAAGAAAGCGTGCGACTGGGCGAGGCCCACTTGAAGCTGATGACCGAGAGCGCGCGCGATTTCGGCATCATGACGCTGGATAACGAAGGCATCATCACCAACTGGAATATCGGCGCCGAGCTGATGTTCGGCTACACCAGCGCCGAGGCGGAAGGCAAGCCTATTGCGATCATCTTCACTGACGAGGACATCGCGGCCGGCAGACCCGAGCATGAGCTGAATCGCGCCAGGAAGATCGGCTACGCCCCTGACGAACGCTGGCACAAGCGCAAGAACGGCAGCCTGGTGTTCTGCACGGGCGGCGTGAACCGGATGGATGATCCTGTCTATCAGGGGTTTGCCAAGATCGTGCGCGATGTCACTGACCTGAAGTTGCGCGACGCCGAGCAGGAGTCCCGTCTGGACCGCGCACATGCCGATAGCGTGCTGAAGGACGAGTTCTTCGCGGTTGTGTCGCACGAACTGAAGCACCCGCTCAACCTGATCCAGCTCAATGCAGAGCTGCTGGCCCGCACGCCGGCCGTGCGCAATTTCGGCCCCGCCGCGCGTGCCACGGACCTGATCCAGCGTTCGGTCAAAGGCCAGGCCCGCATCATTGACGATCTGCTGGATCTCTCGCGCGTCCGGACGGGCAAGCTGGCGCTCAACAAATCGATCATCGACGTCGTGGCCATCGCGAAAAACATCCTCGAGGTGCTCAAGCCCGTGGCGGCGTCGGCCGGCATCGATCTGCGCAGCGACTTTGATCCTGCGCTGGCGATCTACCTGGACGCGGATCCCGTGCGCATCGAACAGGTGATCTGGAACCTGCTGAACAACGGGATCAAGTTCACGCCCGAGGGCGGTTCCGTCGCGCTTAAGCTGGCCATCGAGGACAACCGCTTGAAACTGGAAGTCGCCGACACGGGCCAGGGCATCGACCCGCTGTTCATCGGCCGGGTGTTCGACATGTTCAGCCAGGGCGACGTGCGCCAGAAGACGGGCGCCAGCCCCGGACTGGGCATCGGCTTGGCGGTTGTCAGCGAACTGGTCGGTGCGCATGGCGGCACGATCCAGGTCCATTCCGATGGCGTGGGGCTCGGCGCGCGCTTCACGGTGTGGCTGGACCTGGCCGGTTCCCTTGAAGCCGAGGCCGCGCCGCAAGCCAACGCCGACATGCCTTTGGAAGGGCTGAAGGTGCTTTTGGTCGATGACTCCGAGGACGTCCTGCACATCATGCACGAGCTGCTGGACATGGAAGGGGCGGTAGTCACGGCCGCCTCCAACGGCCGGCAGGCGTTGGAAATCCTGGAGACCGCCCGCTTCGACCTGATGCTGTCGGACATCGGCATGCCGGAGATGGATGGCTATACGCTGATGCGCGCCATTCGCGAAAAAGACAGTGGCGCCGATCTGCCTTCCATCGCGCTCACCGGTTTTGGCGCCAAGGAAGACATGCGCGAAGCCGTCAGCGCAGGCTTTTCCGCCCACATCAGCAAGCCGGTGTCGCTGGACGATCTGCTCGAAGTGGTTCGCAAGCTGCGGTTGCGCGGGTGATCCGCGCGTTTGGGAAGTGGCCGGCACATGCGTTTGCCGCCACTTCCCGGCTCGTTTCGCCGCGGCGGATTCTTTCTGATCCTATTTGTTTAGTCTGGCAACAACTACTCAAGTGGACGCCCGACCCGGGGCACTTCTCCCCATCGCCCTGTCCTGCGACACCCGTTCCCAACGCATCGCTTTCGTTCCCGTTCGCCAACGGCGCAAACGAGAAAAGCTTGCACTAAGTGCCATCGCTACTTAAGCTGTGCTTTCGCGACGCGCCCAGCACGTGCCGTGCCAGCGCCCGCAAGCGGATTCCCCCTCCGCCGCTCGACCATGCAGCCCTATTTCAGCCAGTCTTCCTCGTCAACGACATAAAGGATGCTTGTGCGAAAGTCGATGGTCTTGTTCGTTTTGCATGGCGCCCGGCCGACGCCGGGCCAGAGCCAGCCTGGCCTCAATTGGGCAGGTTCCGCCTGGGTCGGACTTTTCCCGATTGGCGGCATTCTCCTACTTCAACGCGATAACCCCATGGCGCCTTGCTGCGCCCTCGCTTCATAAGCTGCACGTCCGTCAGTCCGGCGCGCTCAGGCGTGCCCGCAAGGTGTCCACCCATAAGCTGTTCCGTATAGAAGCTGTCCAAGTAAGGCTCTTGCCTCCGCCATGAGGTGAGGGCAGCGCGAGACCCCGAGTCCGACCGCCTGGGAGTAGTGGATGACGCAAGTAAGCAGCAATGTCCGTCGTGTCATGTTGTATGCCTTGGGCGCCTGGACGCTTGCATTGGCGGGATGTGGTGACCGGAACGACGCGGCGGCCGTCACCATTGCGCCGATGAAGGTGTTCGTGATGACCGTCGGCCGCCAGCCGGTCGACCTGAACGTGGACCTGCCCGGGCGGATCGAACCGATTCGCACCGCTGAAGTGCGGGCACGCGTTGACGGCATCGTCGAGAAACTGCTGTACACCGAAGGCAGCGACGTACAGGCCGGCGATCCGCTGTTCCAGATAGACCCCAGCGACTACAAGGCGCAGCTGGCGCAGGCTAACGCCATGCTGCAGCGTGCGCAGGCCGTGCAGAAGAATGCGCGCTCGGTCACGGACCGGTTCCGTCCGCTGGTGCAGCGTCAAGCGGTCAGCGCGCAGGAATACGAAGCCGCGCTGGCGGCGCTGGGGCAGGCGCAGGCCAATGTGGCCGATGCGCAGGCCGCGGTTACGTTGGCGCAGTTGCGGCTGGACCGCTGCACGGTCAGGGCGCCCATCGCCGGTCGCGTGGGCCGCGCGCTGGTCACCGAAGGGGCGTTGGTCAGCGCATCGGCGGCCACGCTGCTGGCGCAGGTCAATCAGTTGTCGCCGATCAGCGCCACGTTCACCAAGTCCAACACCGCCATCATGGACCTGACCGACTACGCGCGCTCCGGCGCGCTGGCGACGGCGGGCAATACGTTTCCGGTGCGGCTTACGCTGGCCAACGGCCGGGAGTTTGGCGAGACCGGGGTCGTGGATTTCGCGGACCTGAGCGTCGACCGGACCACTGGCGCGCAGACCATCCGCGCCCGTTTCGACAACGCCAAGCGTGAGTTGCTGCCCGGGCAGTTCGTCAACGGTCAGATACTTGTCGGGGTGCGCCAGGAGGGCGTCCTGATTCCCGCGCGGGCGGCGCGGCTGAACGGCGATACGGCCACCGTGTTCGTCATCGGGCCCGACAACACGGCGGTGCCCAGGCAGATCGAGGTGGGTGAGCAGATCTCAGGAAGCTGGCTGGTGCGCCGCGGCCTTGAACCAGGGGAGAAAGTGGTCGTGGATGGCTGGCACAAGATAAGGCCAGGCCAACAGGTTGACCCGGTCGAACAGCAAGCCGCGAAACCCTAGCGGAGTCGGTCATGGGCTCATTCTTCGTCTTGCGGCCGGTATTCGCCTGGGTGGTGGCGTTGTTCCTGTTGCTGTTCGGGCTGATCGCGGTGGTGCTGCTGCCGGTGGAGCAGTACCCGAACATCGCGCCGCCTTCGATCACGATCCAGGCGACCTTCCGGGGCGCCGACACCACCACCATCGACCGCACGGTCACCTCGATCATCGAGGAGGAGATGAACGGGGTCGACAACTTCCTGTACATGGCGTCGGTCAGCCGCGCCAACGGCACGTCGCAGATCACGGTGACGCTGCAGCCGGGCACGGACCTGGACGTGGCCCGCAGCCAGGTGCAGGACCGCCTGAGCCGGGTCGAACCCCGGCTGCCGCAGGAAGTCCGCCAGCTTGGCGTGGCGGTGACCAAGGCGTCGTCCGGCTTCCTGATGCTGCTGGCGCTGCAATCGGAAAGCGGCAACGTCAGCGCCGTCGAGATGGGCAATTTCGCGTCCAACAACATCCTCAACGAGCTGCGCCGCATCCGCGGGGTGGGCGACGTGCAGCTGTTCGGCTCGTCGTACGCGATGCGGATCTGGCTGGACGAACGCAAGCTGGCCAGCTTTCAGATGTCGGCCAGCGACGCGATGCGTGCGGTGCAGGAACAGAATGCGCAGACGATTGGCGGATCGCTGGGTGACCTGCCGCTGGCGCGCGGCGCGGACTTCAACGCGCAGATCGTGGCGCAGAGCCGCTTTTCCACACCGGAGCAGTTCCGGCAGGTCATCTTGCGGGTCAACAACGATGGCTCGCTGGTGCGGCTGGGCGACGTGGCGCGGGTGGAGCTGGGCAACGAAAGCTACAACTTCCGGCTCAGCGTCAACGGCAAGGAGGCCGCCGGCATCGCCATTCAGCTGGCCAACGACGCCAACGCGCTGGACGTGGCACGGCAGGTGCGGCAGCGCATGGCCGAGCTGGAGCCCGTGTTTCCGGCGGGCGTCGGCTGGACGGTGCCGTTCGACACCACGCCTTTCATCACCACGTCCATCAGCTCGGTGCTGGTCACCATGGTCGAGGCGCTGTTGCTGGTCACGGCAATGGTGTTCCTGTTCCTGCAAAGCTGGCGCAGCACGCTGATCCCCACGCTGATCGTGCCGATCGCGCTGATCGGCACCTGCGCGGGCCTGTTCCTGTTTGGCGCGTCCATCAACCTGCTGTCGCTTTTTGGCATGGTGGTGGCGATCGGGGTGCTGAACGATGACGCCATCGTGGTGTCGGAAAACGTCGCGCGGATCATGCAGGACGAGAAGATTTCTGCGCCGGAAGCGACGCGCAAGGCGGTCGGCCAGGTGTGGGGGCCGATCATCGCCAGCACGCTGGTGCTGGTGGCGGTGTTCGTGCCGATGGCGATGTTTCCCGGTTCCAGCGGCGCCATCTACCGCCAGTTCTCCATCACGCTGTCCGTGGCGATCGTGGTGTCGACCGTGCTGGCGCTGTCGCTGGGCGCCGCGTTGTGCGCCACGCTGCTCAAGCTGCCGGACGGCAAGCCGCCCAAGGGCCGGATCTCAAAGGGCAAGCAGTGGGTCTTCGACAAGTTCAATAACGGCTTTGACGCGATGACACGCCAGTACGTGCGCGCGGTCGAACACATGCTGGTGCGGCCCCTGCGCTGGATGCTGATATTCCTGGGCGTCTGCGGCCTGACGGTGTTTCTGTTCTCGCGCCTGCCGGGCGGCTATCTGCCGCTGGAAGATCAAGGCTACTTCTTCGTGTCGTACACCGGCGCGCCCGGCACCACGGCCGACCAGACCGAGGCCGCCGTGCAGCAGGCCGAAAGCCAGCTGCGCCAGTTGCCGGCCGTGCGCAACGTGGCGTCGGTGGTCGGCTTCAACTTCTTCGGCCAGGGGCAGACGGCGGCGCTGTCGTTCGTGGACCTGCACCCGTGGAGCGAGCGCACCGATCGGGCCGAGGCCGTCGACGCGCTGGTCGGACGCAGCAACCTGGCGTTCCGGTCGATTCCGCAGGCGATGATCTTCGCGCTAAATCCGCCGCCTATCCCGTCGATGGGCAACGCGTCGGGCTTTTCCATGAAGGTGCAGGACCGCACCGCGCAGGGTGGCGCGGGTCTGGCCGCCACCGGCGCGGCCATGATCGCGGCCGCTGCGGCCAGCCCCGTGCTGACCGGCGTGCGGCTGGACGGCATGCCGCCGGGACCGCGCCTGTATGTCGAGATCGATCGGGTGCACGCGCGCGCATTGGGGCTGCAGGTCGCGCAGGTCAACCAGGCGCTGACACTGGCGTTCGGGTCGAACTACGTCAACGACTTCCTGCTCGACGGTTCGGTGCAGCGGGTGTTCATCCAGGCCGAGGCCGACCAGCGCATGCAGCCGCAGGACATTGCCGCCTTGCAGTTGCCGAACAACCGGGGCGAGATGGTGCCGTTCTCGGCGTTCTCGCGGATGCGCTGGATCGACGGGCCGCAGCAGCTGGAACGCTACAACGGCTTTCCATCCATCACCATCTCGGGCGAGGCCGCCGCGGGCCGCTCCAGCGGCGTGGCGCTGGCCGAGATGGAAGCCATTGCCGGGCGCGTCCTGCCGCAGGGCATCACCTATGAGTGGACCGGCACGGCGTACGAAGAACGCCAGGCGGGCAACCAGGTGGCGCTGCTGCTGGGCCTGTCGCTGATCGTGGTGTTCCTGCTGCTGTCGGCGCTCTACGAAAGCTGGTCCGTGCCGGTGTCCGTGCTGCTGATCCTGCCGTTCGGCATTCTGGGCGCGGCGGCGTTCACGCTGGGGCGGGGCATGTCGGCGGACATCTATTTCAATATCGGGCTGGTCACGATCATTGGCCTGGCCGCCAAGAACGGCATCCTGATCGTGGAGTTCGCCTTGAAAGAGGAACTGGAAGGGCGCGACCGCAAGGAGGCCGTGGTCGATGCCGCCCGGCAGCGTCTGCGTCCCATCATCATGACCAGCATCACCTTCGTGCTGGGCATGCTGCCGCTGGTGCTGGCCACCGGCGCCGGCGCGGCCAGCCGTCAGGCGGTGGGCACCAGCGTGATGGGCAGCATGCTGACCGCCACGCTGTTCGGCGTTTTCTTCACGCCGCTGTTCTACATGGTTGCGCGGCGCTGGTCGGGGCCGCGCAAGAATGCGGCCAAGCCCGGGTCCTCGCCTGCTGCCAGCGTTCCGGCCAAGGCCGAAGAGCGGGGAGAGAACCCATGAGGCCGGCGCGCATTGCCATCTTGGCGCTGATGGGCTGGGGGCTGACCGCCTGCAATTTCGCGCCGGAGCACCGCCAGCCGGAAGTCGCGACGCCTGCGGTATTTCCCGGCGAGGTCCCGCCGGATGCGGTGGCGGCGCAGGACGTCACGTGGGAGCAGTTCTTCGGCGATCCGCAACTCAAGCGCCTGATCGCCCGGTCGCTGGAACTGAACCAGGATCTGGCCGCAGCCACGGCCCGGATCGAGCAGGCGCGCGCCTTCTACCGCATCGAACGCGCCAACCAGCTGCCGCAACTGGATGCCGGCGCGGCCGCGTCGCGCAACCAGCAGCCGCTGACCGTACTGGATCCGGCGCTGGCGGGGTCGCGGCAGACCGTGCAGTTCAACCAGTTCAGCGCCCAGGTAATGGTCTCGTCCTTCGAGCTGGATTTCTGGGGGCGGATCCGCAACCTGACCGCCTCCGCGTTGCAGCAATACCTGGCGACCGTGGAAGGGCGGAGGGCATTCCGTCTGTCGCTGATTGCGAACGTGGCCTCGACCTATTACGACGCCCGGGCGGGCGAGGAAGGCATCGCGCTGGCGCAGCGCACGGTCGAAACCCGCAGCTATGCACTGCGCGTCGCCAAGGACCGGCTGGACGCCGGCGTGACCTCGCTGGTCGACTTCGAGCAGTCGGCCATCCTGCTGACGCAGGCGCAGACCCAGCTCGCTGAGTGGCAGCGCGCCACGGCGGCGCACTGGAACCGTCTGTGGGTGCTGGTGGGCGAAGACCTGCAGCGGGAGATGACCGTTGGGCCGCCGATTGAGGCCGCGGGCCAGTTCGATGCGCTCAGTCCCGGCCTGCCGTCGTCGCTGCTTGTCGTAAGACCCGACATCCGCCAGGCCGAGAACCGCTTGCGCAGCGCCAACGCCAACATCGGCGCGGCGCGCGCGGCCCTGTTTCCGCGGATTGCACTGACCGGTTCGTTCGGCTATGCCTCCACCGAGCTGTCGGACCTCTTTTCGTCGCCCAGCCAGATCTGGAACATCGGCGCGGGAATCGGGTGGCCGATCTTCGATTACGGGCAGCGGCGCGCGGCGGTGGATCTTGCCACGGCGCAGCGCGACGAACTGATCGCCAACTACCGCAAGACGGTGCAGACGGCGTTCAGCGAAGTGGCCACCGCGTTGGAGAACCGCAAGCGCTTCCAGGAGCAGGTGACCGCGCAGGAAACGGCGATCCAGGCGCAGCGCCGCCTGGCCGAGACTGCCGAGCTGCGCTACATGAACGGCATCTCGATCTACCTGGAAGTCGTCGACGCGCGGCGCGGATTGTTTAGCGCGGAGCAGCAGATGCTGACGCTGCGCGCGTCCCAGCTTCAGAACGGCGTGTCGCTGTATGTCGCGCTGGGGGGCGGGGATGAACAGCCGCAGGTGGTGATGGCGGGATCGCCGCCGGGCGCGGGAGGGTCGGCAGGCGGTCCTGCGACAGGCGATTCACCCGCCATGTCTACCCCCGTTCCGCCGCCCGGCGTGGGAGCCCCCCAGTGAACGCCGGCAAGCCCGGCAGAGCCAGCCCGCGCCCGGGGTGGCGCAGGCTGCGCAAAGCCGTGTTCATCCTTGCCGGCCTTGCCGTGCTGGTCGTCGTCACGCTGATGGGGGTGCGCCTGTACGACATCCAGCAGGGTCCGCCGCTGGCTGCCTGGCACACGTATGTTCCCCAGGAGCTGGACGCCGAACGCCTGGACCGCAGCACCTGGGACGATTACCTGGCGCACGAGGACGCGCTTTTCACGCTGGTCCGGCAGAACGTAGGCGACAAGCTGCTGCCGGAGGACAAGGTGGACAGCAACCGCTATTTCGCGGACGCCAAGGTCTACCCCGAACACTTCGCGCACGACTGGAACCGGTCCTTCGTCCTGACGCCGGCGGGAGAGCCGCAGGGCGTGGCCGTGCTGCTGCATGGCCTGACGGATTCGCCGTACAGCCTGCGCCATGTCGCCGCGCATTATCAGTCCGTCGGCTACGTGGCGATCGCCATCCGGATGCCGGGCCACGGCACGGTGCCGGGCGGGCTGACGGACGCGCACTGGGAGGATTGGGCGGCCGCGACGCGTCTGGCGGTGCGCGAAGCGCGGCGCCGGGTGCCCGCACCCAAGCCGCTGCACATGGTGGGCTTTTCCAACGGCGGGGCGCTGGCGCTGATGCACACGCTGGACGCGCTGGACAATCCCAAGCTCGACAAGCCCGACCGGCTGGTGCTGCTGTCGCCGATGGTCGGCATCACGTCGTTCGCGCGCTTTGCGGGCGTGGCCGGGCTGCCCGCCATCCTGCCCGCGTTCGCCAAGGCCGCGTGGCTGAGCATCGTGCCGGAGTTCAACCCGTTCAAGTACAACTCTTTCCCGGTCCACGCGGCGCGCCAGTCGTTCGAACTGACGCAGACGCTGCAGGACAGGCTGGTCGCGCAGCAGCGATCCGGCGGCCTGGAGCGTCTGCCGCCCATCATCACGTTCCATTCGGTGCTGGACTTCACCGTCAGCACGCGCGCGCTGATCAACGCCCTGTATGCGCGCCTGCCCGCCAACGGCAGCGACCTGGTGCTGTTCGACCTGAACCGCGCTACCAAGCTCGGCCCGCTGTTCCGCCGCGGCGTGGCCTGGCAGCTGGCGGGCACGCTGCCAGGCGAAAAGCGCAATTACCGGCTGACGCTCGTCACCAACGCCAGCCCCACGTCCAGCGCCATGATCGAGCGCGTCATCGAGCCGAACGCGACCGCGGTCGTGGAACGCGCCATCGGCATGGACTACCCGCGCGAGGTCTATTCGCTGTCGCACGTGGCGCTGCCGTTTCCGACCGACGACGCGCTGTACGGCACGCACCCGGACAACATCGAGGAATTCGGCATCAGCCTGGGCGCCATGTCCATGCGTGGCGAGGTTGGAGCTTTCGTGATCGGCATGGATACGCTGACCCGGCTGACCTCCAATCCGTTCTATGCCTATCTGGTCAAGCGCGTTGATGGGGTGATACCAAGATGATGTCTTTCGCACTGTCCGGCATTTTCGCCATCCTGCTGCTGGGGCTGTTGTACCTGGCCAGCCCGGTGTTCGTGCCGTTGACGTTCGCGCTGTTCGTGATCTGCCTGGTCGCGCCGCTGCGCCAGTACCTGGGCCGCAAGATGCCCGCGCCGCTCGCGGCGATCCTGGCGTTGGTGGTGACGCTGGTCGTGTCGGTGGTGTTCCTGTCGCTGGCGGCATGGGGCTTCAGCCTGGTCGCGCAGTGGGTCATGGCCAACGCCGCGCGCTTCCAGCGCCTGTTCACGCTAGAGACCGAAACGCTGCACCCGCACGGCGCGATGGCGATCCAGATGTTCCAGGACAGCTTCAACGTGTCATGGCTGGTGCGGGCGATCCAGGAAGTGGCGCTGCGGATCAACAGCATGCTGGGCATGATCTTCATCGCCTTCGTGTTCATCGCGCTGGGGCTGTTCGAACTGGACGAGGCGCCGGAGCGGCTGACCCGCCTGCTGGGCGAGGCAAGGGCGCAGCGCTGGATGGCGGTCGCACGCGAGGTGGCGAGCAAGCTGCGCTGGTACATGGTGATCCGCACCATCGCCAGCGTGCTGACGGGTGTGACCGTCTGGCTGTTTGCGATCTACGCCGGGCTGGAGCTGGCGACCGCCTGGGGCGGGCTGGCGTTCCTGCTGAACTACATCCCGTTCCTGGGACCGCTGGTGGCGACGGTGTTTCCGGCGTTCTTCGCGTTCGTGCAATACGGATCGTTGCAGACGAGCATTCTGGTGCTGGTGGTCTTGAACTGCATCCAGATCGTTTACGGCTGCTATCTGGAACCCCGGCTGGCCGGCAGCGCGTTTTCGCTGTCGCCGCTGATGGTGATGTTTGCGGTGTTTTTCTGGGGGTTGGTGTGGGGCATACCGGGCACGTTCATCGGCGTGCCGCTTCTTATCACGATGACCACGGTGTACGGCGCCAGCCGCAGTTTGCGCGTTACCCGCGGCTGAGCCGGCCGTCCCGGGCAGCATCCGGGACGGCGGCCGACCTGCTCACGTCTTTGCTCAATACTGGAGGTGCATGATGGAAAGCAGTACTCCCAAGAAGCTTGGATTGCTTGCCCTGACGGGCATGGTGGTGGGGTCGATGATCGGCGCCGGGATCTTTTCGCTGCCCCGGACCTTTGGCGGGGCAACGGGCGTGGTTGGGGCGGTGATCGCCTGGATCATCGCGGGCGCGGGCATGTACACGCTGGCCCGTGTGTTCCAGGCGCTGGCCGAGCGCAAGCCCGACCTGGACGCGGGCGTCTTTGCGTATGCCAAGGCCGGGTTTGGCAATTACCTGGGCTTTCTGTCCGCGTTTGGATACTGGATCGGCAGCTGCATCGGCAACGTGTCGTATTGGGTGCTGATCAAATCGACGCTCGGCGCCTTCTTTCCCGTCTTTGGCGACGGCAACACGGTCATCGCAATCGCTGTGGCGTCCGTGGGCATCTGGATGTTCCACTTCATGATCCTGCGCGGGGTGCAGCAGGCGGCGTTCATCAATGCCGTGGTGACCGTGGCCAAGATCATCCCGATCGTGGTGTTCATCATCGTGCTGTTCGTGGCCTTCAAGGTTGACCTCTTCCGCATCAATTTCTGGGGCGACATGAGCGGCTACAGCCTGTTTGAGCAGGTGAGGCGAACCATGCTGGTGACGGTCTTCGTCTTCCTGGGCATCGAGGGCGCGAGCGTTTATTCCCGCTTCGCGTCGAAGCGTTCGCACGTGGGGGTGGCCACGCTGATCGGGTTTGTGACCGCGCTGCTGCTGATGGTGCTGGTGTCTCTGCTGCCCTATGCCGCCATGCAACAGACCGACATCGCGGCGCTGCGCCAGCCGTCCATGGCCGGCGTGCTGGAGTCGGTGGTGGGGCCGTGGGGCGCCGTATTCGTCAGCGTCGGTCTGCTGATCTCGGTGCTGGGCGCGTATCTGGCCTGGTCGCTGATCTGCGCCGAAGTGATGCACGCGGCAGCAAAGACGGAAGACATGCCGCGCGCGTTCGCCCGCGAGAACAAGAACGGCGTGCCGGTCGTCGCGCTGTGGGTGACCAACATCATCGTGCAGCTTTTCGTCATCAGCACGTACTGGTCACGCGATGCATTTTCGCTGATGCTCAGCCTGACCAGCGCGATGTCGCTGATTCCGTACCTGCTGGTCGCGGGTTTCGGCTGGCAGCTCGCCAAGCGCGGCGAAACCTATGTCGGCGGCAAGGATCAGAAGCGCGATCTCACACTTGCCAGCATCGCGGCCGTCTATACGCTTTTCATGATCTTCGCCGGCGGCTTGAAGTTCCTGCTGTTGTCGGCGCTGTTGTATGCACCCGGGTCGGTCCTGTACTTCTGGGCCCGGCGTGAGCAGGGCCGGAAATTCTTCACCGGCTGGGAGTTGGTCGTTTTCATCGTGGCATGCGTCGGAGCCCTGGCCGCCATCGTGGGCCTGATCTACGGCTGGATTGCCATCTAACGTCTGGGAGCTAGTCATGGCTGATACCGAGGAATTTGGAGTCCATTCAGAAGTCGGGCAATTGCGCACGGTGATGGTCTGCGCGCCAGGACGCGCCCACGAAAGATTGACGCCCTCCAATTGTGATGCGCTGCTGTTTGACGATGTCATGTGGGTCGACAACGCGAAACGCGACCATTTCGACTTCATGACGAAGATGCGGGACCGCGGCGTGGACGTCGTGGAAATGCACAACCTGCTGGCCGAAACGGTCGCGATACCTGAAGCGAAGAAGTGGATCCTGGACAACCAGGTCGTGGCGAACCAGGTTGGCCTGGGCCTGCTCGACGAGATCCGCAGCTACCTGGACGGCTTGCCGGCGCGCAAGCTGGCCGAGACCTTGATCGGCGGGCTGTCGACCGAGGAGTTCCCCGAGTCGATCGGCGGCGAACAGCTCACGCTCATCAAGGAAGCCGCCGGCGTCACGGAGTACCTGCTGCCGCCGCTGCCCAACACGCTGTACACGCGTGATACGACCTGCTGGATCTATGGCGGCGTCACGCTCAATCCGCTTTATTGGCCCGCGCGGCACGAAGAGACGATCCTGACGTCGTCCATCTACAAGTTCCATCCGCGCTTTGCCGGCAAGGTGAACGTCTGGTGGGGCGACCCCACCGCCGATCATGGACTGGCCACGCTGGAGGGCGGCGACGTCATGCCCATCGGCAACCGGACGGTGATGATCGGCATGAGTGAACGCACGTCGCGCCAGGCCATCAGCCAGCTGGCGGCCAGCCTGTTCGCCAAGAATGCGGCAGACCGGGTGATCGTGGCGGCCATGCCCAAGCTGCGGGCGGCCATGCACCTGGACACCGTGCTGACCTTTGCCGACCGCGATTGCGTGCTGATGTATCCCGACATCGTCAACAACATCCAGGCGTTCTCCTACCGGCCGGGCAGCGCGCCGGGGTCGCTGGAGCTGCACAAGGACAAGGGGTCGCTCGTGGACGTGATCGGCGAGGCGTTGGGCATCAAGAAGATGCGCGTCGTCGAGACCGGCGGCAACGCCTATCTGCGCGAGCGCACGCAGTGGGACAGCGGCGCCAACCTGGTCTGCATCTCGCCCGGGGTCGTGCTGGCGTATGACCGCAATGTCTACACCAACACGCTCTTGCGCAAGGCGGGGATCGAGGTCGTCACCTTTGTCGGCGCCGAACTGGGCCGGGGCCGCGGCGGCGGGCACTGCATGACGTGCCCGATTTCGCGGGATCCCGCCTAGCGGCGCATTGCCGCGCGCGGCCATCCCTGAAAAGGGCGGCCGCGCGGGCGCGCAACCACCGGATCGCTTTCAGGAGAAGAACGTGAGCGGGGAAACTGCCAAACTTTCTCGCATGGCGCTGGCCGCCATGGTGGTGGGATCGATGGTGGGCGCGGGAATCTTTTCGCTGCCCAGCGTCTTTGCGCGCAATACCGGGCCGGTGGGCGGCCTGGTGGCCTGGGCCATTGCTGGCACGGGCATGTTGACGCTGGCGATGGTGTTCCAGTTCCTGTCGCGCCGGCGCCCCGATCTGGACGCCGGCATCTTCGCGTATGCCAAGGCCGGATTCGGGCTGTATCTGGGCTTTCTGGCGGCGCTGGGCTACTGGACGGCCGCCTGCCTGGGCAACGTCAGTTATTTCGTCATCTTCAAGGGAACGCTGGGCGCCGTCCTGCCGTTCTTCGGCGACGGCGATACCGTGGCCGCCGTGCTGGTGTCGTCGGTCCTGCTGTGGTCCACCCATTTCCTGATCCTGCGCGGCATCCGGCAGGCGGCGGGCATGAACACGGTCGTGACCATCGCCAAAGTCGTGCCCATCGCCATCTTCATTGTCTTCGCCGCGTTTGCCGTGGACCTGGACGTGCTGCGCGCCAACATTGCCGAAGGGCTCAGCGGCGGGGGCAAGGGCAGTCTTTTCGAACAGGTGCGCAACACGATGCTGGTCACGGTGTTCGTGTTCCTGGGCGTGGAGGGCGCCAGCGTCTACTCCCGCTACGCCAAGCGCCGAGAGGACGTGGCGGTGGCGACAATCGTCGGGTTCCTGCTGGTGCTGGCGCTGCTGGTGCTGGTGACGATGCTGTCGTATGGCGTGCTGCCGCGCGCGGAACTGGCCTCGCTGCGCAACCCGTCCATGGCGGGCGTGCTGCGGGCGGCGGTCGGACCGTGGGGCAGCATGCTGGTCAGCGTGGGGCTGATGGTGTCGGTGGCGGGCGCCTACCTGGCGTGGATCCTGCTGGCCGCCGAAGTGCTGCGCGCCGCGGCGGGCGCGGGCATCATGCCGTCGTTTCTGGGGCGGGAAAACCGCCACGGCGTGCCGGCGGCGGCACTGTGGCTCAGCAACGGCATCGTGCAGCTCTTTCTGATCGTCACGCTCTTCACCGAGGACACCTTTGTGCTGCTGAAGAACATGGCCAGTTCGATGAGCCTGATTCCGTACTTCTTCGTGGCGGCGTTCGGGCTGATGCTGGCGGTACGCGGCGAAACCTATGACGGCTGGAGTCGGCGGCGCAAGATCGAGCTGGGGCTGGCGGTGGCGGCCACGGTCTATGCGGCCGGGCTGGTGTATGCGGGCGGTTTCCGGTATTTCGTCCTGTCTTGCGTCATCTACGCGCCGGGCACCATTCTTTTCCTGATATCGCGCCGCGAACAGCGCGGCAACATCTTCGCGCCGTACGAGTGGCCGATCCTGCTGCTCGTGCTGGTGTCCTGCGGCATCGGCGTGTGGGCGATCAGCACGGGCAATACGGCGTTCTAGCCGAAAGGGGCAGGGGGCAGCACGGCAATGAGCAGCGAACTGGCGATTGTCCTCACCATCCTTTGTGCGGCCGTCGTGCTGTTCGTCATCGGGCGGCCGCGGTCGGATGCCGTCGCGCTGCTGGTCATGCTGCTGCTGCCGCTGAGTGGCACCGTAACCTACCGCGAGGCGCTGGACGGGTTCTCGAATCCCGCCATCATCCTGATCGCGTGCCTCTTCGTGGTCGGCGAGGGGCTGGTGCGGACCGGGGTGGCGCAGTCCGTCGGCGACCTGCTCCTGCGGCACGGCGGCAAGAGCGAGGGCTGGCTGGTGTTGCTGGTGATGGGGGCGGTCGGCGCAATGGGCGCGGTGATGAGCTCCACGGCCGTCGTGGCCATCTTCATTCCGATCGTGCTGCGGATCGCGCGCAAATCCGGCATGGCGGCCCGGCGGATCCTGATGCCGATGGGCGCGGCGGCGGCGATCAGCGGCATGCTGACGCTGGTGGCGACCACGCCGAATCTGGTGCTCAACAGCGCGCTCGGTTATGCGGGCTACGAGGGTTTCGGCTTTTTCGACTTCACGCCGATCGGGATCGTCGTCCTGGCGGGCGGCGTCGCCTACATGCTGTTCGCGCGCAAGCTCATCGACGCGGGCCAGGGGCCGCGCGCGCTGAACCGGCCCAGCCTGGGCGACTGGGCGACCAAATATTCCCTGCAGAACCGGGCATGCCGCCTGCTGGTGCAGACCGACTCGGACCTGGTGGGACGCCAGCTCGGACTGTGGGCGGGCGAACTCGGCAAGGCAGCATTCGTCATCGCCATCGAGCGCAACACGCGGTTCGCGCGGGCCGTCATGCGCGCGACGGCGGACGACGTCCTGGAGGCGGGCGACATCCTGCTCCTGGACAGGGATGCAGAGGGGTTCGATATCGACGGCTTTTGCAGCCGGCATCACCTGCGGCGGCTGGAGATGTCCGGCGTGTACTTCACGGATCAGGCCCGCGATGTGGGTATGGTGGAGGTCATCATCCCGTCGGAATCGCGGCTGGACGGCGCGAATGCGCGCGATTCCGTGGTGCTGGGGCGGCATGGACTTTTCGTCGTGGGCCTGTGGCGCGGCAAGGAGGCCAAGCGCGACCTGCCCGACGTGAAGATGCGCGTGGGCGATACGTTGCTGGTGGTCGGGCCGTGGGCGGGCATTTTTTCCCTGCAGGCCGAAGAGCACGATCTGGTCAGCCTGGCGATGCCGGTCGAAGCCGATTCGCTGGTGCCGGTGCCCAACCGCGCCATCCATGCGCTGCTCTCGCTGGCGACGGTGGTGTTCCTGATGCTGACCGACTGGGTGCCCAACGTGATGGCGGGGCTGATTGGCGCGCTGATGATGGGCCTGTTCGGCTGCGTGACGCTGGACGTGGCGTACCGGTCGATCAACTGGCGGGCGCTGATCCTGATCGTGGGCATGCTGCCGTTTGCGCTGGCGCTCAAGCGCAGCGGCGGCGTGGATCTGGCCGCGCAGTTCCTGCTGCACTATTCGGGCGATTGGGGCATCTACGGGCAGTTGGCGCTGGTGTTCGTGGCGACGGTGACGCTGGGCGTGGTGGTCTCCGGCACCGCGACCGCCGTGCTGATGGGCCCGGTCGCCATCAGCATCGCCGAAAGCCTGCACGCGTCTCCCTATGCATTTGCGATGACGGTGGCCATTGCGTCGTCGGCGGCGTTCATGTCGCCGGTGTCTACGCCCTCCAATGCGCTGGTCAGCGTGGCGGGCGGTTTCGGGTTTGCCGACTATCTGAAGATCGGGACACCACTTGCTGTGTTTTCGCTGGTGGTCAGCGTGCTGCTGATTCCGATCCTGTTTCCGTCCTGAGGGCGGATGACCCCATCCGGAGGTTCGATCATGTTTGTCAGGACTGGCATTGCATTCATGGCGGCATCGCTGCTTCTTGGCGCTTCGCTGGCGCATTCCCATAGCTTGCCTGCGGCGCCGGCTGCCACGGCGCCGCCGCCGACCGCGCAGGCCGCGGCGGATTCGCGGATCCTGTTTGAAAACGTGCGCATCTTCGACGGCGTGTCCGGCGACCTGAGCCCGGCGAGCAGTGTTCTGGTTCACGGCAATGTCATCGAAAAAGTGTCGCGGGACAAGATCGCGGCAGACGGCGCGCGCGTCATTGACGGCGGCGGCCGCACGCTGATGCCCGGGCTGATCGACATGCATTGGCACAGCATGTTCGTGGGCGTGCCGCTGGCGGTGGCGATGACGCAGGAGCCCACGTACTTGAACATCGTCGCGGGCGTCGAGGCGAAGAAGACGCTGATGCGAGGCTTCACCACGGTGCGTGACCTGGGCGGCTCGGCCTTCAGCCTGAAGCTGGCGGTGGACCAGGGCGTGATCCCCGGTCCGCGCATCTATCCGTCCGGCGCGATGATCAGCGTGACCAGCGGGCATGGTGACTTCCGCTCGATGGCGGACCTGCCGCGCACCCTGGGCGCGCCGGGCTCGCGGCACGATCTGTCCGGCGATAGCACGATCGCCGACAGCCCCGACGAAGTGCGCCTTCGCACGCGCGAACAGCTGATGCAGGGCGCGACGCAGATCAAGCTGACCGGTGGCGGAGGGGTGTCGTCGCCGCACAGCCCGCTGGATGTGGTGACGTTCACCGAACCGGAGTTGCGCGCGGCGGTGGATGCCGCGACCGACTGGGGTACGTATGTGGCGGTGCACGCCTACACGCCCACCGCCATCCAGCGCGCCATCAAGGCGGGCGTGCAGAGCATCGAGCACGGCAGCATGATGGACGAGGAAACGGCCGAGCTGATGGCGCGCGCGGGCGTGTGGCTGAGCACGCAGCCCTTTCCGGACGAACTGGCCGACGCCTTTCCGCGAGGATCGGATCAATGGCAAAAGGCGCAGGAGGTCTTTGCCGGGACGGACCGGACCTACCAGCTGGCGATCAAGCACAAGCTCAAGACGGCGTTCGGCACGGACATCCTGTTTTCAAGCCAGTTGGCCGAGCAGCAGGGCCGCATCCTGGCAAGCCTGACGCGGTGGTACACGCCGGCGCAGACGCTCATCATGGCAACCGGCACGAACGCAGAACTGCTGAAACTGTCGGGCAAGCGCAATCCCTACCGCGGCGATCTGGGTGTCGTGCGCGAAGGCGCGCTTGCCGATCTGCTGCTGGTCGATGGCGACCCGATTCAGGACATCAAGCTGATCGGCGATCCGGACAAGAACTTCCTGGTCATCATGAAGGATGGCGTCATCTACAAGGATGCAGTGCCCGTCCGTTGAGCGAGGCGTCCGCTCGTGGCGCTTGCGGACTTCCGGCGCGTGACGCGTGGCCGAGGCCGGCGTTCCCTAGGCGGCGCGGTGGACCAGGCTCATTCAGGCGCGATGCCGGGCACGCCGTGCCGTATGTTGCGGGAGAATTCGGCCGGGTCGGTGGTGGCGCGGGCGCGGTCCGTGTAGCGGCCGCGGCGCCGGTACTCTGCGGCGCTGCCGGCCCCGCGCAGGGCGTCCAGCTTGTACAGGTATTCCGGCAGGTAGCCTGAAAGAAGCTGGCGGTAATCCATCGGCAATCCGGGCACGATGCGCCGGGCCATCTGGAAGACGATGGTGGTGCAGTTTGCCGTAAGCGTGTGATAGAAGCGGGGTGTTGTCCGGAGGCGGTTGGCGGCGTCGACGTAGGCCACGAAGAGTTCGCGCCCCGCGCCCTCGGGCATGTGGATGCGATACAGGTAGCTGTCTTCGCCGCGCACGTTGGTGCGCACCCGCAGGCTGTCCGCTTCGGTCGAGGCGATCACGCTCAGTTCGTACTGCTTGAAAAATCCGCCGATCTCGGAAAACCGGTCGCCCTGCTTGCGGCGGATTTCAACCGAGAACACCACGTGATCGTCGTCGCCAAACCCGAACGACACCAGCGCGTGGGCGATGGCGGGACGGCCCCAATACGACAGGGCCACGTCCACCGATTGCAGCGTGTCCAGCGCATAACGCCGGGTTTCCCAGCGGGGCGTGAAGTCGGTGCGCGATCGCCAGTCGAAGTTGCGCACGTTGTGCAGCGTGACGGTGTTGCCATTGACGACGCCGTGGGTTTGGCGGGCGACTTCGGCAAGCCAGGGGCGGTCGTTGGACGGGCGGATGCGCAGCCACCACACGAGCAGAACGGCTAGCGCCGCGCCATGCAGAACCAGGCCCGGCCACCAACGCGGCCATACCAGCCCGGCGATGGCCGCCAATGCCAACATCACCCAAGCCAGCACTGCGACCAATTTCCATGCAGATGAAAGCGGCGCGCGGATCCACAATGCCAGCGCACCCCAGCCCGTTTCCAGCGCAATGGCGATGCCCAGCAGGATGGAAACCGTCATTGCGCTCCTTGGACGGCGGTTGCGCCGCGCACTGCAATCAGAAGGTGCCTACCGTGACCAGTTGGTCGGACTCGAACATGGCGGCCGGGGAGATGATGGGTTCTTCCCACGGAATGTTCTTGCCGTAGCGTTCCCGCATCTTGGCCTGCACGGCAGGCGAGGCGAGATCGAAGCTTTTCAGCGGCGCCAGCGCGCCGACCTTCACGCCCAGTACGCGCTGATAGATTTTCCACACCAGTTCGGAGCAGTAGATCTGATCGTCGGACCAGGCGAATACCAGATCGTAGGGCTTGCCGACGTAGGCGGCGCCCGCCTTCGCCAGCCGATCACGCGCGTCGGGCGTCAGCAGGGAAGTGTCGCGCAGCCGCTTGACGACGTAATGGCCGCGCTCGCCTTGCGCGGTCCATTGAGAGAGGGGGGTGTAGCTGACGCGCGCCGCGGCCTCAAGCACGTAGGGCTGGCCTTGGCGCGTCACGATCATGCCCATGTGGCTGTAGGGCGAGTGCGTGGCTTGCTGGATGGCCAGGCTTTGCGCTGACCGGGACTGCTGGAACACCATGTCGCCCGTCTGGATGTCGGGCGCGGCGGCGGCCGCCATGGACACCGCGGACAGCGCCGCCAGCGCTGCCGTACAGACCTTTGCCGCCAGCCTCACGGGCGCGCCCGCCCGGTCGCAGGCGTCTGCTTTTTGGCGCGCGGTTTGGCCGCGGGTTTTTCTTCCTTGGGCGGCGTGTCGAACTCTTGTTTGTTGCGTTCGCCGCGTGGCGTGTTTTCGGGGTGGGGTTTGGGAAATGCCCAGGGCTTCGTTTTCTGATCCATTGCATGTACTCCTTGCACAGGCGGAACAGTAGCATTAGCCGGCGGCCCTGGGTAAGTGAGGGTTGACGTCAATATTCATCACATCGTGATATGAAGGCGGAAAATGTCCGCCGCGCGTCATTTGGTCTTGGGTATTTCGCCGACCCAGATGCGGTCGAACTGCTCGCGGACCCGGCGCGCCCAGTCGTCGATGGCGCTTTGCACGTCGGCGGCGGTGGGCTTGCGGTTTTCCGGCAAATTGCTGCCTGTGACTGCGCCCAACGACGCGATCAGCAATTGGTTGGTGGTGGCATCGCGCGCCGAGGCTTCGATCAGCAGCCGCGCCGACTGGTCGCGCAGGCCTGCAGCCTTGGCAGTCTGGCCCAGCACATAACCAATGGGCACATACTCGCCGGGCCGCGGATCGCGATCGTTGCGGAAGGTGCCGGTGATGGCGGCGCGCAGCCGCACCGAGCGCGGGGCTGGCGCGGAGATCAGTTGATAGCCCGCCTGCGTGAACTCCCGGCGCAGGGCCGCGTTCATGTAGGCCAGCACGCGCTGGCGCATCTCGGCGTCGTCACGGAAGTCCAGCTCGTCCGGCCGGTCGCCCGGAATGTAGGTGACGTCTTCCATGAGCAGCTTCTTGTCGAACTGGCTGCCGATCGGCGGACCTGGCCTGACCCAGATGCGGCCGCCGCTCCAGTTGGGATCCTGCTGAAGCTGGCTTTGCGGTTCGCCGAGCGCGGTGGAATAGTCCTTGGCCTTGGGCAGATTGGTGCAGCCGGCCAGTCCGATGAGCGCGCAGCAGGCCGCGCGCAGTGCGAGGTTGGGCTTCATGGCTTTTTCCCTTGTCAGAAAAACGGCGCCCACGGCAGGCAGGCGCAAAACCGGCACGATCCTTGCTGGAAATTATCTGCCTGAACCGCGGCGCGGCGCGGCAATTTTTTCGCTCGCGCAATGCATCGCTGCGTCGCCGCCACATCATCCATCTGGCCATGCGAAAACGCTGTCTCGCTGGTGTTGGCCAGCGCTACGATTGGCCTGTGCACATAGAAGGGGGAGAGTATCTATGGACACCGCTAACGAATGGTATGCCGCCGTCAAGGAATGGCAGCGGGCACGTGACGAACTGACCGACGCAATCGCTGCAATCCAGTGGCCCAATCCCACGGCAGGGTGCCTGGAAAACTACGACCGCGCTTTCGCGCATGAAACGCAGGCTCGCGAGCGCATGAACGCGGCGTACGGTCGATCCCGGCAATAGCGGCCGGACGGGCACGGGCGGTGTTCCGGGTTTGCGCCGCGTATGGCTCCATGAAAGGCAGGTTGTGTGGCTCTTTCAGTGGTGCCACGCGCGCGGTATGTTGTCGTTTTCCTCCCTACTGATCGCGCCGCTGCCATGTACCTGCCGTCCGCTTTTCGCGAAGATTCGCTGGAAATCCAGCACGAGTTCATCCGCGCCCACCCGCTGGGGGTTGTCTTCACCAGCGGAGAGGGCGGATTGATGGCGAATCACATCCCCTGTCTGCTGTATCCCGAAGGCGAGCATGGCGTCCTGCGCCTGCACGTGGCGCGCGCCAATCCGCAGTTGGCCGAGCTGGCCGCGGGTCGCGAGTGTCTGGTGGCTTTTCATGGCGCGCAGGCGTACATCACGCCGTCCTGGTACGCGACCAAGGCGGAAACGCACAAGGTCGTGCCGACCTGGAACTTCGTGGCCGTGCATGTGTGGGGCACGCCGGTGATCCAGGACGATCCGGCCTGGCTGCGCGCCCAGCTTGAGGCGCTGACCGACAGCCAGGAAAAGGCGCGCGTCCAGCCGTGGCGCTTGGACGAGGCACCCGCCGATTTCATTGCCGCGCAGATGCGCGCCATTATCGGCGTCGAGATCCCCATTGCCCGTATCGAAGGCAAGTGGAAGGTCAGCCAGAACCGCAACGCGGCGGATCGCGAGGGCGTCGCCGAAGGCCTGGTCAGCGAACGCGGCGACGCGGTCATGGCCGGCCTGGTGGCCCGGCGCGGCAAAGGCGCCTGAGGCATCAGGGCGCGCAGCGCTTGGCGTGCGCGCCCCGGCCGGCCGCAAAGCATGCGATGGCCGCGGCTTGCAGCAAGGCGGCCGCAGCCAGGAAGTCGGGAAGCGTCAATCCCGAAGGCTGCAGCCACGTGCGCAGCGCGCCGAATGCCGCGGGCGCAAAGGCATACGCGCCTTGCGACAGCGCGACGATCAGCGGCACCACGCGTGCCGCCTGCTCGCGGGAAAATTCCGTCTGCGCGATCAGCGGCGGCAGCGACGTGGCGTTGCCGATGCCCGACCCGAACAGCACGACGCCCGTCCACAGCGCCCACGCATGGTCGGCGGCCAGCATCAGCACCAGCGATCCCGCAATCTGCACGGCGTATGCCGCGCAGGCTATCTTGCGGCGGTCGGCCCCTGGCGGCATCAGCCAACCGACGAGCGAGCGGCCGGCGATGGCGCTGGCCGTTGCCAGTCCCATCGCCAGGCCTGCCGTCTGCGCACCCAAGATCGGCGCCAGCAGTGACAGCAGGTGCGCGATCAAACCGATCTGGGCGAACAGCCCCAAGGCCATGCCGGCGGCCAGCGTCACGAACGCCCGGTCTTGGCGCAGCTTGATCGCAAGTCTTGGCGTGGGCGGTGCGGCGCTTTCCTGCGCGGCGCGCGATGGGGCGGTGGCCGGGGGCGTGCCGCTAGACTGGATGCCGTCTGACGATGAGCCGTCTGACGATGAGCCGGCCGACGGGACGCCGACCGACGGCACGCCGCCCGACAAATCTCCGTCCGGCGCCTGGCCGATTTGCTGTGGGGTCACCTTGAACACCTTGTGCGACAGCACGGCAATGACGGCGACCATCGCAATGCCAACCCACAGGGCTGCCTGCGCGAAGCCGGCCTGCGCAATCAGGAACACCCATAGCGGCGAAAAGACGATGCCGCCGACGCTGGCGCCGTTGTACGCCATGCCCAGCGCGGCGGGTCGCCGCCGCACGAACCACGGGGCAATCAGCGCGTTGACGGCTGCCGCACCCAGCGTGACCCAGCCCATTCCGCTGACCACTGCGGCGGCATAAAGCTGCCACGGCGCCTGCGCCACCGCCCATCCCGCCACGCCCAGCGCCAACAGCGCCGCGCCGCCTGCGGTCGTACGAGCGACGCCGATGCGCCGGTACAGACGCGGCAGATTGGCCACCACCACCGTGCCCGCCAGAAAATGCAGGGTGACCGCGCCCGACACCAGCCCGACGCTCCAGCCGGTGCGCTGGACGACGGCATGCAGGAAGACCGGCGGCCCGTAAAAGCCGACGCCCCAGCCGAAAATGGCGAGCATGAAGGTGGCGTAGAGGACTTTCCAGCCGAAAAAGGAAGGGGAAGCAGGCATGGGATGGCGTGGATGTTGTTTTCGTTGAGTCGAAGTATGCTTACGTCCTGCACACAACACTTTGGTCCATACCGAATCATGGATTCCGAGTTCGCCGACATCAACCTGTCCGCCGTGGCGGGCGCCATTGCCGATCCCGCGCGGGCGCGCATGCTATGCGTGCTGCTGGACGGCCGCGCGCGCACCGCCACGGAATTGGCCGCGGCCGCCGACATCGGCGCGTCCACGGCCAGCAGCCATTTTCAGCGTCTGCGCGATCAGGGGCTGGTCGAAATGGCCGTGCAGGGCAAGCATCGCTACTATCGGTTGGCGAGCGGCGACGTCGGCCACGCGCTGGAGGCGCTGCTGGTGGTGGCGGGCGCCGACCGCGCCCCATTCAAGCCGACGACGCCTTCCGCGCTGCGCGACAGCCGCACCTGCTACGACCACATGGCCGGCACGCTGGCGGTGCAAATTCACGATGCGATGCTGGCCCGGCACTGGTTGACGCCGGACGGCCGCGACTATCTGCTGACGCCGCTGGGCGAGGCGTCGCTCGCGCAGGTGGGCGTTGATGCCGCGCAAGCGCGCCAGCGCCGCCGCCGCTTTGCCTGCGCGTGCCTGGATTGGAGCGAGCGGCGCTCGCATCTGGGAGGCGCACTGGGCGCCGCGCTGCTCGATGCGCTCTTGGCGCGCGGCTGGATCAGCAAGGATCTGGACTCACGCGCGCTGCGCATCACGGCCAAGGGCGAACGCCAGTTTCCGGCCTTCTTCGGTCTTGCCGGCGACCAGCCCGCCGCCCAAAGGGACGCGCATGCAGCAGCCTGATCGCTTCTTCCGCGCCTCGCCCCATCCATACCGCCCCATACGGCGGTGCACCCGCACACAACCTTTCAAGCCGCGGATGCGGCTTTTTTTACGTCCCGTCCCTCGCGGACAGCTTCTCAACCCTGTACAGGAGGTGGCCTTGCCTACGCTGGCCCTGCACGCGTTCCGTCACGTCATGTCGATCGTGACGGAATTGCGCATCGACGTTAACCATAGTCCCGAAGAAGTGGATAAGGAACTCGATGCCATCCACAACCGCATGAATCGTCCAATGGACCGCCTGCATGGATTGCCGGAGGTCAAGACCGATATCCCTGGCATTGTGCTTCGCTACCGCGAGGCCGACGGCGAGTATTACGTGTATGTGGTGGACGTGCGGCGCGGCCGGCTGGCGGGTTATACCGTCTTCAACCGCCTGATCGAAGTGGGGCGGCGCGCCGATCCCTACGTGCGCGCGCCGCATTCCAAGTACGCCGCCCCTTACCAAGGCATGGGACTGGCCACCGCGGTGTACCGCTGGGCGCTGGATGCGGGTTTGTGCATCCTAAGCGGCGCCCGTCAGTCGGTGGGGGCGCATCGTCTGTGGATGGGGCTGGCGCGCGATTATGTGCTGGGCTTCGTGGACCTGCGCAGCAAGCAGCTCACGTATCTGGGAAGTGAGGTCAGTCCGGCCGTGCGGGACGACCTGCATACCCGCATGATCCTGCTCGGTAAAGGCTGGCGGCTGGACGATTACATGCGCATGACAGGGATGAAAGTGTCCCAGGATGCACTTTCGCAACAGGGCCTAGGGTAAATCCCCGGAAACCGCTGTTGATGCTGCACCGCTAAAGGGCGGTGCAGCCCCGCAAGCCGCGTCCACGCTGACTCTCGGCAAAATGGCCATTTTGATTCCCAGCGGTTGAGAAACGGGGACGCGCTTGCGGCAGCGCAACAGTGTTTCCATTTTCTGCTTGGGTTACAAAACTTATCCGGATTGTCATCGAATCACGGAGTATGCTCGACGGCAGATAGAGGACTACCGAAGTGCATCAGAACAACTTGATCTACAAGGGATACCGCCTCACGGCCAAGGTTTCCCGGGGCAGCGGCGCTATCGAAGTTCCGGCGCAATCCAGCGGCCCTGTCTTCATCGCATCGGTGATGGTCGTGCAGGCAGGCGCCATCCTTGAAGGCGGCGACGAATACCCCGTACCGCAATTTGCCGGCGGTGGCTTTGTCTACAGCCCGCGCGAGGCCGTCCATGCGGCCATTCTGCATGGCCGCGAAATCGTGGACGGCCTGACCAATCTGCCGTCCTGACCCACCTGACTTTTGACGGCTACGTCGAAAACACTTCGCGCCAGTCGCGCGTCTTGGCCAGCGTCTGCACGGTGGCGGACTGCTCCAGGATCGTCACGGCCTTCTTGAATTCCTCGGCCGACGCGCCGTCTTCCAGAATCACCATGCGCGAGTTGCGCGCATCGGCCATCTTCACGTCCGACATCTTGCCGTGAGTCTGATAGACCTGCGTCCAGTCCATCTTCTTGCCCGCCTTCAGGGCGATGGGCTCGATGTAGGTGAGGGCGGTGCTGCCCGCCGCACGCACCGCGTACGCGAAGTCCGCCGTGTGACCGCTGCTGCCCTTGGCGCGCGCGCCCTTGACCATGCGGTTCACGCCCACGCCTTCGGCCAGCGCGCGTCCCACCTGGGCGCGGAAGCGCAGCTGGCTGAAACGTGGCATCCACTTCGCGCACTGAAACGACAGGGCCATCGCCAGCTTTACCGCGTCCCATAGCGCTTCCTGCAACTGCTCATTCGGGCCCGACGCCACGATCGCGCCCGACCGGTCGAAGTGGGCGAGGGTGACGCCCGGCGTCTCGTTCAGGATGTCGATGCGCTTGGCCGCTACCTCGATGCCGAAGCTCGACGCGTGCATCGCGGTCTCACAGGCGTCGGTCAGGTAGAACGACGACTCGTCAGGATGCGCGATGAAAAAGGCGGCGTGCTGGCCGTCAAGGCCCAGCGTCATGGGAGACACGGCGCGGATGGCGTGTTCGCCCGCCGGCAGGACGGTCCAGCCGGAGGCTTCCAGAAAATTGCTCATAGGATCAGTTCGATTTGGCGGCCTTTGAGGGGATGCGCAAAGCCGCCGGCCAGCGTCAGGTTCGCTCGCGGCAGGAAATACTGCATCAGCGCCGCGATGGTGTCCAGCGCGGGCACGACGGGCTCGGCATAACCTTCGCCTTCCTCGACCCAGATGTGCTCATGGCTGCGGTCGGCCAGCGGCTTGCGGTACTGCGGCCGGTCCGCGCCCACCAGGCTGGTGTGAAACGAGTCGTCGGTGTCCACCCCGTACACCCGGTGCGGCCCGACGAACAGGCTGGCACAGAACGCTTCCGTCAGAAAGATGGTGGCCTGGCCGTGCACGGCGGTGCGGGCGCCCCGGTACATGACGCGAAAGATCACGTCTTCGCGCACGTCGCCCTTGATCTTGCAAGGGCTGCTGAACTCCATCCACTGCGCGCTGCCCGCCGCCGGCTTCGGGACCCAGACGATGGGCTTCGCGGTTTCCTTGGGTTCGGCAAGAATCTCTTGCACCTCATCAACGGTGATCAGCGGTTCGAACTTGTTGGCCATGGAAACAGATAAAGGGTCTTGGAGGGCGCGTGGGCAAACCTGCGAGTGGCGTGCGCTGCGCCCGCCGCGCCGCGGAGATAAACACGCGCGCGCAGCATTGCGAGGGGGCGTAATCTTACAAGATGAAGACGGTAGGGGTTGGCTGACTGTATGGATATACAGTCAAGCGGGCGGCCGGCCTGGAATGATGACATGCCGACGCCGGCGTCCAGCGCGAATCTGCCGTCACAGCGATGTCGCACCAAACGTGTCGCACTGCTTGATGCTGCCGCTTTCCAGGCCGCGCTTGAACCACCGCACGCGCTGCGCGGAACTGCCGTGCGTGAAGGCATCGGGCACCACGTAGCCCTGGCTCTGCTTCTGCAGCCGGTCGTCGCCGATGGCGGTGGCCGCTGCCAGCGCTTCTTCGACGTCGCCGCCTTCAAGAATGTTGCGCGCCGCATCGGCGCGCTGCGCCCACAGGCCGGCAAAGCAGTCCGCCTGCAGCTCCAGCCGCACCGACAGCGCATTGGCCTGCGACGGGTTGCGACGGCGCAGTTGGTCAACTTGGTCCGAAATGCCCAGCAGGTGCTGCACATGATGGCCGACTTCATGCGCGATCACATACGCCTGCGCGAAATCGCCCGGCGCCTTGAACCGGTTCTGCAGCTCGTCAAAGAACGACAGGTCTATATAGACCTTGCTGTCGCCAGGGCAGTAGAAGGGCCCCATGGCCGATTGGCCGGTGCCGCAGGCCGTCGGCGTAGCGCCGCGAAAGAGCACCAGCTTGGGTTCGACGTACTGGCGGTTCAGTTCCTTCTGGAAGATGGCATTCCACACGTCCTCGGTTTCGCCCAGCACCTTGGACACGAAGACGGCCTGCGGATCGTTGGCCGGCGGGGCCGTGGCGGGCGCCTGCTCCTGCACCGCCGGCCCCTCGGCCATGTCCAGGACCACGCGGGGATCCACGCCGAAGTACATTGCGACAAGGGCAAGTACTATCGTGCCTATGCCGATGGTGCCGCGGCCCCCGATTCGCGGGCCGCCCGACCGGCGGTCTTCCACATTGTTGCTCTGGCGCGAATTTCCAAGGCGCATATTCGTTCTCCGGGGCGGATCGGCGATACCGCCATTTTGCATCGCCGCGCAATTGAGCGGCCTTCAAGGATGTTAGGATAAACCCATGGCTTTGTACTTCTCCGTTCACCCAGCAAATCCCCAGCCGCGGCTGCTCAAGCAAGCCGCGCAATGGCTTAATGACGGGGGCCTGGTGGCTGTGCCCACCGACTCCAGTTACGCCGTCGTCGCCCGCCTGGACGACAAAAGCGCCGCCGATGGACTGCGCCGCCTGCGCGGACTCGACGAACGCCACCACCTCACGCTTCTATGCCGCGACCTGGCTGAAATCGGCCACTTCGCCCGCGTCGACAACAAGCAGTACCGCCTGCTGAAAGCCGCGACCCCTGGCCCCTGGACCTTCATCCTCGAGGCCACCAAGGAAGTCCCGCGGCGCGTATCGCACCCATCGCGCAAGACCATCGGCATCCGCGTGCCGG
The DNA here is from genome assembly GCF_002388205.1 of Achromobacter sp. UBA4530. Classification (NCBI taxonomy): domain Bacteria; kingdom Pseudomonadati; phylum Pseudomonadota; class Betaproteobacteria; order Burkholderiales; family Alcaligenaceae; genus Achromobacter; species Achromobacter sp. UBA4530. Next base: position 69,974 of record NZ_DGMA01000005.1, on the reverse strand, counting down.
ATCACGCCGTCCTCCTGGGCTTGCTGGAGCAGGCGGGCTCGCCGCTCCTGTCCACGACGCTCATTCCCAAGGATGAAACCGAGGCGTTGAACGACGCCGAGGAAATCCGCGAGCGCTACGACCACGATCTGGCCGCCATCATCGATGCGGGCGCGTGCCCGCAGGCGCCCACCACGGTGATCGACCTCACGGCCGACGAGCCGGTTGTCGTGCGCCTGGGCCGCGGCGATCCCGCCACGCTCGGACTTGTCTGATTTCACCCCTCGCCTCGATGCACGAGACGTGCCGCGCGCGGGCGTGGCTCATCTACAATCCGGTTCGCCATGAATGACATCATCCAAACCATTGCGGTCTACGCGATACCGGTTATCTTCGCCATCACCCTGCACGAGGCCGCGCACGGCTACGTGGCGCGCATGTTGGGCGATCCGACCGCCTACCAGGCCGGACGGGTCAGCCTGAATCCGGCGCGGCACATCGACCCCGTCGGCACGCTGCTGGTGCCGGTCGCCATCCTGCTGGCCTCCAAGCTCATCGGCGGCTCCATGCTGCTCTTCGGCTGGGCCAAGCCGGTTCCCGTCGACTTCGGCCGCCTGCGCCGCCCCAAAAAGGACATGGCCTGGGTGGCGCTGGCCGGTCCGGCTGCCAATATGTTCATGGCCATCCTGTGGGCGCTGTCGCTGCGCCTGTTCATGGAAAGCGGCCTGCACGAAAGCTTCTGGTTCGAAATGGCGGTGGCGGGCGTCAACGTCAACCTCGTGCTGATGGCGCTGAACTTGCTGCCCATCCTGCCCCTGGACGGCGGACGCATCCTGTTCAGCCTGCTGCCCAATCGTCTGGCCTGGCAATACTCGAAAATCGAGCCGTATGGCTTGATCATCGTCATTGTGCTTTTGGTCACCGATGTGCTCTGGTTATTGATGCAACCGGTGCTCGGGCTGGGAACGACAATCGTTCAGTGGTTTCTGTAAGATTCCCCCCAATATCCGTTAAACTCAGCGGTTTCACTGAATCAGGCCCTGGGGCAATCCCGCCGCGGGGTTTTGGAGCCCGAATCTATGGCATCCCCTGCTACCGCCGCAGGCGTTATTTTCCAGGGCAGCATGGTGGCCCTGGTCACCCCAATGCAACCCGACGGCAGCCTGGACTACGCTGCCTACCGGTCGTTGATCGACTGGCACGTCCAGGAAGGCACCGACGCGCTGGTGGTGGTGGGCACCACCGGGGAGTCGCCCACGGTCTCCATGGAAGAACACGCGGAACTGATCCGCGTTGCCGTCGAACACGCCGCCGGCCGCATTCCGGTCATTGCTGGCGTGGGCGCCAACTCCACCGACGAAGCCATCCACCTGACGCGCCACGCCAAGGCGGTCGGCGCCCACGCGGGCTTGTCGGTCGTGCCTTACTACAACAAGCCGTCGCAAGAAGGCCTGTACCGCCACTTCCGCACCATCGCGGAAGCCGTCGACCTGCCCACCATCCTGTACAACGTGCCGGGCCGTACCGTTGCCGACATGAGCAACGACACGATCCTGCGTCTGGCGCAGGTGCCGGGCATCATCGGCATCAAGGACGCCACTGGCGACATCGCCCGCGGCGGCCTGCTCCTCCGCGAGGCGCCTGCCAGCTTCCAGGTCTTCAGCGGCGACGATCCCACCGCGGCCGCTCTTATCCTGCTGGGCGCGCGCGGCAACATTTCCGTCACGGCCAACGTGGCGCCCAAGCTCATGCGCGACCTCTGTGCCGCCGCCCTGGCGGGCGACGTGCCGAAGGTCCGTGAACTTAACGCGTTCCTGGCGCGTCTGAACAAGGCTTTGTTCGTTGAAGCCAACCCCATCCCCGTCAAGTGGGCGTTGGCCGAAATGGGCCGCAGCGCGCTTGGCTACCGACTGCCACTGGTCGAACTGAGCGCGCCGCATCACGCAACGGTGCGCAACGCGCTCCAGGAAACGGGACTGCTCTAAATATCGTGAGGAAACGTATGAACAAGCGTCATGCCGGTTTGTCGGCATTGATGTCTCTGGTGTTGCTGGCCGGGTGCTCCGAGGTCAACCAATTCCTGGGCAATGAAGAATCGGTCGACTACAAGAGCGCAGTGAACCAACGCGGAGAGCCCCTGAGCATTCCGCCCGACCTGACGCAAGCCAACAGCGACCCCCGCTACCGCGCGCCGGCATCCGGCTCCACCACCTTCTCTGAGTTCCAGCAGCAAGGCGTGGCCCAGGCCAGCGCCCCGAAGACCAGCAACGTGCTGCCCAGCCGCTCCGACATGCGTGTCGAGCGCGACGGCGACCTGCGCTGGCTCGTGGTGGACCGTCCGCCCGAGCAGGTCTTCCCCCGCCTGATCGACTTCTGGACCGAAAGCGGCTTTACCGTCGCCACCAACAACCCTGGTGCCGGCCTGATCGAAACGGACTGGGCCGAGAACCGCGCCAAGATCCCGGAAAGCTGGCTTCGCCAAGCCCTGGGCGCCGTGCTGGAAACGGCCTGGGATAGCGGCGAGCGCGAAAAATTCCGCACCCGCGTCGAACGCGTCAACGGCCACACCGAAATCTACGTCAGCCACCGCCAGATGCTTGAGAAGCGCGTCGGTTCCGACGGCGCCCAGGTGCAGTGGCAGAACGGCAAGGAAGACCCCGGCCTGAACGCCGCCATGCTGGCGCGCATGATGGTCTACCTGGGCACCGACGTCGACAACGCCCGCAGGCTGGTGCAGCAGGCGGAAGCCTCGCCGCAGCGTCCGGCTGTTCAGCAGGACGTCCGCGCGCAGGGCGCGTCGCTCATCGTCAGCGAATCCTTCGACCGCGCCTGGCGCCGTGTCGGCGTGGCGCTTGACGGCGGCGGCTTCGCCGTCGAAGACCGCGACCGTTCGGCTGGCGACTACTTCGTTCGCTATGTCGACACGGACACCGGCGAAAAGATGGAACAGCCCGGCTTCTTCAGCCGCATGTTCTCCGGCGACAAGAAGGCGCAGGCGCCCCAGTACCGCATCCACCTGGTGGGCAACGGCGAACAGACCACCGTCTCGGTACTGGACGCCAACGGTTCGCCTGACAACAGCCCGACGGCGCAGCGCCTGCTGAGCGTCCTGAAGGACAAGATGTAATTGAAACGACCTCGCCGCGCACGCTCAGCGTGCCGCGGCAAGGCACAAAAAAACCCTGGCATGACATGCCAGGGTTTTTTTTGCGTCTTTCAGGGCGGGGGTTCGTGCCTGAAGATTTACGACGCGGGGGTGGTCGAGCCGCCCGGGGTGGTCGAACCAGAGCCGGGCGTCGTGCCAGGGGTCGGCGCGGGCGATGCCGGCGGCGTGCCGCCAGGAGCGGGCGTGGTCGCGCCGGGAGTGGGGTTAGCCGCCGGTGCCGGGGCATCTTCCTTCTTGTTGCAAGCGCTGAGCGCGACGGCCAGCACCGAGGCAATAATCAAGGTTTTGCTCATCATTATTTGAACTCCTGTAGATGACGACTCTTGAAACCCCGTTAGGGGAAACCAGAATTCAGGCTACAGGAAGGTTCATGCCGATCGCGTGTGAAAGTTAAAGCGGTGGCATCCCAAAAGCAACAAACCTTTCAGCTTGGTGTTATCTCTTTCTTGATGTGACCCGGCTTACAGACCTGATTTCTTTCTGTGCGACACGGATACTTTCAGGTTTCCAGATACTACTCGGGGCGGTAATGAATCCAACCCGAGTCCAGCCAATCCGCCAGGCAGGCGCGCGCTTCCTCTGACAGACGGGCGCAAGCGGGATGCGCACAATCCAGGCTACGCGCATCGGCCAAGAGGCGCAACGCCACGTCGGCGGGCGTCATGGCCGTTTCCCCGTTAATGAAAAGCTGCTTGCCGCGATACAGCATGCGGCTGCGACGATCCAACACCAGGCGGCCGGACGCGGGCCAATCTTCTTCCAGATCGACATCCAACCCCTCGGGCGCATCGAACACGCTGAGGTTGCTGGGCTCGGTCAGCCAGCAGCCCAGGAAGCGCGATGCCAGGGCATCGTCAAAACGCAGCTTTTCGACCGTTTCCAGCGTGGCGGCCACCAGTCCGTCCGGCAGCGCCGCGGGCGTGTCCACCGCCGGCTGGCCCGGGTCACGGTAGACCGCCGACAGCTTGGGGCCGGGCAGGGCGGGTTCGCCATAGGGACCGCCCAGAAGGCCCACGCGAGCCATCACCTGGTCCGCAGCGGCTTCAAGGAGGCCGCGCGCCAATGTTGCCTGCGTCGGCGCCCGGAAACCGATGGAGATCGTCATGCAGCCGTCTCCCATGGCAATGCCGTCATGCGCGGCCTGCGGCGGCAGGTACAGCATGTCGCCCGGCGCCAGCACCGCCTTTTCCTCGGGCTGGAAGTTGCTCAGGATCTTGAGCGGCAGACCCGGCTCCAGCGACAGGTCCTTCTGGCGGCCGTAGCTCCATTCGCGCTCGCCCGCGGCCTGCAGCAGAAACACGTCGTAGCTGTCGAAATGCGGACCGACGCCGCCGCCGTGGCTGGCGACGCTGATCATCACATCGTCCAGGCGCGCGTCCGGAATGAAGCGGAACAAGGCCATCAGCTCGGCCGCGGCATCGCTATGCAGGTCCACGCTCTGCACCAGCAGCGTCCAATCACCCTCGTTATCCTTGGGCAGGCGCGCGAAGGGGCCGTTTTCCATCTGCCATTCGCCGTTCTCGCGCCAGATCAGACGCGACTCCACGTCGTCGCGGCGCGCGAGCTTCTTGATGGCCGCGATGGTGACGGGCGGCTTGAAAGCCGGAATAGCCTGGCGGATCAGCAGCGGCTTCTTCTGCCAGTAACGGCGCATGAAGTCGTTGGGGCTTTGATTGCCCAGGAGCGGCAGCGGGTGGTCGAGGTTCATTGGAGGTGCTTCTTCAAGCGGTAAAGGGCATCCAGCGCTTCGCGCGGGGTGAGGCTGTCGGGGTCAATGGCGGAAAGCTCCTCGCGCAGCGAGTCCAGCGCTTCGATGGCGTCCGAACGTTCGGCTTTGGCGTACGCCTGCGCGTCGGCCTCGGCGGCGGCCGAGAACAGGCCGAGCTGCGGCGTCGGGGCGCCTTGCGCTTCCAGGCGTTCAAGTTCGCGTGTCGCCTGGCGGATGACCGCGGCGGGCACGCCCGCGCGCTGCGCCACCTGAATCCCATAGCTGCGGCTGGCCGGACCTTCGCGCACTTCGTGCAGGAACACGATGCCGCTTGCCGATTCCGCGGCGGCCAGGTGCACGTTGGCCGCCGTGGCCTGCTCGGCGGGCAGACGCGTCAATTCAAAATAGTGCGTGGCAAACAGCGTCAGCGCGCGGTTGTGCGACAAGAGGCGGCAGGCGATGGCCCACGCAAGCGCCAGGCCGTCATAGGTAGACGTGCCGCGGCCGATCTCGTCCATCAGCACCAGACTGTTGGGCGTGCTGGCCGACAGAATGGCCGCGGCCTCCGTCATCTCCATCATGAAGGTCGAGCGTCCGCCCGCCAGATCGTCGGCCGCGCCGATGCGCGTGAAGATGCGATCGATCTTCCCGATCCGGGCACGCGACGCAGGCACAAAGCTGCCAATGCGCGCCAGCAGCACTATCAACGCCACCTGCCGCATGTACGTCGACTTACCGCCCATGTTCGGGCCGGTGATCAACAGCATGCGCCGCGCCGGATCCAGGCGGCAGCCGTTCGGCGTAAAGCGTTCGATGGCGCGCTCCACCACCGGGTGGCGGCCGGCGTCGATGTCAATGTCGGCCTGCTCGGACAGTTCGGGCGCGACCCAGTCGTGACGCTGCGCGTGCTCGGCCAGGGCGGCCAGCGTGTCCAGTTCGGCCAGCGCTGCGGCGCAGTCCGACAACGGGCGCACGTGTTCGGCCAACACGTCGAGCAATTGCTCGAACAGCCATTTTTCGCGGGCCAGCGAGCGGTCCTGCGCGGACAGCACCTTGTCTTCCCAGGTCTTGAGCTCGGGGGTGATGTAGCGTTCGGCGTTCTTGAGCGTCTGGCGGCGGCGGTAGTCTTCCGGCACCTTGGCCGTCTGGCCCTTGGTGACCTCGATATAGAAGCCATGCACGCGATTGAACTCCACGCGCAGATTGCTGATGCCGGTGCGCTCGCGCTCGCGGACTTCGAGCTGGACCAGGAAGTCGCCGCCATCGGCGGCCAGTCCACGCAATTCGTCCAGTTCCGCATCAAAGCCGGCTGCCAGCACACCGCCATCTCGGATCGCCACGGCCGGCTCGGGGGCAATGGCGCGCACCAGCAGCGCGGCCAGCGCGGGATCCACCGATAGGTGGGAGATCAGTTCGCCGATGCGCGGCGAGGCCGACATGGGCTCGACAAGATCGGCCAGCGCCGGCAGGGCCTGCAGCGCATCGCGCAAGCTGGCCAGTTCGCGCGGGCGCACGGACCGCAGCGCCAGTCGCGCCGCGATGCGTTCGATATCGGGAAAGGCGTTCAAGGAGGCACGCAGGGCTTCCAGCAGTCCCGCCGAGCCGAAGGTCTGCTCGACGTCCATGCGCCCGGCCAGCAGCGCCGAAATGGCCTGCTGACGCGCCAGCGCCTGGTCGTTTTCACGCAAGGGGTGATGCAGCCAGCGGCGCAGGAGACGGCTACCCATCGGCGTGCGGCAACCGTCCAGCAACGAGAACAGCGTGGGCGAGTCTTCGCCCGACAGCGTCTGCGTCAGTTCCAGATTGCGGCGCGTGACCGGGTCCAGCAGCACGAACTGCCCGGGCCGCTCGGCCGACAGGCTCTGCACGTGCGCCAACGCCTGCGACTGCGTACGCGCTGCATAACGCAGCAGGGCGCCCGCCGCGCAGATGCCGGCTGGCATGTCTTCAATATCAAAGCCTGCCAACGTGTCCGTCTTGAAATGCGCCAGCAGATGCGCACGGGCGCCGTCGCTTTCGAAGTGCCAATCCGGCACCCGGGAACGCGCGCCCTCGAACGGAAAATCGAACTCCGCGCTGTCGGCGCAAACGATCTCCGCCGGCGCGATGCGGTGCAGTTCGGATTCCAGTTGAGCCGGCGCACATTCGGTCACCCGGAACTCGCCACTGGCCAGATTCAGCCAGGCCAGCCCGGCACGCGGCGCGCGCGCGCTGCCGCTGACGAAAATGGCCGCCAGCGCGCGGTCCGCCTTGGCGGGCAGCAGGGCGTCATCGGTCAACGTGCCGGGGGTCACGATGCGCACGATACGGCGCTCGACCGGGCCCTTCGAGGCGGCGGGATCGCCGATCTGTTCGCAGATGGCGATGGACTCGCCCATCGCGACGAGCCGCGCCAGGTATTGCTCCATGGCATGCACAGGCAGCCCGGCCATGGGGATGGGCACGCCGTTGGACGAGCCCCGCTTGGTCAACGTGAGGTTAAGCAACCGCGCGCCGCGCTCGGCGTCTTCGTAGAACATTTCATAGAAGTCGCCCATGCGATAGAACAGCAGCAACGGCCCGGCCTCGGCTTTGAGGCGCAGGTACTGTTGCATCATGGGAGTATGTTGTGAATCAATGACTTGCGACATGCTTATATTAGACAGTCTAAAACTCAGGCGGTTTTCTTTGCTTGGCGGCTGAACGTGGGGCCATCAACTACAGGCACTTCACGCAGCCGGATGTATCGGTCAGTCATGGCGGCGGTCGTGTGGCCAGCCAGCAATTGCGCGTCCTTGCCTTGGCGCTTTGCGTCCGTCAGGGATTTGGCGCGCAGGTCATGAATGTTGGCGTCTTTGACACCGGCAGCCTCCACTGCTTCCTTCCATCGGTCCCTGGTGGCTCCATAGGAAGGTGCGCCCTTAGTATGGGACCGGGTGCGGAACAGAGTGGGAGCCAGCACATTACCATTCAGAGCGTTTGCCCGAGCAATCGCGTCCCGTAGCTCTGGCGTCCAGCGGACCAGCAGTTTCGCGCCAGTCTTCTGCTGGTCGAACGCTATGCCCTCGTCGTTGATGTCCGCTCGCTTGATAGCGATCACATCCCCGACGCGCTGCCCGGTAAGGTACAGCAAATCCATGATGACCTGCATCCGCGGGTTTGCTTTCGCGTAAATGGCGGCGTATTCGTCGTCCGTGATGTAGCGCTGGCGCTTTCCCTCGGCATGACGGCGGATCCCGACGCAAGGATTGCTGTCGACCAGTTGCCATTCGACGGCATAACTGAAAACCGTCTTCAGGAACGACAGCACGCGGTTCGCCATGTTTGGCGTGTCGGACATGTCCATCTTGAGCGCGGCAACGTGCTTCGGCCGGATCTGGTCCGGAGCGAACTCAGCGAACGTCTCTTTGATCCGCGCAGCAGCGATCTTGTACTGATCGATGGTGTTTTTCGATAGCTTCGGAGACATGTGCGTCAGGACCTTTTCCACAAGCTCCGGCATGCCTCCACGCGGGTTATCGAACCGACGTGCGTACTCGGCCAAAGCGGCAGGCAGATCCGCCGCCAGGCGAGTCCACTTCCCGGCTTTGACGTAGTAGTAAGCGCCGTGCTTTTCATAGACGCAGGGCGGCAAATGCTTGTCAGATTTGCGCGGACGGCCCATTTCTCAGCCTCATTTGCGGTTCCCGAGACGGGATTGTATCGGGGTGGCCCTTGTCCACGTATCGACGGTAGACCAGTAGAGAGCCATCGGGCCTGACCTGATAGCGGATCCCCAGCGCTTTGAGGACCTTCATCTGGGCCGGGCGACGCTGGCGAGCGGTGATCTCGCCGATTTCCTTGTCGGTAAGGGTCAGCATATCGCCTCCAAAACAAAGCCCGCGCTAGGCGGGCATCCAATTGCGGGTTACTTCCAGCACGCGCTGGATTTGGTCAGTCATCGGGTACTTCTTCTCCGTATTTGCTGGCGACGTAGGCGCGCATGGCGGCGACCAATGGCGTGGGCCCGAGCCAACCGCGCCGGGCGGTTTGCATCTGCTCGACCACTCCGACCCAGTGCAATAGGTTGCCTTCGTCAACTTGGGCATAAACACTGATTCGCTCGGCCTGGATGATCGGGCCCCCGTGCGACCAATCGGACGAAGGCATGAGGTTGCCAGTGGTAGCCCGGAATGGAACGCCGTCAGGAAAAATCAGACAGTTCTTCTCTGGCCGCCCATCTTTGACCAGTTGGTAAGGGCCTCGATATCCGTCCAGCGCCTTGACTACCCAAGCGTCCAGCAACGTGCCTTCCAGTTCAGATACCTTCACGCTCCCTCCTTCGCCAATTCCTCGGCCCGCACAGTTATTCGCTCGACCGGTATCGCATTGCCACTGGTGAATTTCTCCCGCAGGAGCATCCCATCCCTCGCCAGCGCCACCAGCTCGTCGCGCTCTCCAATACTGAGCGTCACCGCAGAGCCATAGGACTTGCAGTGCGCCTCGCGGGTGGCTATCTGCTCTAGTTCGTCTTTGGTCATGTTTGTCTCGTTAATGATTCACAGTAGCGGGATATGCGCTATATATGAGTCAAGCGCCTCCGTCCTTGTGGTCGGGGTGGGCCAGAGATTCGATTTCGATGGGAAAGAGGTGCTGTTGCCGCTGGGCAGTTTCGATGCGCCGACAAGCGATGTCGAAATACGAGACCTGTGATTCGATGCCATAGAACGCCTCACACCCGGCTTGCACAGCAGCTATGCCTGTCGATCCGCTTCCCATGTATGGGTCGACGAGCCGACGTGGGTATCCAGCTTGCTCGATGCACCAGCGCATCAAAATCTCTGGCTTCTGCATCGGGTGAAGCCTCTTTTGGCCGGCAGTGACTTCGTGTCGGGCACCGTCGCCCACGCAAAGGCCGTCCCAAAGCAGACGAAAGACACGCAGGGGACCATTGGGATTAACGTTGGTCCATGCGGTTTCACCGTCCCCCTGGGAGCGCAGCTTTCCGGTCGGCACTTTGTCCCAGACCAGCGTGCGGCCTTGTGGCAGCAGATGGCCGAACTTGTGCGCTCCCCAGATCAGGACGGTTGGCGCGAGATCGAGCAGGTGCGACGGATCGAACGGTGCGTCATCGCCGTCTATCTCGGCGTGTAGATTGGGCAGGACGTTTAGGGTCTTGCCGTTGCGCTGCACGACTGAGGACTCTCGCGATCCACCCTTGTAAAATGTGTTGACCTTGTAGGCCTGCCCGTAGGGCGGATCGGTGATGACTGCGTCGACAGAAGGTAGCGTCGGCAAGATTTCCCTGCAGTCGCCCAGGTACAGGGTGGCGATACCGATCTGCTCAACCCGCATCGCTGCCTCCGTTCTTCTGCGCGCCCAACTCCAGGGCGCTGGTGTGCGGGCAGGGCGCTTCTGGCAGGCGCTCTCCCAGCGGGGCATACGCCATGCAGAACTGCCCTTCTTCGGTGCTGCGCCATTCGATGGCCTCGCCACGGAAAGAGCGCGACAGGATGTCGCAGTCGTCGTCGCGGTTGCGCTCGCAGTCGCCGCAGTAGTGTGCGACGAAGGAATAGCCCACGGTGCCGTTGCTGGGCTTCCACTGCTCGCCGGGCAACTCCGGCGGCAGGATGAAGGCGGTGATCTGGCTACCCATCATTGCTCCTTCTGCGCGCCCGGTTGCGCGGACAGGGCGGCGTCAATCAGCGCACGCACGTCTGAAACGTCCTTTTCATCGCCATACATCGGACAAATCGCCACAACCTTGATTCTGGTGCCATGCCCGGGTCCGGGGATGCGAGTGTGCAATGCTCGCTCGAATGCGCGCCACCGTTCCGCGTCCTTAGCATCGCGCACTGCCTCGCTGGCCTGGGGCGCGGCATAGAGCTTGGTTCCGTTGGGCAAATTTTTGAGCGCGGGGTATTCGATAACCCGTGTCATCACGGGGCATGCGTGGAAGTTGTATTCGCGCGAATGCTCCACGTAGCCAACTGGCTGTGCCTCTCCGGATACAGGGGCGCTTGCCAGGGCGGCGCGGAACGCTTGTACCGAAATTTCGATGGCCAAATTCGGATGAACCTTGACGGCCTTCCCGATGGCGTCGAACAGGGCTTGATAATCGTATTGCGACAGCGCCACCCGCTCATCGGCTACCGGGGCGCGCAGCTTGGACAGCAGGGCGGATTCGATGGCGCGGCCAAAGCGCAACGCTTCGTCGTCGGTCATGTTGCTGCGACGTTCCAGGCTCAGGATTTGCCCTGTGGTTAACAGGGCTCCCTTCGGTGCCGGGGCGGAGGTGTGGGTGGTCATAGCGATTGTCCGTAGATGTGTGTGAGGTTGCCCGGGTGCTTCTGGATCTGCGCCGGCGCTTCATCAGGATTCAGAACGGTTAGAGAGCGATCGAACCAGACAGCACGGCCACGGTTGCAGTCGTACATGCTCACGCCCGTGATGGCGTGGATGGTCAGATCTTCCAACTTGCTGCGTGTCACCACGTCCGAATAGTTGCGGCTCCAGGCTGGGCCATCACGGCCCTCGAACCGGCTATGTAGGTAGTATTCACGCAGGAATACCTTGGTAGCATCGAATGACGGCATAGGCGTCGTCTCGTCCGGACCCATCATCAGAAGCTCTGCAATCTTGGGAGACGGTTGAGCGGATACGCCGCTCGCAGAGCCGTCATGCGCCATCGTCTGAGCCGACTCGTGGTGCGTCGCTACCGCACCCTTTCCAATACCGGGGTTGCTATCCTCGGTCCCGCACCCATCCGGTGCGGCGGAATCCAGAAGCGTCAACTGACCGCTGTCTTCGATCTGGTCCATGTCTACCCCTCCTGCTGCTGATAGGCTGCAAACGAAGGCTCGTATTCAAGAGCGACTTCCCACCGCCCAATCTCAGGGCCGGTGAAGCCGTCGAATATGGCGAACGTGAGCGGCCAATTGGCCTCAAAGCCGTCGTGGTTGCGGAAGTAGTCTTCGGCGCATGCCTCGGCTTTTTCCTCGTCGATATCCGCTGCAGACGAGCGTTGAACAAACTCTGGAGCCAGAGTGCGACTACCAAATCCGGACTGCGGCCAGACCCTCGCGTAGAACCTCATGCCTACCCCTCCTGCTGCTGAGAGGCTGCAAGGGCAGCGATAACCTCGTCGCGCAGGAGATACGGGCCGTCGTCTCGCGGCAACCCGGTCAAGTAGCTCCCCATTCCCCATTCGTCGGTCTTGTAGCCGAAGGAGTAACGCGGCAGGGACTGAACCACCTTCACCGCGTCCCGATCATCGCCAGCAGCGGGAGCGGGCATGAATGCGCTCGGCCACGTCGCGTTCAGCCGCTGGCAGATTTCTTCCAGCCCATACTTCTTGTCGGGCCAGTTGTCGGCGATGTAGTCCGCCAGCTTGTCCAGTGCAATGGAATCGTCCTTCGCATCGTCCTGTGCGCTGGCAGCACGCCAGAACACAGCAGCCAGCCCCTGCATGGCAGTACCTAGGATGTCATGCTCACGGCACAAGGCGATGAATTGCGGGTCGTCGTGCGGATACCCTTCGCGCATGCTTTCGGGCTGTGCGCTGGCGGGAGGGGTTCCAGGAGCGGCGGGCAGCGGCATCCAGTGCGTGGGTTGGCTACCCTTGCGCATGTAATCCGGGCTTCCGAACGACCGACCTGGATAGAAGTCGGTGTATTGAACATCCACCCATCCGTCGTCTTGGCCAATATCGTCCGGGCCATCTCCCCAGCCCTTTAGCCAGTATCCAGGCAAGCTAAGCGCAGGACGGCCATCAGGTCTTTCGTCAGGGCAACCCAGCAGAATCAGGCTGCCATCCTTGGGCGCGCTGCTGATAGGCTTCCATTGTTGGGTCATTTGTTCACGCTCCAGTGAGGATGGGATAGAGGAAGTACAGGACGATGGCCAGCGCGGCGGCCGTTAATGCACCCAGGCGCCACAGCATCCGGCGGTGAAAGGCGCGCTCGGCGGCGTCGTCCAGCGGGTCGCAGTAGTCGGGGATCACGGGCGGGCCTCCATTTCGGCCAGGATCTGAGTCTGGCGCAGCAGGTCGGACGCGTCGGCCTGCGTCAGCCCGGCGCCGATGCGGCGAAGCGCGGGAATCTCGGCGTGCAGCGCGGCCATGAGCGGGCCGTCGATCGGCATGCCCACGTCCAGCCGCTTGGCGAGCTGGCGCAGCGCCGTGGCCTTGAATTCGCGCCCGTGCCGCGTCGCCCACATGTCGAAGAAGTCCGCCATGCCCGCAATCGCCGGAGCGCTGGCGTACCACTCGCCGTCCGAGACGCAGTGGAATACCGGCACGCCGCGCGGGTCGACCGTCACGGTGCCGTCGCGCTCCATCTGGTCGATGATGGCTTCCAGCGGCGCCAGGGTCTGCTGGGTCTTGATGAGCATGGGCAGGCGGGCCGGGCGATCAGGTCGACGCGTGGCCCGCACGCGGGCCTGCTGCTTTTCCATCATGCGGCGCTGCTGGCGGTTCATGGCGGGGATCATTGCGCGTTCGCCTTGATTATCTCGGCCTTGCGGCGCTCGTAGTAGGGCGACCAGCTACGGCGGCCGGCGTCGTCTTTGAAAATGCGCACGCCGCGGCGGCGCAACTGGCGGGCGCGCTTGATGCCGATCGGGCGGCTGCCGGATGTGAAGACGCTGTCCAGCCATTCCACCGTGTGCTTCGGGTCGTACTTGCGGTAGTTGCCGCTGGGCGTGTTGCTGTCTAGCCAGGCCTGCAACTTGGCGGCGGACACCGTGCCGCCGAAGAACACGTAGCACTTGCCCAGCTCTTCCAGGGTGGCAATGCCGACCTCCACCGTGCGCTCAGCGACATGGCCGCCATGGCCGGACGACCACACCTGACCCTGGCAGTGGAAGGTGGTGCCGTCGTCAATCTGAATGTGGAACTCGCGGCCCGCGAACGCGTCGCCCTTGCCAGCGCGCCCGGACAGGAAATCGTAGAAGCCGTCATCGTGCGCGATGAAGTATTGGCCGTAGCGCGTGTAGACCTTCTTGGGCATGACGTCCACGACGAGGCAATAATGCGGCTTGCCCCCGCCGTAGGGTGAGTGCTGGACAATGACGTCGATGATCTTGGGCATGTCGTTCTCGGTATAGGTGGCCGGCGGGCAGCGCCGCGCCGGCCGTGGTGGTGCGTGTCAGGACCCCGTGCCTAGAACGGCACATCGTCCGCCATGTCGGCAAGGGTCGACGCCTGGGAGGGCTGGGCCGCGCTGCGCTGCGGAGCGGGTTGGCTTTGCTGGCGCGGCGGTTCTGCGGCGGCCGGTTGTTGCTGCGCCGGCGCGCCGCCGAACTCGATGTTTGAAACCCGTCCAACCAGCTTGGCGCCGCGTTCGCCGCCTTGCCGCTCGTAGGTCTCGATGTGCACTTCGTCGATGGTGACGCTGACCTTGACGCCGACCGTGAGGTACGGCGCGAGCGTCTCCGCGCGCTGGCCCCAAAGTGAGGCGTCCACCCACTGAGTCGGCCGCTTACCGTCGGCGTCCTTTTTGCCGTATGCGAACGCCAGCGCCAGGTTCGCCACCGGTTCACCGTTCTGCGTGTGACGGACGACAACATCGCGGCCGATGCGGGCCAAGCCGAAGAGTTGAGCCATGATTACGCGGCCTCCTTGCGCAGCAGGTGTTCGTATTTGGAGACCATGCGCTCGAATTCCATCAGGTCGTCTTCCAGTTCTTCGATGGCATCGTCGTCACGCTCGATGCGGATGGTCGTGAGCTGCCGGCCGATCGGTTCCAGGTCGGGTGCCCACAGAATCAGGTCCACCCACTTGCGTCCCAGCAGCCACATGGCGCCGTTGCATTGGTCGATGTAGGCGCTGATGTCGCCGTCGACCACAGCGGTGAACAGGGTGTCGGACGACACCATCGTCTTGATTTCGATGATGCCGTCATCGTCGACGAGGCCATCCACGCTCACGCCGAACAGACCGTCGTCCGTCGTGATGAACCCTGCCTCCTCGACGAAGTTGCCGGTCTTCGCCTCATAGGCGGCGCGGGCGAAGGGCTCCTGTTCAGTGCCAGTTCGCATGGCGCCGTTCACGTAGACCTCTGGCGGGCGGCCTCCGACCCGCTCCCGGGCGACATCCATTGCATACTTGCGGCAGTCTTTCGACGGGCCGCCAGCCTTCAGTTTGTCGCGGCAGTCCTTAAAGCGGCTGCCCGTGATGACGCCGCGGCGTGCGTCCAGCCATTCCTGCGAGCCCTGCGGGGCGGTGTGGAAGATCAGACCCATTACTGTTTCTCCTGCTTGAGCATGGCCCGCTTGTCGGCATAGGCCTTTTTGAACGCGGCAAACGCCGCAAGGTTGTTGGTCGCTTCGATGGCCTTGCAGCCGTCCTGCCAAGTCGATACGGCGGCGTCCAGGCTGTCCGCCTGGGCCATCTTGCTGATCCACTCGTCCCGCAGCTCAAAGGCAGCGTCCTCCGCGCCGGCGCCGTCGTCGTCGTCGTTCTGTTCAGACAGGCCGGTGATTGCTTTGAGCGTGTAGCGCTCCAAATAGGTCTTGGTGCTGGCGCGGGCTTGGATCGCGTTCTTGGCGCCGCCGGCATCAGGCGGCCCTCCCATGGACACGCTTTCCTCGTGACCACCAACATGCCGCAAATAGCAGGTCACCTCCATCCAGTCTTTCTCGTCCCGGGTGAGTTTCCAGGACGACGACAGGCCGTGTTTCGAGAGCGCCGGCGTGACTGCGTTCACCACGTCATGCAGTTCTGCATAGGACCTCCCTTTCAGTGGGCCGTCCGTCACATCCTTGCCCTTGATGATCTTGACCGCTTCGGCTTTGAACGCGGCGAAGGCGGTGTCATATGCCTTCTTGGCCTCTCCCTTCTGCCAGCGCTCCTGCAGATCCATCATCTTTTCGATCTGCTCGAGCTGAGCGCCCTGGTTCAGCGCCGCCAGCATCATGCCCATCGGGGAGTTGGCGGCCGGGCCGCCCATGGGTGCGGCGACTTCGCGCGCCGGTGCTTCGATAACGTCGTTCATGGCGTCCTCAATAGGTGACTCGAATGTTGGGGATCAGGCCCTTGGCGATCAGCGTGACCGCCTGCTTGGCGCAGTCCTCGGGCATCCCGCCGGCGACGAACGCATCCAAGGCGGCGCGGTTGACCTTGCCCTTGTGGGCCTTGTCAGCTTCACGGCGGGCGGCTTCGGCTTCTTCCGCTGCCTTCGCGTCCGCCTGGCGCTTTATTTCCGCCTGGCGCGCGTCTTCTGCTGCCTTTTTCTCGCGTTCGATGGCTGCGAGGCGTTCCTGCTCCGCGCGTTGCTCTGCGGCGAGTTGGTCGGCCTTTGCCTTGGCGGCCGCCTTCTCGGCCTGCTCGGCTTGCAGCTTCAGTTCAAGTTCGCGGCGCTCCGCTGCGGCTTTGGCTTCCTGCTCGCGGCGGATGGCCGCTTCGCGTTCAGCCTGCGCTGCAGCTTCTGCATCGCGCCGGGCCTTTTCCTCGGCTTCGCGGGCGATGCGCTCTTCGCGGTCCTTCTGCTCGCGCGCCGCGGTCTCAGCGCGCAGGCGCGCCAGTTCGGCCTGGTCCGCGTCGTGCTTCTCGCGCGCGGCCAGAGCCTGCTGCAGCGCCTCCAGCGCGCGGGCCTTGACGCGATGTGCCTCGGGTTCAAATTCTTCCCAGGATTCATCCACCGCGCGGCCCTGCACATCGGCGATGGTGGCGCGCAGCTCGTCCGCATCCAGGTCGCGGTTCTCATCGGCGCGAAGCCGGAACCATTCGATTCCCCGCTGGTGGCGCTGCTGGCGGGCTTCCTCAGCCTGCTCCCACTGGTCCAGCGGCGCGCGGACTTCATCAGCCAGCGCGTCCAGCGTTTCGCGCATGCGCTTGCGCTCGGCGTCGATCTTTTTCGGGATCTCCTTAAGACGATCGACCTGCTCCTTGCCGATACCATCCAGAGCGGTCTTCACCTTGCGGACCTTGAAGGCCAAGCTGGCGATCGCGTCGCGCCCTTTCTTGGTCTTCAGGTCCGGCACGTGGCCGGTCACTTCGGCGCGGATCTTGTCCAGCCAGGGATCCAGGCCGCCCGGCTTGGAGTAGACGTCCAGGGCGGTTTCCGCCGGCGGCAGCTCGGCAAGTTGGGTTGCTTCGGTCATGTCAGTCCTTCGCGGCGACCGCGGTCTTGCCGCAGCCTTCGCAGGCGGTGAGGGTGGATTGGGCTTGCTCGTCGCGCTGCTGGCGGTCGCCGTAGGCAGCGACGATGCCTCCCACGAAGACGACGGCGCAGACGGCACCGACCCATTCGTGGGGATCAAGCTGGCGCATGGCGCGCAGGAGGCGGGGGATCATTGGGCACCTCGCGTGGCCAGCATGGCGTCGGCCATGGCGTAGGCACGTTGCGCCACGGAATCGGCATCCCCGGCGGCGACGGGGTGCTTGTCGCCGGGGCCGTAGCTGGAAAGCCACCCATGCATGGCCTTGGCCGCGAAGTAGTCGCGCAGGGACATGCCGATGGCCACACTGACCATGGTGTCCGGCTCAACAAAGGGAAATGCCGGGCCGCCGTCATCGATCTTGTTCATGCTTTGCTCCAGGAATCGCGGCGGGCGTGCGCGCGCATCAGCGCATCGCCAAGCCGGCCGATCAGGTAAAGGGCGGCGCACAGGCCCAGGAGGGCGGCGGCAGTCATGTGCGGCGCTTCCGCGTGTCGACGATGGCGTCGACGATCCACAACACGCCGATGATGAGAAAGCCGATCACAGGTGTTCCTCCAGCTCGTCCGGGTCCATTTCCGCCAGCAACGCGTTGGCGGTCTTCTCGATGTAGGCTTCCAGCTCGCCCTGCACGAACGACTGGATGCGCGGGCATGCGTCGGCCGCCAGGATCACCAGCGCCGCGCCGGCCTGGTTGTCGGCCAAGGCGTTCAACAGGCTCTCGCCCCAGATGCGGGCGGACAGGCCAAAGGCGCCGGCGGTTTGGTTGGACAAGCACGCTCGGACCGCGGCGACTGCAAAAGCGCGGGACACGGTAGGTGCGTCTTCGTCGTACTCGTTCGGGAGTGACCCGGGCGGAGCGGTGCGGGTCGGGTCGTCGCGCAGCTGCTCGAAACATTGGCGGGCGTTCATGTCAGTTCCGTCCTTCGTTTTCGTAGGCTGCAGCCAGGACGCCGGCGCTCGGCGGGCCGCCAGCAGGCGGAGGAAGAAGCCGGGGATCAGCGCTGCGCGCAGCGCCATGAAGTCCGTGCCCACGCCGCACGCGACGCGCAGGGCCGCACGGGCTGCAGGGCTGGCCGGCGCGCTGTAGCGGTCGCCGAACCAGAACCGCCGCTCCTTGAACAGGGCGTCCTGCGCGCTGCGGCGGTTCGCCGGGTTCACGCGGTAGCCGGGCAGCCGGTCCCGCGAGTAGTCGCGCACCACGGCGCGCAGCTTCGACACGTTCAGCAGGTATTCCTGGCCAACTGCGCCGATACGCGCGGCGCGGCGTTTGATGCGGTTCTGGTTCATGGTGGTCTCCAGGCCCCGGCGGTCGGGGTGGCAGTAGGGGTGTGTCAGCTGCTGCCCTAGGGCTGAGCTGATGCTTCGGCGGCGTCTGATGTTCGGAGCCACGGTGTGTGCACCGCCATCGCTTGATCTACCGCGCTGCGGTAGTCGCGGGCGTCGTTGACCCTCACGTAAAGGTCTTGGGTCTGCTGGTGCCCGACGATCTTCTTGACGGCAGGGCTTGCGATGGCCTTGTTGTAGGCGTCACTCTGGTCGCGGCCCTTGAACTCGCCCGCCAGGACGGGGCGGGTCAGTCCGCTGCGGGAATGGACGAACGCGTAGAAAGTCATAGCGCCTTCCCCAGAATGTCTAGCAGATAGGGGCGCAGAACTCCGAGCGCCTGCTGCTCCTGGTTCATCGCCAGGTGCTGGTGAATCTGGCGCATCAAGTCCATGTCCAGTGTTGGCGGGTCAAATTCGTGCACCCCGTATCCACGGGATTCCAGCTCGCCCACCAGCGCATCTTCATCAAGCTCACCGAGGTCAACATCAACCTCTACGGTCACTTTTGCCATGTTGGCCTCCTTGTTCATTCGTCAGCCGGCGCTCAAGGAACGGGCTGACGGATAAATTCCGGGGCAACGCTCCCCTGGCTACTCCCGCTCATCGCGGCTCCAGGTAGTGCGCTGCCTCTTCAATCCCGTGCACGCCCTATGCGATCCCCACTTGGGATCAAGGCGTGTCGGTGATAGCCCCCGGTCTATTCATTCAGGCGTGGGGGATTGCCACCTGCGCTTACCGGCCGATCTCGGCCTTAGGCGTATTCCATGGCTTTGCTGGTTGTTAAAGAGCGTTGGCGCTGCGTCGCGGTGCCGGGCTTAGCCACAAAGCGGTGCGTTGCTGCGTTAGGTGAATATTAGGCGTCGCCTAATGGCGTGTCAATAGGCGACGCCTAATAATTTTTGAATGGGAACAAAAAAGCCCGCTGCTGGCGGGCTAAGTGCGGTACAGCGTGTGTCTGTGCGCTACCATTCATGTACGACTGTGTTATTCGGAGAGAATGGAATGTTGCGAACCGCAGTGGCAGTTGTGGGTGTCTTTGCCGTAGGAATCGCCGCGGCTGCCGGCCCTACGGACATCAACGAAATTCGGCGGCAAAGCGTATCGAAGGACTTTGTACTCGCGACCCTTAAGGATCCGGATTCCGCCAAATTTCGGAATCAGAAGAGCTTTTGTGGCGAAGTGAACGCCAAGAACTCGTTCGGTGGGTACACGGGTTTCAAGCGGTACATCGCTGCCAGCAAAGACCTGGTCGTGTTCGAAGGAGACAAGAACCTAGAGCGAGGTGCCTTCCAAGAGGCTTGGAAGGAGTTCTGCAAGTAGGCACCTCTTCACGAGGGAGCGTCAGCGGACGTAGTGGTCGCGTCGTTGCTCGATATCGCGGAAGCGTTTGGTAACTGGAGGTCGTGTTGGCTCAAGCAGCAAATCGTTTACCGAGACTGGGTCGTCTCGTTGAGAACGTCTGCCTCGTAATGGCAGTTGTCTCCCTCATCGCCGGGTTCATTTGTGCATTGGAATTTGGCAAGACGCTCGCGCCGGACAATTACGGTCGCCTTACGCTGGTTGCCAGCGGCCCGGCGGCTCTTGCTTGGTTGGGCGCAGGAGTTTGCGCAGCTGTATTTTGGTGGGTGCTCGGAAGAATCGGGACAGCGCTTAGGTGGCTGGAGGCGTCCGAAGCCCCGACCGTAGCGGAGGCAGGGGCGGGAGATTCAGGGAGTCCAAGAAAGCCCCTATCGCGCGCAGCCCAGCAGCTTCAGATTCTCGAACAAGCAAGCAGAGACAGGGCTAGGAGCTGACATGGCGAAAGGAAAAGCGCGTCCGATTAAATTTCGGGCAGTTCACGAAAGGAACAGCTGGCGACCGGCGACGTTCAAGTCTGTCGAGCAAGCGAAAGTTGGGCGCCGCGGAGCAGCGAATCTATTTGCGGAAGCTGGTTGGCGCAGCTTTGAAAGCGAAGGCCCCGCGCACTTCGTGGTGATCTGGGATCCATCTGGCGACGCCGCGTGGGTACTGAAAAAAGCCGATAGTGAGCCGCAAGGGTTTCTGGAAGTCCAAGTGCCCATTCACCTGGCTCTCGAGTACGAGCTTAGAGGTGGTGCGTCTGTCGCGGACTTGGAAACCCACTTCCGGTGAGGTGGTCCGCGTGTTGCTACACGATCGATTAAGCCGCCATCCCGAGGCGGCTTTTTCTTTTCATGATCGCACCCACTGACCCGCCTCGTCGTCTCGCAGCCTTGCGCCAGCCCAGACTACCTGCCCAAGAACGCGCACAGGCGTGCCATTCTCCAGCGGAATGTCGTAGTAGCCTGGGTTGAACGAGCGCGCAACCCAGCGCCCAGTGAGCTTGTCCCGGGTCACAGTCTTCACGAGCATCTTGCCGTCGTAGTTGATCGCGTACACGCCGCCGCTCGCTACGTCCTGCAGGGTCAGATTTTCGTTCGGAACCACGAGCAGGGCGGCGCCGTCCCGAATGACCGGCTCCATGCTGTCGCCCTTGGCATACACCACACGCGCCTTTCCGTTGTCCGCGCCCACGGCCTTGAGGAACGAGCGGCGGAACTGGATCATGCCAGTCTGGTCTTCGCTGTGGTTCTCGATGCCATCGCCGGCGGCCAGACGCACCTCGGCCAGTTCTGGCACCTTCTCGAACCTGTCATTGGCGGCGTGCGGCTCGCCCGGTCCGGCGTTCGCAATGACGCCCGTCTGAGTGCTGATCCGGATTCTCGGATTGCGGTCTGCTTCGAATGTCGTCTGGCCACCTTCCCAGGGCGCCGGCGGCAAGCCAGCTATTCGCATAGGCAAGGGGTCATCCGCATGGTCCATGTCGACCAGGCCGCCAGGCTTGTGAGCCCGCAAAGGAATGACGTTGTTCGCCGGGGCCGCGGGCTGCGGCGACACCTGAATCCCTAGCTTCATCTGGGCGATTGCGAGCGCAATGGCTCCCTCGAGCGCGTTGAGCTGAGACTCGGGCAGTTCGTGAATCTGGTCTTCGGGGATCGTCTTGAAAGGCCAGGGCTTGTTCTGGGGCGCCGGGTCCAATGCTGCTGGCGACCCCATATCCGGCCAAGACTTGAGGCCCCAATGCTCCGGGCCTACAACGTCCGAGAAATACCGCCACATCTCCGGGAGCTTGTCCTTGGAGATGGAGCCCTTCTTGATCCAGTCGTGGATTGAAGGTGGTCTGACATTGAAATGACGTGCGATCGCCGCTTGCGAAGGCGCAGCCCCGCTGGCGATCTTCTTTTCAATGGCTGCCTTAATGGCAGCTCCGAGGTCAGTTCCATTAAGCATTGCCTAACTTTCGCCTTATGCTGCCGCATTAGGCAATTCCTATTGACAAGCATTAGGCGACGCCTAATAATGCGGCATGGACAAGAAAAAACGACACGATTCCCTCGCTCGGGCATGCGATATCGCCGGCGGCCAGTCCGCCCTCGCTCGCATCCTCAAGGTGACGCCGGTCAGCGTTCATGAGTGGGTCAATCTCAAGCGACCGCTCCCGTCCGAGCATTGCCCGCTGATTGAGGAAGCGACCGGCGTGCTTTGTGAAGAACTGCTGCCTAGCTTTCGGTGGGATGTGCTCCGCAAGCCAAAGCGTCAGCGACGAGCACAAGAGGCGACCGCCTCATGAAGTCAATGCACCGTCGCGCTTTCGCGCCCGTCCGTCGCCCACTCCATGCGGTCGCGTTCGGCGCACAGCTCCTTAAAGATTTCCATGACTGCCGATTCGGTGGGGTCGATGAACGTCCGCTTGGCCACTTCGGCCGCGTTCTTCAAAAGCTGCTCCGTCTCGGTCATTCCGCGTCGACCGCTTCAGGCGGCTCCTCGTTCTGCTGCTGCGAAGGCTCGCTTTGTGCCGGCACTCGAGGCGGCTGAGGCAGCAGGGTGGCGTCGATGCGCGCGAAAAGGTGCGCTCGGGTCACGGGTTTGGATTCGTTGTTGTTTTCCATGTGCCGAACTTTATAGACGGCGCGCAGATGGTGAAAGGCTGAAAGGCCACAGATTTCAAGGTGACGCATGACCTGCCGATATTCCCAAACTGACTGGCGCGATGTTCTGTACACCGCAGTGCGCAACGCGCCCGGTGGCGTAAATGCCGCAGCGAAGTTCTTGAGCGAGCGCCGCGAAAAGACCATCCACCCCGAAAGCCTGCGCGCGAAACTGCGCGGCGTCGACGGCGACTCGGTAAGCGTTGAAATGGCCGAGCTGCTGACGGAGTGGATGCAGGACATGAATCGGCCGGACGCCATGGGCTGGCTGTTCGCCTTTAACAACCGCTTTGGACTGGCTGCCGAGCGCATCGAAGCGGCGCCCGTGGGTGGCTGGGAAGACGAGCTCACTGCCATCCGGACAAAGCTTTTGAAGCTGGCCGCTCAGGGCGGCAGCTTGACCAGCGTAGGCCTGGAAGCAATGTCCGACGGCGTCATCTGCGAGAAGGATGCCGACGCCATTGAGTCCCATGCCATGGAAGAGATCAAGCTTCTCTTCCGCCTGGCCCGCAACGCGCGCCGCGCCGCGCGGAAAGGGATGAAGTAATGCACAAGCAAGTGTTCGTCCTGTCGCATCCGTTGGCACGGCGCAATGCTGCTTACGCTTGCTCCCAAGCGCCGGAAGGCTACCGCGTGGAGATCAAGCCGCGGACTCGCACTCTGGCGCAGAACGACATGATGTGGTCGATCCTGACTGACATCAGCCGCCAGGTGCAATTCGTCGTGAATGGCGCGCTGGTGTCCGTGACGCCTGAAGAGGTCAAAGACATCCTGACCGCCGGCCTGCGTCGTGAAACGCGCATGGCAATGGGCATCGACGGCGGCATGGTCCTGCTGGGCCAGCGCACGAGCAAGATGACCGTGCGGCAGTTGACGGAACTGATCGAGCTGGCCTACGCCTTCGGCAATGAGAAGGGCGTCGAGTGGTCGCGCACGAGCCTTGGGAGAGACGCGTGATTCGCAACTCCACTCTGCAGCGCAAGACGCCCATGAAGCGTGCGAAAGCGGACCGCAGCGAAGGCCTTGGCCGAAAGGTCGAGATCGTCATGGGCTTCTACCGCCCGCCGGGCCACAAGCTGCCGACCCTGCTGCGCAGCGAGCAGCATCGCCGCAACGTGGCCGCATTGGACTGCGCATGCTGTGGGCGCCAGGGACCGAGCCAGGCGGCACACGCGAACATCACCAAGGGCATGGCACTGAAGGCGTGCGACAGCCTCACGTTCCCGCTTTGCCCCGAATGCCACCGCGATCTTGACCAGGGCGGGAAGCTGCTCAGAGACGTGCGTCGTCATCGCGAGTGGGTGTGGGTCGACTGGGCGCGCGCCGAACTGATGGCGCTGGGCAAGTGGACCCCGGAAATCGAATTGCACTATCGCAAGGCCATCGAGCCGTTGCGCATGCTGGTAAGCGTCGAATGAGTTGTGTGCACACGCCTAGGGTAGCTCCCGAAAAGCCGGATTTCTCCACCCGGCCTGGCGCTGTGTTTTTTGTGGAGCGCAACGGAGATTGCACCGTGGAGTTTTTCCAACAGTATCAGCACCCCGAGTGGCAGAAGAAACGCCTTCAAGTATTGGAGCGCGCCGGCTGGCAGTGCGAGCAGTGTGGCGAGGCGGACAAGCAAATGCATGTGCACCACAAGCGCTACATCAAGGGCCGCAAGGTCTGGGAGTACGACCTTGAGAACTTCGAGGCGCTTTGCAGCGCATGCCACGAAGAGAATCACGAAGCCAAGGATCGGATCAACGACATCCTCGCATGGCTTCCTGGCTACATGTGGACCGAAGCCGCTGACCTGCTGTTTGGCTGGGCCGTCGCTGATCCCGAGGTCGATCCGAAAGACTACTCGGCGTCCTTCAACGCTGGAAAGCTCGCGGGTATCTGCCAGAACCTGTCTCGAGACGATGTCCATTCCCTTATCGAACAGGCCGAGGCGCTCCGCACCAAGCCGCGCCCGCCGAGTGGACTCATCGACTAAGCCATGGCGAACGGTCCTCAAATTGAAGACGGCTTTCTCAGAATCGCGAATGAGCTTTACGACGCGATCCTGGCATTCCCGTTCACTGCCCGACAACTGAAGGTGGTCATGTCCATCATGAGAAAGACATACGGCTTCGGCAAGAAGCAAGACGACATCTCCGCGTCCCAGATTGGGGCGATGTGCGGGATGAGCCGTAACCATGCCACCAGCACCTTGAATCAACTGGCCGGGCTTCGTGTCATCACGAAGACCGCCGGGGTTTACGGGTCTGTAGTGGGGATCAATAAGGACTACAAGGCATGGGTAATTGCTAGTACCGAATCGGGACAGGCGTCCCAATCCGGTACTAGTCCCGATATGGGACAGGGTGTCCCGAAACAGGACTTTGCTAGTCCCGAATCGGGACGGGTCGATAGTCCCGAATCGGGACACACAAAAGACAACTTTCCAAAAGACAACCAACAAAAGAAAAAAGACTCTTGCGCAATCGCTGACGCGTTTGCGCGGTTCTGGGCTGTCTACCCGAACAGGAAATCCAAGGGACGTGCCCAAAAAGCGTTTGAGAAGATCAATCCGAGCGAGCAGCTTCTGGCGACCATCCTGGATGCCATCGAGCGGGCCAAGACCTCGGTGCAGTGGACGAAGAATTCCGGCGAGTACATCCCGCACCCTGCGTCGTGGCTGAACGCCGCAGGCTGGGAAGACGAGTTTCCGACTGAAGGCGCCGGCGTATCGTTTGAAGGCTTCATCGAGAATTGCAGGGCGTCGGGCGAAAAGGCGATCAGCGAGTACCAGCCGCTGCTCGCGTACGTCGAAGACGCTGGCCTGCCGATGGAATTTGTCAACCTGGCGTGGCTCGAGTTCAAACGTCGTCACCTGCCCGGCGGCCCGGATGCGCACAAGGTGCAAGCCAATTGGCGCCAGCACTTCGTGAACTGCGTTTCGAACGGCTGGTACAAGCTCTGGTATGCGAACGCGGAGGAAGGCTACGGCCTGACGACGGTGGGCATTCAGGCGCAGCGCCTTCACGACAAGCGGGAGGCCGCATGAACGCCATCGCCGTACGCGTCCCCCCGCATTCCGTCGACGCTGAACAGGGCGTGATTGGCGGCCTGCTGCTGGACAACCGCGCATGGGACCGCCTGGGCGACCTGTTGAGCGCAGAGGATTTCTACCGCCACGACCACCGGCTGATCTTCGGCGCGGCGTCCAGCCTGCTGAATGCCAGCAAGCCGGCCGACGTGCTGACGGTCTTCGACTCGCTGCAGGCCACCGGGCAGGCTGAGGATGCGGGCGGCTTGGCCTACCTGAACGCCATCGCCCAAAGCGTACCCAGCAGCGCCAACGTGCGCAGCTACGCGGAGATTATCCGTGCCCACCGCGTGCGCCGCGACGTGTTGGCCGTTGGCCACGACATCGCCGAGCTCGCGGAAACAGCAGACCCGGCCGACCTGGTGGAGCGCGCGACCGGCCTGGTTATGGCGCTGGCGGACACGCGCGCCGCAGGCCGCGACCCGGTTGAAGTTGGCGCGCTGCTGCGGACCGTGCTCGAGCAGCTGGAAGCCCGCGGGGAACGTGAGGGCGGTGTTTCGGGCTTGGCCACTGGGTTCGCCGACCTGGACGAGAAGACCAGCGGCTGCCAGGACGGCGACCTGATCATCGTGGCCGGCCGGCCGTCCATGGGCAAGACGACGTTCGCGATCAACATCGCCGAGAACGTGACCGAGGATGAGGGCGTCGCCCTGGTGGTCAGCCTGGAAATGGCTGCTGCCCAGTTGGCCGAACGCTCCATCGCCCGCTACGGCGCCATCGACACCCAGCGCCTGCGAACCGGGAAGCTGGACCAAGGCGACTGGCCGCGGCTGACTCACGCCATCCAGAAGTTGGAGAACCAGCGGCTGATCATCGCGGACGATCCCAGCCTGGCCAACGTCGCTCGGATCCGCCTGGCGGCGCGCAAGGTCAAGCAGCGTCAGGGCCGGCTGGACCTGATCGTTATCGACTACCTGCAGCTGATGCAGGGCGAGGGATCCACGCGGAACGAGGACCTGGGCGGAATCACCCGGGCGATCAAGCTGCTGGCGCGCGAACTGGGCTGCCCGATCATCGTGCTGTCCCAACTGTCCCGAAAGGTCGAGGAACGCCCGAACAAGCGACCCATCCTCAGCGACTTGCGCGAGTCCGGCGCGATCGAGCAGGACGCCGACGTGGTGCTGATGGTCTATCGGGACGAGTACTACCACGAAGACAGCCCGTTCAAGGGCTTGGCCGAGATCCTGATCCGCAAGCAGCGCATGGGTCCGCTCGGCGAAGTCTTCCTGACCTTCCAGGGGCAGCACTCTCGATTCATGGATGCGGATCAGCAAGCCGTGATCGAAGCGCGCAACGCCGTGCAGTTCAAGCCGAAACCGAAATACAGCCAGTTGAGGGACTGAGATGAAACAGATGGAAGTTGCACTGGATCCGATGGCCGGCACTGCGCGGCGCCTGGTGGGCACGCTCGCTATTGATCCCGGCCCTGTCGAGTCTGGGTGGTGCGTGATGCTGCGGGACGACGTCATCCACTCTGGCGTCATGCCGAACGCCGAGCTTCTTGAATACGTGCAGCGCACGCATTTCCGCGTGAACGCAACGCGGCTCGCCATTGAAATGATCGCGAGTTATGGGATGCCCGTGGGTAAGGAGGTCTTCGAGACCTGTCTGTGGATTGGGCGGTTCGTCCAAGCTTGGCACGACCCCGAGGCGGTGCACCTGGTGTACCGCAAGGACGTGAAGATGCACCTTTGCGGGACCACCAAGGCGAAGGACGCCAACGTCCGCCGCGCCATCATCGACCTGTACCAGCCGACCGGCGGCGGCGCTACCCCTCAGATCGGCACAAAGGCTAAGCCTGGCCCGTTGTACGGGGTCTCTAGCCACGCCTGGCCTGCCATCGGGGTAGCCCTGACCCTCCAAGCCAATGAAGGAGCCCGAGCATGAATGCGGAGATTAGAGGCCCTATTCACCGCATGGCATGCGGAGATTGTGAATGACAGCCGACCTGCAGAAGTGGGAATTCCGCGACCCGATGCTGGTCGTGATGAGCCGGCAGCAGGCCGCGCTCAAGCGATCCTGCGCCGGCTGCGCCAACGCACGCACGGTGCAGTCGCCCTTCGGCGATACGGTGGTTCGCTGCCTGAAGGGCAAGCCCTACGGGCAGAAGTGCAAACAATATGAGGTGGCCGATGAGTAGGCTGACGGGCGATGACCTGTTGTGGAACTGGGCCCGCTGGACCTGGTCTGGCGCGACGGTGGGCAACATGGAGGCCTACGTGTCCTGGGAGGACGACCCGCGCCCGATCCTCCATGACCATGCCCTGGCGGTGGAGGCCATGCACGCGGGGCTGCCGTGGCATGAGCGCATGGTGATCATCGCCGAGTACCCGCAAAAGAACGCCAAGTTCGGCGGCCTGGATCCGAAGGCCCGGCGCAAGGCCGCGCGGGCATGGATCGCCAACACGACCGGCGTCGCCCTGACCGAAACCGAATACAAGCTTTACCTGGGCCTGTTCCGCGGCCAGGTTGAAAGGAGGCTGGCGTGAAGTACGCGCACGAAGTGATGGACTTGATGGGTGCTTACCCGATGCGCAGCTTTCGGATGCTGGAGCTGGTGCGCCATGTGACCCGCGGCCGGACGCTGGAGCCGCGCGAGCGGGACGCAGCGAGGAAGGCCGTGCAGCGGGTGCTTGATGCGCTCGTGGCCGCTGGATCGGTCAAGGTCAGCGCGCCTGCAGAGGGCCGAGGCTCCTTTGCAGAATACTCCGTGTCCCACAAGTGGGACATGATCCCGCCAAAAGTGGGACGAGAAGTGGGACAATTCCCCCGGGCTCTTGCGCCCTAAAGGAATGCAATAGCCCCTCGCATAAGCTTAGGATACGAATTCGTTCAGGCATTATGAGTTTCCATCCCTTTCCGCCGCTTTGAAAACATCAGAGAAAGCGCCCTCGGCTGCTGATCCTTTCGATCAATTGTGTGAAAATGTGTCTCCAAAATCACCTTAGGAGATTTTCATGCCCCCGAAGTTCGTACAAGTAGCAGTCGCGCCTCCAAAAGACGGAGCAACGTTCCATGTGATCGTCGCCGTTGCCGAAGACGGGAGTATCTGGAAAGCCCAAGTCGCAGGTCATGCGGACGAAGTTCGAGATGGCTGGGTGCGCTTGTCGACCCCCGAAGAGTAATTTGATGCCAACCGCCTCCGGGCGGTTTTTCTTTATGCACGACGATCTGAGGGTTTCCCGGGCCCGTTTCCCAAGACATTTTCAACGCCAGTGCGTGTGGATGCCCATGAAGCAGACGATGATGGCAGGAAGGGCAAGCAGGACGGGGACCGTGCAATCCTGCATGCCTTCGGAACGGAGGAACGACGCTCCCAAGGCAATCGCGCGGTACCGCCATCGGCTAATGAAACCTAGTTTGAAGTCCAGGGTGCCAATTGCTCCGACCTCATCCGAGGACGGTTTGTAGCGAGCTGTAAAGGCAACTCGAATGCGCCCCTTGTCGCGAGGGGATTCGACGGCATTTACCCATGCGCCTGTCTCGTCCTGATACGAAAACAGGAAGCCCGCGTACTGCATAGTTTGCCCCGGCCTGTCGTTATGGCTGTCCCATTTGAGCTCGTCCAGCCATAATTTTCTGCCTTTTACGGCCGACTTGAGCCCACGATGCAGAAGTTTGGCCAGCGCAATGCCTTTGTACCAATGGTAGGCAGACTTCGCCTTGTTCCAACTGACCGTCGTATCCGAATCAGTCCAGAATCGCCAGACTTGATAAGCGAGAATTGCTAGCGCAACAGCCCATATTTTGCATGCGGTGGATTCTGGTTCTGGAATGTTCATTGCCGAAACTATCGCCGTAGGCACAGGCAATTTTAAGAACGCGGAAATGAGAACGGCTGAGACCGTCAACATCAGGTTGCGTCTTTTCTTGTTCGTCGTTTCGTCCGGCATTGAACTTGGCATGCTAGCTCCTCAAATAACGTTTTGTAACTTTAGCTGAATTGGCTTCAAGGGACAGCAGATGGCGTTGACAGACAAGCAGCGCCGCTTCGTGGATGAGTACCTCGTTGACCTCAACGCCACGCAAGCGGCGATCAGGGCGGGGTATAGCCAGAAGACTGCCTCGTCGCAGGGCGAACGCCTGTTGAGGAATGTTGAAGTCTCCCTGGCGGTACAGGAAGCCCAGGCGAAGAGATCGACGCGAGTCCAAGCCGACGCCGACTACGTGTTGCGTCGCCTGGTAGAGATCGACCAGATGGACGTGCTGGACATCATGCGCGACGACATGTCGCTCAAGCCGGTCTGTGACTGGCCCCTTGTATGGCGCAGATATCTGTCCGGATTCGACCTCGGCGAGATGTTCGAAGGCCGCGGCGAGGAACGTGAGATGGTCGGCGTCCTGAAGAAGATCAAGTGGCCGGACAAGGTGAAGAACCTTGAGCTGCTTGGCCGACACGTGGGAGTAAGGGCATTCCGGGAGCAGGTGGAACACACGGGCAAGAATGGCGGCCCCGTGGAAATCGCCACGCTGAGCAAAGAGGAATACCGCCAGGCACGCCGCGAGATGCTGGCCAATGACGACTGCTGAACAGCGAGACTACGCCCGCCGGCTAGAGTGCGAAGAGGACGGCCTGTACTTCGCCCGGTACTTCTTCAAGCAGCGCATGGGCAACAAGATGATTGTCGCGCCGCACCATAAGGTGATTCAGGACACGTTGGACAGGGTGGTCAGCGGCGAGATCACGCGGCTGATCATCAATATCCCACCCGGGTACACGAAAACGGAGCTGGCAACGATCAACATGATCGGCCGCGGCCTGGCGCTGAACAACCGCGCCCGGTTCATGCACCTGTCCTACTCGCATAACCTGGCGCTGCTGAACTCAAGCACCGCGCGCGGCGTCGTGAAGTCTCAGGCATACCAGGCACTGTGGCCGATGGCGCTGAAGGACGACGCGGACAGCAAGGCCATGTGGTGGACCGAGCATGGCGGCGGTGTGTATGCCTCATCGGCCGCCGGCCAGGTCACCGGCTTTCGAGCAGGACACATGGAGCCGGGATGGCAGGGCGCGCTGATCATTGACGACCCGGTTAAACCGGACGACGCCTACAGCGACACGGTGCGGGGCGGGATCAACGACCGCTTCAACGAGACCATCAAGTCTCGCTTGGCGATCGAGACGACTCCTATGGTCGTCATCATGCAGCGGATCCACTATCAGGACCTGAGCGGGTACTTGCTGCGGGGCGGGTCGGGCGAGAAGTGGCATCATCTGAACTTGCCGGTGATCATCGACAGCAGCGAGCCTTACCCCAGCGAGAACACGCACGGGATACCGATCGCACACGGCTTGCCGGATGGCTGGCTGTGGCCCTACAAGCACAATGAGACCCACCGGACGGCGCTGTTTGCCCACCGGCGCACGGCCGAGGCGCAGTACATGCAGCGGCCCCGGCGGTTCAACGCTGAGGGCGCCCTGTGGACAGAAGCGCTGGTAGCCGCAGCCCACGCGCTGCAGATTCGACATGACCGACATCGTACGGTGGTGGCGATCGATCCGCAGGCTACAAACAGCGACGAGAGCGACGAAACTGGCATCGTTGCTGCGAGCTCTTATGGCGCTGGCGACGCCAAGCAGTACTCGGTCGACGGCGACTACAGCGGCAAGTTCTCGCCGAATGGATGGGCGACCAAAGCCATGGGCGCCTATGACCAGCATCGAGCCGATGCCATCGTCATCGAGACGAACCAGGGTGGCGATATGGCTGAGGAAACCCTGCGCAACGCGGGCTTCAAGGGCCGGATCGTCCGGGTGCATGCCAGCAAAGGCAAGTACGCCCGGGCCGAGCCTATATCGGCGCTGTACGAGCAGGGAAGGGTTGCCCACCAGGGTAGCCTGTACCTGCTCGAGAACCAATTGATGGAATACGTCCCGGCCACGGCGAAGAAATCGCCCGACCGGCTGGACGCAATGGTCTACGCACTCACGGAACTCGGTGGCGCCAAGCCCATCGGGATGCTTCTCCCAGGACGGTAATGGCGATTTTCAAGCTAACGCAGCGCGCGAATGGCAAGTCCATGGTCGTGCGGGCGAAGTGCGTCTCGTGCGCGCGTACCGTGGCTGTTGAGAACGCCGGACCCGAGGGAACCGCTGTCTGGCGCGACCCTGAGCGATCCAGCGTCGACCTTGTGCGCCACGACGACAGGCCCGGCCTGATTCTCAAATCGGAATGAGCATGTCAGACACGAAAAACGACGCGCAGCTTCAGTTGGCGGTGAACGCCGCACTGAGCCAAGCGCAGATTGCCCGCGCGCGCATGGGCCTGCTTGGCGGCTCGGGGATCGACAACAAGCGCCCGCAAGCGTGGTGTGAGTACGGCTTCCCCGAGGAGATCGGGTTCGCTGACTTCTACGCGCTGTATCGCCGCGGCGGGATCGCGCACGGGGCGATTGGCAAGATCACCTCTGCATGCTGGAAGACCAACCCTTGGGTCATCGAGGGCGACGACCAGGACAACGCGACCGACGAAACTGCCTGGGAGCGTGGGAACAAGCCGATATTCACGCCGAAGTTCTGGCGCGCGGTTGCGGAAGCCGACAAGCGTCGGCTGGTGGGTCGATATTCCGGCCTGCTGTTGCAAGTGCGGGACAGTGGCCGGTGGGACGAGCCGATCAAGCGCAAGGGCTCACAGCTGGTCAAGATGATCCCCACCTGGGCGGGCAGCCTGCAACCTGCGGGTTTCAACACCAACGCTCAGGACGAGGGTTACGGCCAGGTCACCAAGTGGCAGTACACCGAGCATGGGATGAACGGCAACGCCGGGCGCCAGGTGGATATCCATCCTGACCGCGTGTTCATCCTGGGTGACGCGTCTTGCGACGCGATCGGCTTTTTGGAACCGGCCTACAACGCCTTTGTCAGCCTGGAAAAGGTCGAGGGCGGCTCGGGCGAATCGTTCCTCAAGAACGCATCGCGCCAACTGTCGGTCTCCTATGACAAGGAGGTCGACCTAGCCAGCATCGCCCAGGCTTATGGCGTGACGCTGGACCAGCTCCAGGCCCGGTTCAACGAGGCGGCCCGGGAAGTCAACCGCGGCAACGATGCCCTGCTGGTGACACAGGGCGCGACGGTCAATCCGCTGGTCACAGCTGTTGCCGACCCGAGCCCGACGTACAACGTCAACCTGCAGACGGCCGGCGCCGCGCTGGACATTCCCACCAAGATCCTTGTGGGAATGCAGACCGGCGAGCGCGCAAGCTCGGAAGACCAGAAGTATTTCAATGCGCGCTGCCAGTCTCGGCGTGCCGACCTGGGGATGGAAATCCACGACCTGGTGGCGCACATGATCCGCGTCGGCGTGGTCAAGCAAATCGCCGAATACACGGTGATGTGGGACGACCTGACGGAGGCGACCCAGGCGGACAAGCTGGGAAACGCCAAGTTGATGAGCGAGATCAACCAGACCGCGCAGGCTTCCGGCACCGAAGTGTTCACCCCGGACGAGATTCGCGAGGCAGCCGGCTACGACGCTCTGGATGGCGAGCCGCTACCGGACGAGGAAGACGAGGAAGACGATGGCCCGATCACCGATCCTGCCGAGTAATCAGGCAGACCCGACAGGGGTGGATCGGCTGGAGCGGGGCGCGATGAAGGACTTCGACCGGCGCATGCGGCGGGTGCGGGCTGGCTACGTCGAGGCGCTGGGCCGGATACCGGCTGAGCCCGTCGTGAACAAGCGCTACACGTTCAGGCTTGATCAGGCGCTGCTGTCGGCTGTCTTCAACGAGACAGACCGGCTTGTCGATGAAATCCTGCTGGAAGGTGGCGAGCGCAACCTTTGGCTCTTTGAATCCTACGTGGGCGTCGCCTATCAGCGCGGCACCGCGCAGGAGTTCGCCAACTTGGGGCAGCAATCGCCAGCCTACAAGGCTGGCCGAGACTCCCTCCAAGCGTTGCTGAGGTCGGAGCCGTATCAAGCACGCCTGTCCCTTGTGCGCGCGCGCCAGTTCGAGGAGATGAAAGGCTTGTCCGGCCAGGTCAAGGCGGACATGTCCCGCATCCTCTCGGACGGCTTGGGGCGCGGACTGAACCCGCGCGACATCGCCCGGAACCTGACAGAGCAAGCAGGGATCGAGGCTCGCCGCGGGCACCGGATCGCGCGGACTGAGGTCCCGATGGCTCTGCGCCGCGCCCGATGGGACGAACAGGATCAGGCGCAGGACGACTACGGGACGCAGGCCAAGCTGATGCACATCTCAGCGCTCAGCCCCACCACCCGGCAGTCACATGCGCGGCGCCACGCAAAGCTGTTCACGAGCGAGGAAACGCGGGAGTGGTACTCGAAGGATGCCAACGCGATCAATTGCAAGTGCAGCCAGGTGTCGGTCCTTGTGGACGACAAGGGCGAGCCGCTTGTGCCGGCCATCGTTGATCGCGCGCGGAAGAACTTCCAGGTAATGAAAGACAAAGGCAACGGCCCGTGGGCCGACGACAAGGAATAGCCATGCCGATGCAGGTAAACATCCGCACTCAGGTCAACAGCAAGTCTATTCGCCGCGAGCAGCACAACGGCCGGGAGCACATCGTGATCCCCAGCTACACGATGCCGTTCGACGTGGTCATGAACGGCGGCCTATATCCAAAAGACCAGATCGTCGCCAACTACAAGAAGCTTGAGGGCACTTTGGCTCCGCTGGGACACCCCACCGTAAATGGGGAGTTCGTGTCGGCGTTTTCCCCAGAAGGCATCAACCTGGGGCATATCGGCGCCTGGAACCGCAATACAAAGCTGGTCGGCAACCGCGTCTACACCGAAAAATGGATTGACGTGGAGGTCGCGCAGACCTCGGAGGGCGGCCGGCGCGTCATTGAGCGCGTTGAGCAGTTGGAGAAGGGAGAGGGCGAGCCAGTGCACACCAGTGTCGCCGTCTTCGTGGAGCGTGAGCCGGCCGTCAACGCTGATGGCTATCAATGGACCGCCAAGATCCACGATATCGATCACGACGCCATCTTGCTTGACGAGCCGGGCGCCGCCACCCCAGAGCAGGGTGTGGGCTTGATGGTCAACGCTGACCAAGCGAAACCGCTTCATGTGAATGCCGGCGCGCTGGTTGGTGAGTCTTTCCGTGAGCGCGAGAACCGCATCCAGGCAGCCGCCAAGGCGCGCTTTGCCCCGGTCACTGAGGATTACGTGTGGGTCGCAGACTTCACTGACACCCAGGCAATCTTGGTACGAAACGGAGGCACATCCGAGGTCTACGGCTACACGAGTGAAGGCGGAAAGATCGTCTTCGATGACGTTGGATCACCGGTCGTGCGCCAAGAATCGTGGGTTACCACAGTGGTGAACAGCTTCAAACGAGTTTTCAACCATCAGGCTCGGCCTGATAACACCCTGGAGGGCAATATGCCTCTGACCGCTGAAGAAAAGGCCGAGCTGACCAACGATATCAGCAAAGCCATCGCCACCAACCTGGCGGCACAACTCAAGCCTCTGACCGAGAAGGTCGAGAGCCTGGAAACCAACCACAAGACGCTGTCCGACGCGCTGACCGCGAACGCCAAGGCCGTAGAAGCCGACAAGCGCAAGGCCGTGGCCGCTGTGCATGGCGACATTGTGGCCAACGCGCTGTCCGGCGAGCCCCTGGACGCCATGTTTAAGGCGCTGGGCACGGCAGCGCCCATCACCAACGGCCAGGTTGCCGACTCCGGCAAGCCGCGCTTCGACGAAGTCCCGGAATAAGGAGGCCGATCATGGCTGTGAAATGGAACAAGATTTACCGTGGCGGCGTGCACCGCACCACCCCCGAAACGCGTGAAGTGAACGCGCCTGCCACTGGCACGTATCTCCCGGGCACTGCCGTCACGATCACGTCCGCCGCCGGCGACATGACGGTGCAGAAGGGAATCACCGGCGTGCGCGAGTTCTGGTATCTGATCGGCGAGCAGTTGCATGGCTCCGTCGACGACAACCAGGTCGGCGGCGGCTCGTCCATGCGTCTGTACACGCCCCGCTCGGCGGACCTGATGGCAGGCCGACTGGTGGCAGGCGTCGCAATCGCCGATGACGTGCCCCTGACCATCAACGTCGATGGCCGCTTCGCCCTGGCCACCGCTGACGACCCGATCCATGCGTACATCGACGATCCGGCCAATGCCTTCCCTGGCACGACCCCGACCACGTCCACGCTGGACCAGTTGGTCCCGATCAAGATCCGCTAAGGAGGCCGAACATGGCTTTTTACGTAGACAAGAAGGGCCTGGAATCGAACTCCGGCCTGAAGAAGCAGCACCAGTTCATCGTCAACGCGCGCACCGCTAACTGGGACCACGAGACCGGTCTGATGAAGGCCGCCGGCCTGGAAGTGAACGAGGCCCGCATCCCGGCGGACGTTTGGCGCGACTTCGACACGCAGACCAAGACGCTGATGCTGTCGGATGAGGGCGGCGTCCTGCTGAACGACCTGATGCCGCTGGCACGTAACGTGCACATCGGCAAGATCGTCAGTGAATACCGCCGCTACGGCGCGGATGAGCTGGAAGTGCGTTCCAGTATCGACGGTCAGCATCGCAAACCGGTGAATCACGTCAGCTTCGACTATGACGGCGCGATCGTCCTGGTGCACTCCACTCAGGTCGGCCGGGTGTGGCGCGAGCTCGAGGGTATGCGCTCGGAAGGCTATGACGCTCTGCTGGACGATCAGGCCGCCGCGACCCGCTTCGTGCGCAAGCGCACCGTGGACAACTTCGTCGACGGCACCCCGGACCTGACGTACAAGAGCTATCAGGCGTTCGGCATCAAGAACAATCCGAACACGATCGCGCTGAACCTGGGCGCCGCCGGCCTGAACGTCGACCTGACGAGCCCGACGCTCACGTTTGATCAAGCGTGGGGCGCCTTCGTGGCAGCCCTGCAGGCGCTGCAAGGGCAAGGCAACAACGCCGTCGGCAATGTGACGTTCTACATCTCCGACGCGATCTGGTTCAACCTGCTGCGTATCGCAAATCCGGGCACCAACAACACTGAAACCATCCTGCAAGGGCTGCAGCGCATCCCCGGCGTGGCTGGCTTCAAGCGCACCGACACCGTCACCGGCAACGAGTTCCTGGCCATCATCCTGTCCAGCGAGTACATCCGCCCGGTCGTCGGCATGCCGGTCACCACCACGCCGATCCCGCGCGTGACGCCCATGGATGATTGGCATGTCCTGGTGTGGGGCGCCTCGGGTCTGCAGGTCAAAGCCGACGCGCAGGGTCGCAGTGGCGTGCTCTACGCCAGCGCGGCCTAAGGGGGGAAGCATGGCGAAATCCAAGTACATCCTCCTGCGCAAGATCATCGGCGCTGGGTCTCTGTTGCCCGGCTCCGTGATCGAACTCTCGCCGGAGCAGGCAGCGCACCCGCTGTACCGAAGCCGCGTGCGGAAAGCCGATGGTGATTCCAAGGTCGGCGCGCTGAGCGTTGACGTGTCGGTGACCGCCACGGCGGAAGCAGAACGCATCCTGGAGCAGGCCAAGCGTTCGGTTGAGGGCATGGCCGCTGATGCTAACGCCGAGGCGGACCGTATCGTCGGTGCTGCCCGCGAAGAGGCAGGCCGCATCCTGGAAGACGCTCGTCAGGAAGCCGGCCTCATTCGCGCTGCTGCAGCCGGCGGAAGCCAGTCGGGCGACCTGACGCCGGCGACGCCCGGCGCCACGGACTTGAACGAGAAGGATCGGAAGGCCCTGATCGTTGCCCGGCTGAAGGAGCTGAAGGTTGAGCACGACGGGCGCAAGGGCGCCGACGAGCTCGCCGCGTTGCTGCCTGACGGTGAGCCGCTGAAGCCTGCCACCAAATAACCGCCTTCGGGCGGTTTTCTTTTGGCCCCGCCTGATGGTGGGGCCATTTCTATTTTGAGGTCTGGATATGGTGACGATCGACCAAGCCAAGCAGTATCTGGAGGGCCAGGGGATCGTCCTGCCGGACTTCGTGCTGGCGGCCCTCGTGGGCCAAGCCAACAGCATCCAGGAATGCTTGGATGAGCACTACACGCCGGAGACGGCGCTCCTGATCCAACTTTACCTGCTCAGTTTGATGGGACTGGGCCAAGGTGACCGCTACATCAGCAGCCAAACGGCGCCCAGCGGTGCGTCGCGATCGTTCCGATATCAGGGATTCGCGGACCGCTGGAGCGGCGCGCTGTCGCTGCTCCGGGGCCTGGATAAGTTCGGCTGCGCGTCTGAGCTGATCCCGCCCGACCCGACTAAGAAGGCGTTTGCCGGCATGTGGATCGCCAAGGGCGGGTGTCACGAATGAGCGCAACCGCGAACTGGAGCTATACGAACATCGCCACCATCCGGCCGTTCGTGTCGATCGACATGTTGACCGGGGAAACGGTCTACGGGGACGAGTTCGATATCGCCTGCACCTGGACCACCGAAAGCAAGATGGAGCGGGAATCGGGGGGGCAGGGCGGCGCGCGCGGGGCCGAGTTTCTGTCGCAGCACGTCATCTTTACCGAGGACAAACGGCCCAAGTACCTGGACCTGATCAGCTTCGATGGGTCGAACGGCTGGGAGGAAATCCGATCGGTGACGAACTGGGATATGTCCTTCTTCGGCGAAGAGCCGGATTTGAAACTGGTGACCTGACATGCCGGTCAAGGGAATCGAGCGCGTAAAGCGCAACTTCCGCATGGCGATCAAGGACATCGGGGAGGGTAAGACCGAGCGTGCTGTCTACGAGACGCTGTGGCAGGGGTCAGCCATGGCCGCCCAAATGACGCCCATCGACTCCAGCAATTTGGTCAATAGCCAGTACGCGCCTCAGATCGACGTCCATGACGGCAAGGTATCCGGCTCGGTTGGATACACAGCGGCATACGCTGCCGCCGTGCATGAGGCGTCAGGAA
This sequence comes from Achromobacter sp. UBA4530, assembly GCF_002388205.1. NCBI lineage: Bacteria > Pseudomonadati > Pseudomonadota > Betaproteobacteria > Burkholderiales > Alcaligenaceae > Achromobacter > Achromobacter sp. UBA4530. The sequence continues at coordinate 31,789 of NZ_DGMA01000005.1, read as the reverse complement.
AGCTGAAGGGCAAGCCCCGCGCGGACTTTGGGAGGACTCGGGCCGGAGTGTCTTTTGGGGGAGGAACCGGCAACGGCAACTACTGGGATCCGAACGCAGAGCCTGAGTTTCTTACGAAGGGCTTCGACCAGATCAAGGGCGCGATCCCGGCCATTCTGATGAGGAACTACGGTGTTTGATGCCTTCGTCGATTGGGTGAAAGCCACCGTGGGACAGGACTACCTGTACAGCCGCGGCATGTGGGTGGACAGCCCCGCAGTCCATGAGGCATTCATCGCTTCTGTGCAGCAGACGGGCGGCTCTGATCCAGACGTAGAGGACCGCCGCCTGCGCTTCAGGGTGATCCTGCTGGGCCCGCGAGACGGGCGCAAGCATGTCACTCAAGTCGAGCAAACCATGGAATCACTGGCCCAGGCCGCATTAGGCGATTCGTCGCCCTGCGGCGCTGCGTCCGTGCGCGCGGTCGGCGAAGCCGTCGGCCCCGGCTACACGAGCGAGAACCGCCCTTGGTACTCGCTTGATTTTCAAGTGCTTTTATAACTGGAGGCCACTAATGGCTACTTGCAAGAACCAGAAGTATGTTGGCCGTGACGTGGTCCTGGAGTACCACATCGGCTGCGGCGATCAATTGCCGGTCGAAACGGATTGGAAGCGTTTCGCCGCTTTGCGCACCAAAGAATTCACCCTGGAATGGGAAACGGCTGACGCCACCGCGGATGATTCGGTCGGCGCGCTGCGCGAAAACATCGCGACGTTCCAGACGCTCAGTATCTCGGGCGATGGCACCGCGAAGGCCTCCGGCGCCGGCTCGGAGAACCTGATCGAGATCACCAAGCACGTTGCGCGTCCCGACGCTACGGGCGGCCAGCCGGTTGCCTGGATGCGCATGACGTTCCCCGACCTGACATTCACCGCCTTCATGCTCGTTTCGAACATGAGCCGCAGTGCGCCATTCGATGACGTCGTGACTTTCAGCCTGGAAGCCAGCGCGACGGGCAGCGACTTCGGCTTGATCGTTGAAGACACCCCCAATCCTGACGCAGCGGACCCCGCCAGCGTTGACGTGATCCCGACGTCGCTGAGCCTGGCCGTGGGCGAATCGTTCAACGCAGAGGGCATTGTCCTGCCCGTCGGTGCGCCGCAAGGTCTCCGCTGGACGTCGTCGAACCCGGCTATGGCGACTGTCAACCAAGTCACTGGCCAGATTACCGCCGTTGCCGCCGGCTCCGTGACGATCACGGCAGCCTCGAGCGTGGCGCCCAGCGTCAGCGACACGGTTGCATTGACCGTGGTCCCGCTGGTCCAAGGCATCACCGTATCGCCGACCGCAGTTTCCGTGGAAGAGGGCGCCACGCAAGCGCTGACCGCGTCCGTCTCGCCGTCTGGCGCAGCGCCGGGCCTGGTTTACGAAAGCGCCGCGCCCGCTGTGGCGACGGTCAGCAACGTTGGTTTGGTCACGGGCGTCGCCGAGGGCACGACCAGCGTCAAGATCTCCAGCGCTGCGCGTCCGTCGGTAAGCGTGACCGTTCCGGTGACCGTCACCGCGCCCTAAGCCATGATCCTGACCGAAATTGGCGAGGTCGGCGTGTACTCGGGCGAACAGGCGGTCCGCCTGCGACCCTCCTTGTACGCGATGTCCCGATTGGGTGATCCGGTCGAGATAGTCGAGACGTTCGCTACGGTCATGGGTAGGGCAGACGATGACGCCCAAGCTGGCCGACTATTTCAGGCTGCCCTGGGCGTCATCTACGCCTGCACGGAGGATGGCGGCGACCCCTCCATGCTGTTTGGCACCTACGAGACGAGCGAAGGGACGCTGCGGTATGTACCTGGCGCCGCGCCGAATGAACATGTCGTCCCGATCGCGCGTTGCCTCCTGAAGCACGGCATTACTGGAGCCTTGTCTCCCTTGCCGCGGCGTCCGGGAGACGACGAGCCGGTGTACGTGAAAGAGTTCATCGCGCGCGACCATGTGGCCATAGCCATGGCTCACCTGGGCGTGTCAGAGCGCGACGCATGGAATATGACGATGACCGGACTGGTCGGCGCGCTGCGGGCCAAGTTCCCGCCGGCCGAGAGCAACGCACCGGGCGCCAAGGCGCCCACAAAAGAGCAGCACGACGCCACCATGGCGTGGTTTGACAAGATCGAAGCAAAGCGTAGGGCAGCGAAAGGGGTTAACTGATGGCAGGCGGAATGAATGTCGGGGCGATCTACTACGAGGTAGAGGCCGACACGTCGAAGCTCGTCAATAGCTCCACCAGTGTCGATTCGACCCTGGATAAAATGAACAAGCGGTTTGATCAGACGGACAAGGCGGCCAACCAGGCCCAGTTCCAGATGACCAAGACCGCGGCGGCGGTCAAGGGGCTCGGTCGCGAAGCCACCGTATCCTCATCTGCACTCAGGGGCCTGACTGGCCTTCTGGCCGGCCTCGTGTCGCTGCAAGGCGTCTCCAGCCTGATCCAGATGGCTGAGGCGTACAACGAGATGGCCGAGCGGGTGCAGATGGCGACATCGAGCACCGCCGAGTACAACACGGTGCAGTCGCGTCTCCTGGAAACGGCCAACAAGACTTATCGTTCGCTCGCTGAGGCGCAAGAGGTCTATATCCGCACGTCGGCGGCCCTGAAGTCGATGGGGTACGACACGGAAGCGGCGCTTGATGTGACGGACTCGCTTTCGTATTCGTTCGTGAAGAACGCTACAAGCGTGGATCGGGCAAAAAGCGCAACGGACGCCTTCAGCAAGGTCCTGAACAAGGGCAAAGTCGAAGCTGACGCCTGGGAGACCATCCTGGCCGCCATCCCGACCGTTGTGGGCGATGTCGCCACGGCGGCTGGGCTGACTGCTGAAGAGGTCCGCAAGCTGGGCGTGAGCGGGCAGTTAACCGCGCGCCAGTTGTCCGAAGGTCTCCGCACTTCGCTGGACGACAACCGCAAGGCGGCGGACGGGATGGCGACCACGATCAAGGACGCCTTTACCGCGCTGCGCAACAACCTGTCGGCGCTGGTGGGTGAGGCGAACCGGTCATCGGGCGCTACCGGTGTGCTGTCGCAGGCAGTGCTGGCGCTGGCTGGCAACCTGAACACGGTGGTCTCTGCGCTGCTTGCCATCGGGGCAGGTGCAGCCGCTAAGTACATCGCCGGCATGACCGGTTCAGTCGTGGCGAGCGCCAAGGCCGCGCTGGCGGCTCGTGATCAAGCCGCGGCCGCTTTGCAGCAGGCGGTTGCCAATGAGAGAGCAGCTGCGGCGGCGGCAGGTCAAGCCGCCGCTCAGGTGCGCCTCGGCGGCTCGCTGGCGGCTTCGACTGCTGCGGCAAATGCGCATCGCGTTGCTCAGACGGCGCTTGCTGCGGCTCAACGCGCGGCTACCGCAGCTGGAACCGGGCTAGTGTCGATCTTGGGCGGCCCCGCCGGGATCGTCGGCCTGCTCGCTACCGCTGCAGCGAGCGTGCTTCTCTTCGGAGACAACGCCAAGAAAGCCGCGCCGAACGTCGAGCAGTTGGCCGATGCCGTCGACAATCTGACGCAAGCGCAGCTTGACCTTCGCCGCGTCCAAGTTGGCGATGCGATTCAACTGGTCGAGCAGGAGGCTCGTGAGGCAGCGCAGTCGGTGGCTGGCCTCACCAAGGATATTGACGCCCTGACCGCGGCCCAGCAGCGCGGGGCCAATATCGGAGCCGAGGGGTTAAGCAATGCCAACAAGACGTTGGTGGAGCAGAGGGCCAATCTTGAGGAGGTCAATACCCGGCTGCAGAAGCTGTACGAACTGCAGGACAAACTCAACAATCAGAAGCCGCGCGAGCGCACGAGTTCCGGGCCAGCGGCGCCGGCGGATGCGGATCCGGAAGTCGCTAAACGCCTGCAAGGCATGCGCGATGAACTGGCGCTGGCTAAGCTCACCGGCGATGCACGCGCGCGCTTGGCTGCCATCCAGAAACTCGGGGCGAACGCCACCAAGGAGGAGCGCGCTGAAGCTGAGCGTCTGGCTTCCGAGATCTACACGCTTGAGCAGGCCCAGAAGGCTGGGGAGTCGAGCACCAAAAAGTCGACCGAGGCCGCCAAGGAGAACCAGAAGGTAATCGACGGCCTGGCCACGGCGCTTTATGAAGCGGGGCTTGCGGGCACCGAGCTGGAAGTGGTCAAGGCGCGGGCCGCGCTGAACCCGTTCGCAACGCCCGAGCAAGTCGAGCAGGTCGAGGCGCTGGCGCGCGCGATCGGGAAGGTAAACGAGGCTGAGCAGAACAAGAAGCTGCTCGGCCAAGTCGATCCTATTGCCGGCGCGCAGATGGAGTTCCAGACCCAGATTGAGACCCTGCGCAAGCTCAACGAAGCGAAGCTGCTCGAAGACCAGCGCTACCTGGAGTTGAAAGCCCAAGCCGAAACCGCGTATGACGAGCGGTCGCGATTTCTTCAGGAAGAGAACTTTCGGCGCCAGTCTGGCTGGAACGAGTTGCTGATGTCCAGCCTGGACCAACTCGGGGCAAGCGCGACAGACACGCTCGTGGGTATCGCTACGGGTGCCACCAGCGGCGAAGATGCCATCAAGGCGCTGGCCGGCGCAATTCTCAAGCAGGGCGTTGCTGCGCTGGTGCAGATGGGCATCCAGTACGTCAAAAACCTGATCATGGGCAAAGCTGCCGGCACCGCGGCCACAGCGTTCGGCATTGCCCAGGCTGCGACCCTGGCAACCGCTTGGGCGGTTCCGGCTGCACTCGCTTCGCTCGCATCGTTTGGGGCGAATTCCGCGCCGGCGATGGCAGGCATCGCCTCCACGGTAGGCTTGGCCGAAGGCCTTGCAATGGTTAGCGGCGGTGGGCGTCTGTACGGCGGCGGAGTCGATGCGGCGAAGATGTATCGCATCAACGAGAACGGACAGCCTGAGGTGTTCAACGCCGCAAATGGGCAGCAGTTCATGTTGCCCAACCGTCGGGGTGAGGTGGTCAGCAACCGTGACGCCACCGGTGGCGAAGGTTCGGCGCAGGGATGGCCGATGGTCAATATCAACCTGATCGAGGATCGGTCGCGCGCGGGTGAAGTTTCACAGACTCGTGACGGACAGTTTCTCACCGTAGACGCGTTCGTGGCGGATATCCGAGGCGGCGGGGAAATGTCGCAGGCAATCGAGTCGACGTACGGCACAACTCGCCAAGGGCGGTAGGGATGCAGACCAATATTAATTACCCGGAGGAATTGCCGGCACCGCTTTGGGCGCCGAACCAGTACTCGGTCGTCTCGCCCAACCAGCGAACGAACATGGAATCTGGGCGTGCTCGGCAGCGACGTAAGTTCAGTTCGGTCCCCGTGATGAGGTCGGCGACGTGGATTATGACGAGCGCGCAGGCTCGCCTTTTTGAGCTTTGGTACAAGGCGACGCTGAAGGATGGCACCGAATGGTTCAACATTCTGCTTCGACACCCCCTCGGCTACGTCGCACTCGTGTGCAGAATCTCGGGCGTGTACAACGGCCCGACCGCTTGGGGCGTTGATCGGTGGCAGTATTCGGCCACGCTCGAAGTGTGGGAGCGCCCTTTGATCTCGGATGATTGGACGATCCTTCCGAGCTTCCTGGCTCATCCTGAGATCTTTGACCTAGCGATGAACCGGGAGTGGCCGGAGACATGAGTACCTTGGCCGAAGTCTATGCGAGCGCGCCTGCCGGGGAACTCATCATCCCTACGCTCGAAATTGCGATAGCGGGGCAAGCGCCAATCCGAATCTGTTCTGGATTCGAAGACCACGTTTTGAGCGGCATGTTGTTTGAGGCCGGTTCGCTTTCGATCTCGCTGCCGGCGAAGAACACAACCGGCATGCAGACGCTTAATTTTGGGGTCGCTGGTGTCAACAGCCTGGTGCAGAAGTACTTTGATCAAGCGCTTGAGACCGGCGAGGCGGTAAAGATCACGTATCGCGAGTACCTCGAGAGCGATAAGAGCCAGCCCGCGCGGCGGCCTTATGTAATGGACCTGATCGGGGGATCACTCCAGGATGGCGAGGCGCAGTTGAGCGCGGGCTTCTTCGACGTCTTGAATCTGCGCTGGCCGCGGGAGCTGTACACCGCCCAGAATGCGCCGGGAATTCGTTACCTATGACGGTCGAGCACTTCTTGCTTACGCGGTATGCGGAGGGCGGTCGTGGGCCGAAGGATTACGATTGCTATGGACTGGTCCGCGATGCAAGGGTTGCGCTCTATGGCGCGCGGCTGCTGCCAGAGTGCGCAGACGCCCGGCCTGGGCTCATCCCGGTCATAACACGCGAAGTCGCCCGGGTGGCACGGGAACATCATATGAACGACGTGCCGCCGGCCCCGGGTCACGTAGCGACCGCCTGGCATGGCCGAGTTTGCGTGCACGTGGGATTGGTAGTGGACGTTAATGGGGGCCTTCGTATCCTCGAGACGGATAAGCCTACCGGGCCCTGCCTGACCAGGGTCGAGCAGTTTGAAGCCAGATATTCCAGGGTTGTCTACTATGCGGATTGAAATCTACTCGGCGCCGGCGCTGGACACGTGCCTGGAATCGCTGGAATGGAACGGCCATTTTGAAGGCTATCTCGATGCAACCATTCCCCAGTGGCGCGAGTACGAAGTGCAGCGCTTTGCCGCTTACGTTGGCGGCGTGCCTTTCCCGCGTGACGATTGGGCGAAGCCGTTGCCATCTGATGCCGTGCTGCGCATCAATATTGTCCCGATGGGCGGCATCTTCAAAGCGCTTGGATCCATCATCGGCAAGCTCTTTAGCTTCCTGGGCGGAAGGTCCAAGGCGGCTGGGTCTACGGAGACGCCGCAGGGCACCGAGCTCAAGGCGTCTCAAGGCAAGGCCAACACAGCGAAACTGGCGAGCGCCGTTCCGGAGCCAGCGGGGACGTACCGGCGTTTCGTGGACTACCTCACTCCACCGCGACGGTACTTCGTCAACAAGCGCGAGCAGTGGCTTGTGTTCCTGGCCAACATCGGCCCCGGCGAGTACCAGTTGGCGGACGGGGACGTCAAGGTTGGCTCTACGCCGTTCGGTCAACTGGGCGAGGATGCGTGGTACGGGGTGTTCCCTCCCAATGCGGACCTTTCGGCCATCGAAGCTGCGCAGATCTGGCACACGACATCAGAGGTTGGAGGCACGTCCTCGGGCACCGCGGGTCTTGAGATGACAACGGAACCAGCGAACAGAACCAATACGGACCCGGCGTATTACGTGCTAAACGGCGACACCGTTACGCGTCCCGAAGGCCTGTTCCCATCTGGATGGGGGCAAGGCACCACTGTGCGCCTAGCCTACCCGCGCCTGTACACCATCGTTGATGGCGACCCCGACCCGATTCTCGGGCCCGCGAGTGAGTTCACTGGCTATTTCGGGCATCTGGGCGGGGTTAGTGAGTCGATGCAGGTGCAAGTCGAAGACACCACTTGGAAGGTTGACGAGATTGTCAACGACGCGGGCGGCGGTATTTATACGTTGACTTTTGCAAGTCCGGTGGACGGCACGCACATTCGCGTCACACCGGGCACACGCGAATACACGTTTGGCGCCGATATCGTAAGGACGATCACGTCGACCGGTGACGACTCCATTGCCGTTTCTCCCGGCGGCTTCCAAGGGCCCGAGAACGTAGCCACCTCGGTGGTATTCGTGGGAGGCCCCGTGTATGGCGAATGGAGCAGCGAGTTTGTTGCCACGCCGCCCGGGCAGATCACGACGACGCTCGAAATGGACGTCTTTTTTCCGCAAGGGTTGTGCTACTTGTCTGACGACGGAGATGTCGAGCCCCGCTCCGTGAGTGTCGAGTACCAGTACAGAAACGTCGCAGGAGGCCCGCGCGTCACGATTTCTCGCACGTTCTCAGACGCTACGGTCGACCAAATCGGGTTCACGGAGCAGTTTGCGATAGCGCCGATGGCGCCGGCTGTACGCGTGCGGCGCGTGGGTGCGCAGTCAACCAGCACCCAAGTGCAGGACAAATGCCAGTGGTACGGCCTTAAAGCCCGTTTGCCTGACTTTTGGCGCTACCCCAGGTGGACAACCCTAGCCGTCGCGCTGCGCAGCGGGGGAAAGCTTGGCGCGCAGAGCGAGAACCAGATTAACGTGACGCCGACTCGTGTGCTTCCCACGCTGCTCCCTAATGGGACATGGACGGCACCGCAACCCACACGCGACATCAGCGCGTTCGCGCGATACATCCTCAATTCTTCGGGCGTGCCGGATAGCCAAATCGACATGGCCGAGATGGTGCGGCTGCATGCAATCTGGACCGCCCGCGGCGACACGCTGGACTACGTCTTTGACGCAACAACGGTGAAGGAGGCGCTGCAGGTTGCCTTCGGTGCCGGTATGGGCGAGTTCACGTGTGGGGACGGGCTTGTCCGACCCGTGCGCGAGGACGTTCAAACCACGTGGGAACAGTCCTACTCTCCCCAGAACATGACCGGGTCGCTACGACGCAATATCTCCAGCCACTCTGCCATTACGGACTACGACGGTGTGGACGTGGAGTACGTCGACGGTTCGACTTGGGCTAAGGAGACGGTGCAGTGCCGACTGCCGGGCGATTTGGGGGCCAAGGTTGAGAAAGTGACCCTTGACGGGGTGACGGATCGAACGCGTGCCTGGCGGATTGGTATGCGGCGGCGCCGGGCCCATTTCTATCGGCGTAAGGAGTACTCGTTCTCGACCGAACTGGACGCGCTAAACAGTAACTACCTCGACCGCGTCGCCTTGTTCGGTTCCGACCCGGGCTACGGTCAAAGCGCATTGCTGGTTGACATCAGGCCAGGCGTCGCCGGCATCGCGGTTCTCCGCAGCAGCGAGCCGCTGGTGTGGGAGGAGGGTGCCCAGCACATCGTCGCTTACCGACGACCGGACGGAAAGATGGTCGGACCGTTCAACGCGGCGCCGGGTTCGGACGAGTACGAAGTCCGCGCCGCGGTACCAGCGCCCTGGCCGGCGATCACTTTAAGCCAAGAGCTTCCGCACCTGTACTTCGGTACCGCGGACAACTTCACCTTTCCCGCCCTGATAACTGCGGTCAATCCGCGAGGAAGTTTCGAGGTCTCCGTGACAGCTGTGAATTACGACCCGCGCGTATACGCCTCAGACAACCAGCTTCCACCTGCGTAACCGATATTGCATCAACTAGGGCCCCTTCATGGGGCCCATTTTTTTGGGCCAACGAATGACGACCTATCGAACTGGCAATCCTCTGGGCAGCGTGTCCGTGAAGGATCTGTACGACAACGCGGAGAATTTCGACACAGCGATGAATGACCGCGCCGCCGAGTACTGGGAGGACCGGCTGGGGCACCTGCGCCTCTCCTGGCATGGAGCGGAAGAGGCGATCCAGCGTTTCCTGCTTAACTCCGGATATCAGGACCTGGGCGAATATGCAGTGGGCATGTTGATCTTGTCCCGAAATCAGATCTTTCGAAAAGACGGAGAACTGTGGCGTGCTGCGGCTGCGCTTGAGCTTCCCTACACGACTTCCGGAGAATGGGAAGACGAAGGCTCGTCGTTCGTGTCCGTGGGCGACGCTGCGCTGCGCCAAGAACTGGCTGCCGCCTCCGCTTCCGGAAGTGGTGCGGGGCTTGTCGGCTTTGTGCAAGACGGAGTGGGCGCCACCGCCCGGACCACGCTTGCCAAGCTACGCGACACTGTGAGCGTCAGAGACTTTGGCGCCGTGGGTGATGGCGTGGTTGACGATACGGCGGCGGTGCAACGGGCGCTCGATGCCGGCCATCCCGTTGTCCTGTTTCCCAAGGGCACATACCGCTGGGGCGGTAATGGCCCGACGGTCCGCTCCGGAACGAAAGTGATTGGCCATGGCGCGGTGATCGTTCAGCCCAACTACGATGCGGCGGCGACAATCTCTGTCGGAAACGAGAACTGCGGCCTACGGGTGGACGTGGGGAGTGACGGCATTGAAATCAGCGGCATCGAATTCCGGGGGCCGTTCTATGGGGCAGCGGTCCTGCCCGTATACCGATCTATCGGCGTAAGTATTTCGGGGCGCTACGATCAGTACTTCTACAACAACCCCAACTGGCCGAATAACCCCGCCGTCACGCCTTCTTCGACGTCGTCAAACATTAAAGTTCGGGATTGCGTGTTCGACGGCTGGGGGCAGTCCGGAGTCTTGGCAGATCAAATTGACCAGCTACAGGTTATCGGCTGCAAGATGCTGAACTGCGGCCGAGACGGATTGCGGATGTATGGGGTCCGAAATTTCCTGGCGTCGCAGAACTATATCGACAACATGGCCCCGGGCTTCCCCGCCGAGGGAGTCGACCCTAACAACAACGTCTATGGGATCACCGCCACGCGAATCTATCGAAGCGCAGCGCTGGACGGGTCGATAGATGTATACCGGACAACTGCGTACGGCCAGATTGCGCTGAACGTGGTGCGGAACTGTCGAACTTGGAAGGCGCTGGATACCCATGGCGGCACGGATATCCTCTTCGTTGATAACGTGATTCGCAACGCGCACATCGGGATTGGGATTGACAAAGGTGGTTTCACGGCGACGCAGGGCTTTGCTCCCCCTCGTCGCATCAAGTGCCGCGGCAACATCATCATTGCGGATGCTTCAAACGCGGCGGGTAACCGAAGCGGGATCTTTGCGGTAGCCAACGACGCCACGGATACCAACATCGGCCAAGATCTGGAGCTGAGCGGTAACTACATCACCGGATTCGGAGAGGACACGAGAGACGGAAACCTAGTAGTCAGCAACTACCGGCATGTTGTCCTTGACGGCAACACCATCATTGGGGGGCTGCGCAGTGGGATCAATCTGCAGGGAACGGTTGAGGACATATCCATCACCGGCGGCATGATCGCGGACATTGCGGTTTCCACGCTGGGTAACTGCGTTGCCATTCAGGCGCAGGCAGCTCCTCAACGGGGAGTTATTGATGGGGTGATGTTCCGAAAGACGGATGCCGCCGACAGCATGACGGCCATCTCAATGGCGAGCGCGACGGCCGGGTACGGGTTCAAGGTCGGCGCCAGTCTGCTGTTCTTTGGCAATGTCGTTCACTTCAACGCAGGCGGCGTGTTTGTTCGGCAGGACAGCCAGTTTGTTCTGAAGCCTCTGGCTTGGGGCAACGTCAACAATGGCGGATCGGCGGCACTCGTGTCAGGAAAGGGCATTGCATCGGTAACGAAGACGGGCACGGGTGTAGTTCGTGTCGTGCTGACGGCTGCGGCGAGCTCGACCAGCACTTTTATTCCGATGGCCGTCAGTAAGGGATCATCCGGACGACTCGTCTCGTGCGCGATTGTGGACGAGTCAACTGTCGACGTCACAAGCCGTGATCAGACGGGAGCGCCCGTCGACAGCGCGTTCTTCTTCAGCGTTCAGGGGTTCTGATGGCGTCGCTCTCCGCAACGCAATCGAGGCCACGCAGATCGTTGGGATGCGCGCTTTGCGGAGACGCGCGCTGATGCCATTAGGCCCACCTCGGTGGGCCATTTTCTTAGTTTGTCGGGGATGCGATGTTGTCGCTTCAAAGGGAAATCCATGGCTGACGAACATCTGTCGGACGCCTTTATCAAGTCGCTGCACGCGAGGGTCGTGCAGATGGAGCAGGACATGGCCCAAAACGCGGAAGCCACGGCCCGCAATACGTCGTCTATCGAGACCATTCGACAAAACACTCAGGACATCGTCGATACGTTCCAGGCGCTGTCAGGTGGGTTCAAGGTGCTGCAGGGACTGGGCAGGGTGGCAAAGCCGTTGGCCTACATCGTGGGCCTCGGAACGGCAATCATCACTGCCTATTCGGCATGGAGGGGTATCAAATGATTATGAGCAGCCTGAAACGCAAGCTGCTGGCGGCGGGCAGCGCCGGCGCTATCGCCATCGCGGGCGTGCTGGTCGCGCACTTCGAGCCGGGCAAGGTGCGAGGCAAGCCATACATCGATCCCGTCGGCGTGCTGACCGTATGCGACGGTCACACGGGGCCGGACATCGACCCAAAGCGGGTCTACACAGATGCGGAGTGCGACGCCTGGCGCGATGCTGACTTGGCGGAAGCAGACGCCGCGGTGCGCCGCCTGATCACGGTGCCGCTGAACGACTGGCAGCGCGCCGCGCTGATCGACTTCACCTACAACCTGGGCGCTGGCAATCTCGCCTCGTCGACGATGCGGCGCATGTTCAACGCACGCGACTATGTCGGTGGGTGCGCCGAACTTAACCGCTGGGTCAAAGGGCGCCAGCACGGTGTGCTAGTGACGTTGCCAGGCCTCGTTACGCGCAGGGAGGCCAATACATGGGTCTGCTTGCAGCAGTGACAGGCTGGAGGGTCTACGCCGCCGCGGCGCTGGCGAGCGCTTTGCTTGCTGGTGCCGCGGCCTGGGCAGCACAGGGATGGCGCGGTGAAGCCGCGCTGGCACGGGCAAACGCCAACTTCGCCAAGGAGCGGGAAGCCAACGCCCTGGCTATAGCTGCCGCTGTCGAAGCGGCTCGAGTCGAAGAAAGGCGGCGCACCGCTGCCGTGGAGAAAGCTCGTGATGATGCAAAGAAGCTGGCAGATGCTGCTCTCGCTGATGCTGCTCGCGCTCGTTCAGAGCGTAGCGGGCTGCTCGAGCGTGCCAACACGCTGGTTGCCGTCGCAGCAGGCCGCGATCCCGCCCTTACCATCGGAAGCTCGCCAGGAGCCGACTCCGTTGATCTGCTCGCCTACATGCTCGACCGGGTTAGCTTCCGAGCTGAAAAACTTGCGGGAATTGCAGACCGTGCCAGATTAGCGGGTATGACATGCGAATCGATCTATGACTCGCTGAACCCTAGATAGACGTTGCTCACTCGACGTCTGAAATTGCTTCCGGTGCCGGTACTCGTTCTCGCACCACTTTGCATAGGGATGCTATTGCATCTCGTACGTCCTTGTCGGTGGAAAATTCGCACAGAAATGAATTGACTCCGAAGCGCGCCAAAGCAGCGTCTATCGCCATCGCTTCGTAATGACTGAACAGCGCGGGCGCTGTACCGTCTGGCATCGTGGCAACAACGGCCTCCAATGCGCTTGCCACGGCGGCTTGTGGCTTCGAGTTTGAAATTCGAAGCTCTGCGATAGCAGCCTTGATGAGGTCGAAATCCACGTTAATGGTTTGGCCCATTCCTGGCTGCTTTCCTAAATTTGAAGTGGCTTGAACCGTTGGCTTGACCTAGCACTGTGGCATACCTACACTTCGTCACGATTCAGCAGTGAGTAAGTGCAAGGCTTCGACGTGGCCCCAATCGGCATCGCTGCTCAAAATTATAAAGGAACGGCGATGAAGGCGAAGTTGGTCATCTGGGACTTGGACGACACCTTGTGGAACGGCACGTTGGCTGAGGGCGACGAAGTCGAGGTGATCGACGAGCGGGTGGAACTCATCAAGGCTCTTAATGCTTGTGGAGTGGTCAATTCCATCTGCTCCAAGAACGACTTCGCGCGTGCGAAGGCGGTGCTCGAAAAGAAGGGGCTATGGGATCTTTTCGTGTTTCCGGAGATTGCGTTTGAACCGAAAGGTGCGCTGGTTCAGCGCATTATTAAGGACATGCAGCTCAGAGCCCCAGACGTAATTTTCATTGATGACAATCACTTGAACCTGCGCGAGGTTGAGCACGCGAACGAGTCAATCCGGGTTGTTGACGCGACGACAGCAGAGACTAACGAGCTGCTCAGGGCCGTCCTTCAGGCGTACGGCGGAAAGAAGAAGTCTCGAGTCGAGGAGTACCGAATACTGGAGCAGAAGCGAGGTGACGCTCAACGGCTCGCTCTGGGCTCCAATGAGGAGTTTCTTGCGACGTGCGAAATCAAAGTTTGCATCGTTGAACGTACGGACAATCTGCGATTTGCCAAGCGTATTGAGGAGCTCATCAACCGGACCAACCAGCTGAACTTCCTGAAGTCTCGGGTGCCTGACGGCTCAATGCCGGAGTACATCGCCCAAAGTACCCTGCATGACACCTTCAGTGTCTTCGTTTGGGACAAGTATGGCTACTACGGACTGGTAGGCTTCGCTGCGGTCGAGCGACGCAAGAAGCTCGCCCATTTCGCTTTCTCTTGCCGCGTCATGAACATGGGAATTGAAGCGGCCCTTGCTTCACATCTTCAACGGCACTTCAAAGACTTGGACCAAATGCCCGTCGCTAGCAGCCCGACGCCCTGGATCAAGTTTCTTACGGTGGATTCTGCAGAGTTCAAGGAAATTTCGGCTGGCCAAGATGAGACCGGCGAGGCATTGCCCGTCCGGATCATGGCGAACTGCCAGAGCGGCTCAATTGCGCATTACCTTGGTTTGCCGGGAGTCGATTGGGACAATTGGCCCCGAGTTTTCAGCATCGGCTCCCTATTTAACAAGGGGGTTCCAGACGATGGGTTTAAACAGCTGTCCATTTATGGGGCGTTTAACGATTACTCGTCGACGTACTGGAAGGTTGCCCCAACGGTGGCAGATTACACGCGTGCGGTTCAGTTGTTCGTCCGATCGATACCCGAAGGTGGAGCGGCGATTTCTCTACTGCCTCCGGAAAATTTCACTGCGGTGGATTCAGCTTTCTCACCGGAGATGTTCGCCGCATTCAACAAGATTTGGCGAGATGCCGCAGCAGCTAATGATCAGCTTGCCGTCCTAGATATCTACGAGATGGAACCCTTTGCCACTTTGATGAAAGATCCGCGGCATTATTCGCCTTCGCAATTGTTGTCGATCTCCCGGCGCCTCAAAGTGCTGGTCGATGAGTTTTTGAAAACGGGGCGTCTTCCCAAACCGGTTCAACGGTTCCGCAAGGGTAGTGAGGTGCGCGCTATTGAGCCGGCATTGTCACGGATTGCAGGCAACGCCTGGTGCGTGTTCGCCGAGCCGAATAGCCGGCTAACGGACGTGGAAGTCCAAGGGACTATCTACCTCGGATTTGCGTCTAGTGTGCTTTCCGGAGTGATCCGCTCCTATGTGGAGATTGGGCGCTACTGCACTATCGGGCGCCGCGTAACTCTCGGTTCGGACCCCTCCCACACTGGTGCATTTTCCGAATCGTCATTCTTCGACTTTGCCGTTCAACTGAACGTGGACGCTATGGCCAGCACGGCGCCCAAGCGTCGTGTCATTGTGGGGCATGATTGCAAGATCGGCGACGGCGCTGTGATCGCGGGCGGGGTCACCCTCGGCAACGGTTCTGTTGTGTTGCCCAATGCTTACGTTGGCCGTGACGTGCTGCCTTACGAGATTGTCTCCGGTAACGGAGTGTCTGAGGGCTTTAGGTTCGATCCGCAAACTATCGAAAGCTTGCTCAAGCTTTCTTGGTGGAGCAAGGATCCCAACGCTATACGCGCGCTCGCCGATCAGTCGGTTGCCGCTGCGTTTGAGGCCATTTCCAGCTACGAAGATATCTTGGAATTCCCAACCTCCTATCGGCAAATCAAGAAGGCGTAGTCTTCGTCAATGTGCTGGCTGACCGCACCCAGGGGCAAGTCTTCATCGCGTTTCGCTGTGGATCCGTTTCAGCCATCCACCCACTGCATCCACCACCCCTGGTAGTAGCGCCGGCCGTCGATCTCTTCGAAGCCGCAGACCATCATCCCTCGATCCGAACAGAAGGTGAGCAGCTCGGGCTCAAGCAGGTCGGGTATCGGTCCTTTCGCCGTTGCGCCGAACTTGGCTAGGCCATCCATCGTCATGATGCGCACCTGGCGCCGCATGTCCTCGCGCGTGATCGAGTACATCCGCACCGTGCCGGTCGCGGCTGGAGCGGGGTCATTGTCCCGGCGCTTCTGGCCGAGGTAATGGGTGCGGACGACGGAGCAAAGCATGATCTGCTGCGATAAGGCTGTATGAATATACAGTATATGGCAGCAGAAACGGGGTCAGGTCATTGGTGTGGCGAGCAGCTTCTCGGAGGGGAAGGGTACGAGGAAGTCGCGGCTTTGATCGGCGCTGGCGGTTAGCCAATCACCGTAGGCGCCCTCGGGAAGGATCACCACCATTCGTTTTTCTTTGTTGGGTTGGTGGTAGTCGCGGAACAGCGGATCCTGGTCGGCGTTGATGGTGAGCATGGTGTAG
This sequence comes from Achromobacter sp. UBA4530, assembly GCF_002388205.1. Taxonomy (NCBI): domain Bacteria; kingdom Pseudomonadati; phylum Pseudomonadota; class Betaproteobacteria; order Burkholderiales; family Alcaligenaceae; genus Achromobacter; species Achromobacter sp. UBA4530. The sequence goes on along the minus strand of NZ_DGMA01000005.1, from coordinate 15,744 downwards.
CTCTCCTGCCATTGACCGGCCGCGTCGCGGTAGCGATCCCACAGTCCGGCCACACCCAGCGGCGCGCCATCGGCCCGGGTGAAGCGCGTGGCCACTGCTTTGCCGGATCGCCAGTCGGGTTCGAAGATGGCATCGGCAGGGATGATGCAATGCTGCGCCCGGCGCCAGGCATTGCGGAAGGTGAAGGCGTTGGCGACTCGGTCGTCGCGCGCGTTGAAGGTCGACAGCTTCTCAGCGCCAGCCAGCGCATCGGGCCGTGTCGAACCGGAGATCAGGCCCCACCGCCCCGTAACGGCTTCGATGCCGGGCACGGCCTCGTCGCCGGCGTCATGTTCCGGCGGGCGGCGGACGAACACGCCCTGGTAACGCGGCCACATGTCGTACTTGCCGAGTATGCCCGGCCGGGTAACGCCAAACTTCTTCAGAAGCAGCTCGGCGTCCTTCAGGGTTTGGTAGTGGCTGCACATGTGATTGTTTCCCTATTACTCGCTGCGGGACGCGGCATTTAACGAGGCGCCACTCACAGAAGCGAGATGGCCAATCCGCACACACCTGCAATCCCAAAAATTGCGGATGACCATCCTGTCCGCTCTGCGATATCGAACCAGTCCGTAGGTTTGAATTTCCCTTCGTACTCTTTCAAGAACACTTCGACATCGCTCCACCTCTCCGAAGAAGCGGCCCGGCGCCGCTGCGATTCTGCATGGTCAAATGCAAGCGCATATCCGCGCATGTTTGTCCAGAACGTCATGAGAGCGAGTACCAAGCCTGCGGCAAAGAGCGGGAGAGCTAACTTCGTGGTGAATTGGGTACCGTAGTCTGCGTGTGTAAGCAGGGCCGCCGCTCCAGCAATGCCAGCGACATTGAAGACGGCCAGATGCTTCACAGTTTCCAGGTTCCAGTCGCTCGTGAGATCTGCGAGAAGCACAGAATTTCTGGCCCATTCTGTTGAATAGTGGTTGCAGACCGAAACGAACGATTGAAGCGTGGAGCGCAAATGCATCCTCACTCGGTGTTCGACTGGAGTGTTCACAAACCAGTCTCGAGCGAACTGCTCGAAGTCGCGGTGGGCGAGCTCGCGCTCATGTTTCCAAATTCTCGCAACCCCGATGGCGTCTTCGACGCTAGCTATGGGGTGGTGATCGTCAGGTGCCATTGATTAGCGTCTCTCGTGCAGATGTGATCGGGTCCCGCCTAGGTGGATGAATTAGGACATTTCTTGCGTCTAATACTCGCAGAATCGACTAGGAAACATGCGGGCTTACGGGGTGCTACGCGGGCACAGAATATTAGACGTGTAGCGCAATTACCTGTGGAAAGTCAAAGCGTTAGGTGAACTATCGCGCATGATGTTGCATCATGGGAGTATGGCCCGTGTGGGCGTCGGCGGCGGTGTTTTGCAGTGCGGAATTCATGCCCGTGATTGTATCGGGGCGGGGAAGGGGTTGCTGAGCTGGGGCGGGACGACTTGGCGGCGGGTTGCGATTTTTCGGATGGGCGGGCGGTTCGTGTGCACGGTGACTGGAACAGAAATCCCTCGATTTTTGACTCCGTCGAACTCCATCGGGCAATGAAGGGCCAGATTGAGATCGAGCGTACGTTCACAACCATGCCGGGCGATCTAGCCGATACGCTTGCAGAAACGATCACCTTCGCGGATGCGTTTGCGCTGTTCGGGTACGATTGCTCGCTAACCAAGCGAGGCAACAGCATTAACCAGCAGAAGGGAATCAGCATGCTGCGCGATTTGGGTTGGTCCTTCTACAGCATCCTTGCGCTGATTTGCGGTATTGCTACTGCCTGGTTGCACTGGTGGGTGGTGATGCACGAGGGACTCTGGCCGTACATCATCTTCGAATTGATCCCCGGGCTTCCCGGCGTGGCTTCCGGCGTCTATGCCATACACCGAGATGGCAGCAAGGTAGCGTGGGCTGGTGTGCTGCTGTCGTTGTCGCCGCTGGCGACTTGGCTCAGCATCTGACAAGCGACTTGTTAAACATTTCCGTCCAGTGTCAGACATCTTCAAGCGTTAGACGAGCCAGCGGCCGCGCCGTGATCTGCAGCGCCCCTTACCGATGGCAAGCCCCGCCGATCCGCATGCCGACTAATACAATTGGCGCGTTATCCAGACGGTCTGCCCATCCGTGACCACAAGCGAAAAGTTGAAGACCTGGGCCAAACGAATCAAGCGTGACGGCGTCACGCTATGGTTTGCCGGCAAGGACCCGCGAACGCCCTGGTACGCGAAGGCGCTCGGCGTGCTGGTCGTGGCATACGCCTTGAGCCCGATCGACCTGATTCCGGATTTCATCCCGGTGCTGGGATACGTCGACGACGTCCTGCTGCTCCCCGTCCTGATCTGGCTGATTATCAAACTCCTTCCTTCGGATGTCATCTCGGATTGCCGCCAGCACGCTGATGAATGGATGCGAGAAAAGGGTGCAAAGCCCCGGAGCGTCCTCGGCGCGATATTGATTGTTGCGGCCTGGGCAGCCTTTGCCGCGGCGGCATGGCTGTGGTGGTCCGCCAGAGACTAGCCGCCGGCGTCACGATCCCGCCAACTTGCAGCCTTATTGCCCCGCCGGGCACAATCCCCCCTCGTGGCGCACGTGGACGCCGCAGGAGTTTCACCCCCATGCCCGACATTGCCGTTCCCGCCGTCCTGGACGCCACCGAGTGCGTTTCCATTTCCAGTGGCGACCACCAAGCCGAATTCGCACCGGGCGGGGGCGGGCGGCTGACGCGTCTCTCCACCGGCGCTCACGACTGGATCGTGCCCCTGACCTCCACAGAATGGCCCGCCGGCAAATGGCCTCGCGCCGGATCCTATCCGCTCGCGCCATATTCCAACCGCATCCGCGACGGCGTCTTCACCTTCAACGGCGCCCGATATGCGCTGCAGTCCGTGCCGAACCGCCCGCAGGCGATTCATGGAGCCGGGTTGTTCCAGTCCTGGCAGGTCCGCAATCTGACACCCGACAGCGTCGACCTCGTGCTCGACCAACCAGCCGGCGTACTGGGCTGGTCCTGGCCGTTCGAGTGCGTGCAGCGCTGGCGCCTGGACAGCCGCGGGCTTAGCCTGAAGCTGTCCATCACCAACCAAGGCGACACCCCGATGCCATGTGGTATGGGCATCCATCCGTATTTCACGGCCCAGCGCGTGTCGCTGCACGCCAGACGCATCTGGCCGTCGGATGAGAATGGTCTCCCCACGGGAAGCAAAACGACGACGGTGCGTGAATTGCGCCAGTCCGCCGAGGGCTGCGACACGTACCTGTCGCAATGGCAGGGCCGGGCGACGCTGCACTGGCCCGACGGTCACGAACTGGCGCTGCATGCCGACCCCGCATTCGCGCATCTGGTGGTGTACACGGCCCCGGGCGCGGATTTTCTTTGTGTGGAACCGGTCACCAACGTGGCCGACGCGTTCAACCTCGCTGCGGCTGGCGAGACCCGCACCGGCATGCAGGTGCTGGAACCCGGCGAGCGTTTTGCCGCCACGCTGCTGCTAGGCCTTGCGCCGGCTCGCAAAAAGTGACTGGCAGCTTGGTAACCGCCGCACCCTGCGGCGATAATCCGCACAAACCAAGAATCAGGAGTCGTACGTGAAAAAGCTCAGCACCGAACAATTGCAGGCCGCTGTCGAGACGCTGCGCCGGACGCAGGCCAAGCTGGCTCGTGCGGGCAACCTGCCGCTGGAGCCGACCATCTATGCCAGCGCCAAGGGCTTTCGCCGCAACGTGCCCGATTACGTGTGGTCCTGGCTGTCCGGCCTGTTGGCTCCGCACAAGAGCCTGTCCGCCTGGATGGATGCGCACCAGACGGGTTGGCGCGAAGGCAAGACGCCGGCGGCCGCCGTCTATGCCCGCACGGAAAACGGCTGGTTCCAGTGGCTGATTGCCGAGCTGGAAGCCGAAATCAACGATCCGCACGCACGCGCCAAGCGCGAAGGCCGGGCCTGACAGGCCTGGTCGCGCCCCGCGCGCCGCGCTGGCGCATGCGACCCGCTCGGGATCGCCGCGTTTCTAGAACCCCTCCAGCACGATCTTGCCGCGCGCCTTGCCGCTTTCGATGAAGGCATGCGCGCGCCGCAGGTTTTCGGCGTTGATCTTGCCGTAGTGCTCGCCCAGCGTCGTGCGCAGGGTGCCGTTGTCGATGAGGCGGGCGGCCTGGTTCAGCAGCTCGTGCTGGGCGATGAGGTCGGGCGTGTTGTGCAGCGGCCGCGCAAACATGAATTCCCAATGCAGCGACGCCGATTTGCCCTTGAGCAGCCGGACGTCCACGGCGGCCGGGTCGTCGATCAGCGCGATCTTGCCCTGCGGCGCAATTGCCTCGGCCATCTGCGCAAAGTGCTTGTCCGTGTGCGTCAGGCCGGCGATATAGCTGACGTTTTCAAAGCCGATGCGCTTGAGCTCCTCGGTCAGCGGCCGCGTGTGATCGATGACGTGATGCGCGCCCAGTTCGCGCACCCAAGCCTGGGTTTCGGGACGCGAGGCCGTGCCGATCACCGTCAGGCCGGTGAGCTGACGCGCCAACTGCACGAGGATCGAGCCAACTCCACCGGCCGCGCCAATGACGAGCAGGCTGCGCTGGCTGGGCGCGGCGTTGTCCAGCACGCGCAGGCGGTCGAACAGCAATTCCCATGCGGTGATGGTGGTCAGGGGCAGGGCGGCGGCCTGTGCAAAGTCCAGGCTCTTGGGCATGTGGCCGACGATGCGCTCGTCCACGATGTGGCGTTCGCTGTTGGCGCCCGGTCGGGTCAACGCGCCGGCATACCAGACGCGGTCGCCGGGCTTGAAGAGGCTGGTCCGGGCGCCGACCGCCCGCACCACGCCCGCGGCGTCCCAGCCGATGATTTCGGGCTTTCCTTCCTGCGGCTTGCGGTTGGCGCGGATCTTCACGTCGACCGGGTTGACTGAGATGGCGTGCACGTCCACCAGCAGGTCATAGTCGCCCGGCACGGGTTCGGGGGCGGTGATGTCCTGCAACGCGTCGGCGTGGTCGGCGGGCAGGTTCTTGAAGTAGGCAATGGCTTTCATGATGGGGTTCTGGTGATTCAAGGGATCAGATGATGGAGCGGACCACGCCGCCGTCCACGCGCAGGGCCGCGCCGTTGGTGGCTGACGCCTGCGTCGAGCAGGTGTAGACGACCATGTTCGCCACTTCTTCCACCGTGGCAAGGCGGCGCAGCAGCGAGGTCGGGCGATGCTGGGCGATGAAATCCTGCTCCATCTGTTCCTGCGAAACGCCTTGCTCCTTGGCCATTTCCGCAAAGAAGTCGGAGACGCCTTCGGAACGCGTCGGGCCCGGCAGCACGGCGTTGACGGTGACATTGGTGCCCGCAGTCAGTTCGGCCAGGCCGCGCGACACGGCCAGCTGGGCCGTCTTGCTTACGCCGTAATGGATCATCTCGGCGGGAATCTGCACGGCGGATTCGCTGGAGATGAAGACGATTCGGCCCCAGTTGGCCGCCAGCATCCGCGGCAGGTAATAGCGCGACAGGCGGATGCCGCTCATGACGTTGGTGTCCATCATGGTCTGCCAGTCGTCGTCGGTGATTTCGGTGAAGGACTTGGGCGTGAACGTGCCGGCGTTGTTGACCAGGATGTCGACGTCGGGATGCGCGGCGCTGACCGACGCCGCGCCGTCCGCAGTGGCCAGGTCCGCCTGCACGGTGGTGACCTGTGCGCCTTCCACCTGCTGTGAAATGGTCTGCGCGGCCTGCGCCAGCTTGCTTGCATTGCGACCATGCAGGACGACTTGCGCGCCGGCCTGCGCCAATCCGGTGGCGATGGCCAGGCCGATGCCACCGGACGATCCGGTGACCAATGCCTTCTTGCCCTTCAGTTCGATGTTCATGCGGTGACTCCTTGCGTGTCGGGGAATGAGTGCATGATTACCCACACCGCAGCCACGAAAAACCGGCTAGCATCGCAGGCAGTTTCAATAATTTTTTGAAAATGAGGCCGGAATTGGTCCGATTCGAGGATTTGAGGATCTTTGTCGCCGCGACGGATCTGGGCAGCTTTTCCGCCGCCGCGCGCGAGCTCGACCTGACGCCGGCGGTGGCCAGTGCCGCGCTCAAGCGGCTGGAACAGGAACTTGAAACGCGGCTCTTTGTGCGGTCCACGCGCAGCCTGCGGCTGACCAGCGACGGCGAGCGCTATCTGGAATATGCCCGGTCGGCGATCTCCACGCTCGAGGCTGGCAAGAACGCCATGGCGCGCGACAAGACGGACATCGCCGGCACCTTGTCGGTGTCGATCCCTTCCGACCTGGGCCGCCACGTGCTGCTGCCGTGGCTGGACGAGTTTCAGCGTCAGCATCCCCGCGTCAATTTCCAGTTGCGCATCAGCGACCGGCTGGCGGACCTGTACCGGCAGCCGGTCGACATCGCCGTGCGTTACGGCACCCCGAACGACTCAAGCCTTGTTGCGCTGCCGCTTGCCGAACACAACCGGCGCGTGGTGTGCGCCGCGCCCGCCTATCTGTCGCGACATGGCGTGCCGCAAACGCCGGCGGATCTGCGGCGGCACAACTGCTTGTCGTTCGTGCTCGGCGAAACCCTGCATGACCGCTGGACATTCGAGCATGACGGCACCAGCCTCACCATTCCGGTCAAGGGCGATCGCGTCGGCGATGACGGCGACCTGGTGCGGCGCTGGGCGCTGGCCGGGCACGGTGTGGCGTACAAATCACGCTACGACGTGCTGACGGATCTGCGTGCGGGCCGGCTTGTCGAGCTGCTGACCGGCTACGTCAGCGAATCGTCACCGCTGTACCTGCTGTGCGTGCACCGCATGCTCCTATCCCCCGCAGTGCGGCGGCTGCGGGAGTTTTTGCAGGAGCGTTTCAAGGCGTTCGAGGCCGGTTAGCGGCGCGTTGATTGGGGGGTCGCGGCAGGGATACGGCGCAGCCGTTCGCCAAATCAATGCGCCGCGTGATGCCCGCCCGCTGCCTGCTTGTTCGCCGCACGCGTGCGCGCCGCCTTCTTGGCAGCGGCCGAGCGGCCAGCCGCACCCTTGGTCGCCGCGGCCTTGCGAGCCGCAGCCGAGCGGTCCGCAGCCGTGCGCTTGCTCGCCGTCTTGGTCGCGTTGCGTGACAGCGCCGACTTCGATGCGGGCTTGGTGCTTTCCTTCTTCAGGGCCTTGGTCGCCGCCTTGGAGCGCGTACTCGACTTGGCATGGCCGTCGTGTGCCGCGCGCGTGTCCTGCTCGGCCTTGCGTTTGGTTTCGGCGCTGGCCTTCTTGGGCGTGCCAAGCTTCACACCGGCGCGGCGCGCCTTGGACAGTCCGATCGCGATGGCCTGCTTGCTGGACCGCACGCCATGCTTGCCCTCGCGCACGTTGTCGATTTCCTCGCGCACGAATTCGCCGGCCTGCGTCGACGCGGACTTTCCCTCCCGCTTGTCGCGCTTGGCGCGGTCGATGGTCTTTCGTTCAGGCATGGTGATCTCCTTTGCTTCGCGTTGCAAAAGCGATTCCGTCGCCGGTCGAGACCGCGCGACGGAACTCGTAACACCACTCTATCGCTGCGCAGGTATCCTGTGTGTTCGAATGGATTGCCGGTCGTAAGCGCCGGAACACGGCCAAGCACCGACGATTCACGACTCACCTCACAGCGGAGACGAGCTATGTCGAATCATGTCTATAAGCAGATCGAGTTGGTGGGCTCTTCCACCAAATCCTCCGACGATGCGATCGCGAAAGCCATTGAGCGCGCGTCCGAAACCTTGCGCAACCTGGATTGGTTTGAAGTGACAGAAGTGCGCGGTCACATCAAGGACGGCAAGGTGGCGCACTGGCAGGTGGGATTGAAGATTGGCATGCGCCTCGAAGGCGATTCCTGATCCCGGTGCTGGTCATTCCTTGACCGCACCTCGCAAGTGACTGTCGCATAACGGGTTTCTGTACTTGTTGTGCGACTGTTCAGAGGCTTGTCCACATTCCATGGGGACAAGCCTGTCTGCTTTTTGCAAGAGGCCTGTCATTCACGATGCGGCCCGCATCTCGGTTGCCTAGTGAGCGTTTCTTGCCCGCGGCCTGCAAGTCCCTGACCTGCAAGGCTTTTTGCAGACTCCCCCTAGGCTGTCCTCAGGCTTATCCACATTTGGCGGGGACAACACAGGCCCAAAAAAACTGCGTTTGGGCGTTTCGTGACCACGCCCCGCAGGGCGTTGATATGCAACAGGATTTTCAACCTGTGCGCATGCTGTCCTCATGCTTTTCCACAGAAGGCGGGGACAAATCCACATTGAAGTGCGCAACACCTGGCTTTCTTGGACGCTAGCGCCAAAAGCCGGGGATAACTCCATCAGAAATCGTCCATAAGGATGATTGCGCATTTATTGACCGCGCCCTGCAAGTGCTTGGCGCGTCAGGGAATTTTGCATCTGCCCCAAGGCTGTCCTCACCTTTCTCCACAGTTGAAGGGGATAAGTGCGGCCGACTGGAAGAACCTCCGGAGGCTCGGTCCGGAACTATCAAGGGCGGTGTGGTGCAACGCCGGTTCTAGCTCGCTTGGGGTTGACGAAATGTCGTCACGGCTTGCAGGCCGGCGAGCTTGTGAACATTCAGGCTGCTTGCCGCGAAAAATAGTTTTTGTCTGATATCCGATGTTGGGTAGGTATGGGGTAATGCAAGCGCACTCCATGCGCGTCCATCGCGACTTCCCATTTGCGGTGGACGCGTTCCTATTGGCGGCCTGGATCCTCCCCGAAGGTGGAGATAGGTCTGCACGCAAAGGAAACCACCTATGTCCAAGACAACGGCCGGCGGAGCAACGTCGGCGCCGGCCTGCTGCCCGCGCATTCCCATTCTCCCTATTCGATATGCGGTCGTCCCGAATGCGGATGGATCTGCCTTGTATCGGTACGCCAAGTCCGGCTTCAATCTGGAAGCGGACTTCCAGCGTCTGCGGCTTTCGTCCTATACCTTGCGCGCGCTTCGTCCGGGATACGTCTACGTGTTCATGAAGGGTCCCAAGGGCGAAAAGCTCGTTATCCATGAGTACGACGGTGAGGGACATTATCAGGAACTGACGTACACAGGTCTGGAGGACTACGACAAGCCGAACAGGTACAGGACGGGAGCGCGCATGGGCTGGGTGTGGGCAGACACCAGCCCGGACACCGCCAAAGAGGTGTGGATCGGCTACAGCACACATCTTTGGACGAATGCCATGACGGCCAGGATTGCCAAAGATGCTGAAGCGCGCCAGCTTCACATGCGACCCTTGGACATGGTCGAACTGACCTCCGGCGTCAAATCACCGTCTGGTCAAGCCCACATACTGCCGGCCGATTCTTTGACGGATTGGGTGGAAGACTTCAAGCCCCTTGGGCAGCGCATGCCGCTTGAATGGAGTTGCCACGCCAGCGAGGATGACCTGTCGGTCGCGACCTTTGTCGCTCAGGGCAACCATTACCGCTTCACGCGACCGCGCGTCCCTGCGGTGGTCGCGCTCAATGACGCCGAGGGGATCAGCCTTGATTTGGGTTTGATCGCCGCTGCGTATCAGCATCAGATCACGGATCTGAAACGCAGGCCTGGCCAGCGGGCAGAAGGCGCCAGTCAGCATCACCTGCCCGACTGTCTCAGCTTGGACGTCGAACAAATCCACCTGGCCAGTTCAGAGTTTCATCACAAGAATCTGACCGTCTTGCTGCTGACTCGTACCTTGAAGTCAATGTTTCCAACTAACCACGGCGATCCGGAGAGTATCGCGTCAAGGCGAGGCGAGTGGCATCGGAATCAGCCGACGAATCGGTCGATACCATCGAAGGAGCAGCTGGAATATGAAGTTTTGACCGACGAAAGAATGTCTTCGTCTGGGGCGCGCCTGGCTAAAAGAATAGATACAGAGCGGTATTTCGAGTTTTTAAGGCAACGCAAAGAAGCAGATGCGCAACTGCGTGTGATGGTGCATGACTTGGAACAGGCGAGTTCAGATCATGACTGCTGGATATCCACTGCGGAATCGAAGCATAAGGTCGACCCGAAGAGTTTGGCTGCAGCGTTCCAAGCATTTGACAGGAATAATCGCCAGTCTGCGGCAGCATTGGAGTTGTCTATCGCGTTGATGCTGCAGAGCATGACGCAATCGCTCGCCATTAAAGAGGATGGAGACTCTCGATATGAACGGCTCGAGAAGTGGTGTGATGATCCTGAAAGTGCCGTTTATGTTTCATTGGCCGCATTTAATCCGTTTAAAGATAAAGCGGATGCAGTGGGATCCATACTCGGTGCCGCGGATTCCATCATCTCCGAGCTCGGCCTCAAATTTCCAGCCATCGACGGCGTCACCGATTTGACATCCCAAACCGTTACCACCGTAGTACTAAAGCGGCTCAAGGGGAAAACTCGCTGGGACGCAAGCCGCAATCTGCGCCAACAAGTTCTCGCGGCTGCCCGTGAGGCAAATTTGGAGAAAGCGCTGGGGTTGATGGCGGGACGTTATATCACTCTGGATGAGCTCATCAAGAAACATGAGATTTCCAAGGAGTTGCAGGAAATGGTGGATAAAGGTATGGCCGAGGTGGAGCTGGCAAGCAGTACTGTCAAAGTTAAAGGAAATAGAACGGTACTGCTCGAGAAAACCCAGACCGCCACGGTCAAACCTAAGATCAAGTCCTTGAGCGCTACGGCGATCGGAACTGGTTTTAACTTTGGAATGGTCTACTTCAATATTATTAATCTGGGGTATGCGCTTAAGACGCTAGAGAAAAAATACACGCACGAAGCGGCTACTAATCTCGCCTCGGCGCTTGTGGGAGTTATAGCTTCCATGGGCGCCGCAGCGCTGAGTACGCGAACCGCTTACTCAGCGGTAATGGCGAAGTTCGGATACAAACTTCCTGGCCTTGCCTTTTCCGTTGCAATAAAGAAAGTTGTCCTGTCCAAGCTCTATGGAAGACTTACGGGTGGTTTTGCCATTTTGCTCGGATTATTGGCAGACGCCCAAAAAGGCTATCGCCTAGGCCGAGGTGGGAACGACGAGGCGAAAAAATATACTTACGCTGGAGCAGTGTTTTTAGCGGCCGGGGTGGGAATGGCTACGTATCCCGGTGCAATTGCGGCAGGTCTTTCTGCCGTCGCAGGAGCGTCGGCAGGGGTGCCGGTTGCGGGTTGGATTGCGGCGGTAGTCGCTTTGACGGGCGCGGCCATTATGGCGGTTGGGGGTTGGTTTCAAGCTCGGGCTGCTGCAGAAGCGCATTCCCCGATCGAACTTTGGGCCGCTCGGTGCAGGTTCGGAACGCTTAAGAATGACGGCGAGCAGCGCGACGATATAGTCCTTGATGAAGATCGCAAGCTCCCCACATACCCCGACTCGGAGTCCGAAATAAAAGGGTGGTATCAAGCCTTTTTTGCGCCAATATTACTCGACTCAGATCAAGTCGAATCCTTAGAGATGAAAGATATAGGAAGCGGGTGGCACGACAATTGGTTGTCTAAAGATAAGATTGAATTCGTTGTTCTCCTACCCGGCTTCATTCTGGGACAGAGCACGTGGGATGGCGGGGTTTGGAGTATTGATCGGCGCGTGCGGTTTGGAAAAACGGCAAGTCTCGAACTGCCCACGGTCACGATATTCGGAGACGACCCAACGTGTACTGTCACTTCCTCCGGTTTGGTGTTGCATTACCAAATACAAAATGTGGATTATGCCAGTGTGCTAATGAAGGCTGAATTCACGCCTAATCAAGGGTTGGATGAGGACGTCGTTGTCAAAGCCAATTTTCTGTTCAAAGATTGAGCGCCATATGCTATCCGATTGGAATTGGTCAAGCAAAGATAGTGCCGGGGTGCTGCCAGCGATTCGCGACCAGCTTGTAAAGATTGATGGCACCTGTTTGCAAATTCGAAATTCAGATGTTTCGGACTCTGCATTCATGGGGAGAATGCATGCTTTTACATTGGTTGGTGGGGCGGCTGCTGCGGCGTGGTTTTTTCTCGCCGAAATTTGTGATGGCGTTGAATTCGATTACGCGTTATTGATTTCAGTAGTTGTCATGCTGATATTTGTATCTATGATGCTGGCATTGAGAATATGGTTAATAAAAAGCCGATCTAATTATGTGTTCGATAGGTCCACCAGGAAGGTTTATTACGAAGAGCGCGGTCGTGTGGTTTTTGGTGACTGGGATTCTGCAGTTGGAGGTCATCAGTCAAAACTGGAATTCACCGGTAGGGCAGTAGTGGTGACTCATTCGCTCGTTCTGAAAATGGCCGCTGAAACAGTCAAGCGCGGTGAGACCGTTTCGGAGCCGTCGCGACTGATCTTTTCGGTCGAAAGCAATGAGCCGACCGAGCCACACGCTTTATATGTGGCCCAAATATGGGAGTTCATTCGGCGGTTCATGGATGAAGGGCCGGACAGGCTTCCTGAACATGCGGAATCGAATTGGTGGCACACACCGCATCATCGTATTTGCTTGACACCAGCCGAAGCATTGCGCCATTACGTCCCTTGGCGCACGGGGGAACCTAATGAGATGCAAGGAAAGAAGAATTGGCTGTTGCCGCTGTGGCTAGTGTTGTTCCCCTTCAACATGTTATCTGCGCTTAGTTGGTGCTTGGTATGTGGACTGTTGAAAGTCCGCAGCCTACCACCGCCTGTTCAAGGTTTAGGACATGACCATTCGGCTTCGAGTCGTCGACGATGAGCGCAGTGCGAATCGTTTCAAAATAATCGGTCGAGTCCGCTGAACATGGGCAATGGGTGTTTGGGGCTTAGATCGAACGCGTTTTTCAGGATTATTCTTAATGCCACACGGGTCGGAAGATCAAAAGGCGATCAATCGTTTATACAAAATTGCACTATTAGCACATAAATTGAGGATTGCCAGTGGCGATAGACTGGATTTGGTTAGTTAAGGACAGCGCCGGTGTGCCCCCAGCAATTGGAGACCAACTGGTGAGTGTGGACCGGGGCTTTTTGCGGATACGAAACCCATGGATCGCAGATTCCGCGATGATGGGAAAACTGCACGCGTCGGCCGTTATTGGGGGTGGGCTAGCAGCGGCATGCTATTTCATGGCGGCAGCTCTTGGATATGCCTGGTTTAGTTACGGTCTTCTGATTACGGTGGCCTCTGTCTGGGTATTTATGGTTCTGGTGCTGGTGATGAGGGTTCGGATGATTAAAAATCTATCCGACTTCGTATTTGACCGATTTAGTGGAAAGGTCTACTACAGACAACGCGGGCAGGTGATCTCTGGCGACTGGAGGTCAGCGACCGCCGGTCATCAGTCGGAGGTGGAATTTACCCGTAGGGCTGTAGTTGTAGTCCATTCTTTGATAATCAGAATGCAGGCTGAATTAACCAGTATTGGCAGTGCTAAAACCAAGCCGGTTTCACTGTTTGTTTCGATCGAAAGCAACGCGCCGACCGAGCCGTTCGAAATATATGTGGCGCAAATATGGGAGTTCGTCCGAACTTTTATGGATAAAGGTCCAGATGAACTGCCTGAACCTGGCGAATCTAGCTGGTGGAACAGTCCGAACGTTCGCATCTGCCTGACTCCCGCCGAAGCGTTACGCCATTACTTGCCTTGGCGAACTGGGGAACCCAATGAGACGCAAGGAAAGAGCAATTGGCTCTTACCGCTGTGGTTCGTGTTTTTTCCGTACAACATGTTTTGCGCACTTTGTTGGTATTCGGCGTGCCGAATGTTGAAGGTCCAAGGTCTGCCGCCGCCTGTTCCAGGTAGGGGACGTGACGAGGCCATGGCGAGTCGTCAACGATGAGCGCGCTCAAGTGCCAGATACCTAGATAAAAAAAAACCCCTCGACGAATCGAGGGGCTTGATCGCCCGGAGGTAGGTCGGGCGATCGGCGCCGGCACGCTGCGCGTGGCCGGCGTCGGCGGCAGATCAGGTGTTGAATTTCTTGACCCAGTCGACGTAGCGGTCCACCCAGCCCTGCAGGAATTTGCGGGTGCCTTCGTTGGTGATGATGAACTGGTCGTCGACCAGGCCTTCGGAATACTGCAGGAAGACTTCCGGCGTGGTGAGGGCGTTGGCGCCTTCGGCGGCCAGGATGTTGCGCAGGTGTTGCTGCATCATGGCGGTGCCAGCGGCGCTGGGCGATGCGCCCACGATGCCGACGGCTTTGCCGGGCCACGAGTTCTGGCCCCACGGGCGCGAGCCCCAGTCGATGCCGTTCTTGATGGCGGCCGGGACCGAGCGGTTGTGCTCGGGCGAGACGAAGAGGATGCCTTGCGCGTCGGCGATCTGTTGCTTGAGCTTGGCGGCGGGCGCGGGCAGGTTGTTTTCGTTGTCCTGGTTGTAGAGCGGGATGTCGCCCAGGCTCACATACTCGAACTTGAAGTCGGCCGGAACCAGCTTTTCCAGCGCACGCGCCAGGCGCAGATTGATCGAGGCGGCACGAAGGCTTCCGACAAAGACTGCAATCTTGTATGTGCTCATGAGCGTGTGCTCCAACGAGGAAAAAGGAACAGCCAGTGTAGACCTGCACGGGGCCAGGCTCAATGCCGATTGCGCATATTCATATGGCGTCGTCGGTCGCGAGTCATGCCAAGGCAGATGGCCGCGTCAGGTCATCAAACTGACATGCGCCGCCACCACGCGCCAGCCTTGCGGCGTGCGCATCCAGGTCTGGCTTTGGCGTCCGATGCGCGTGCTGCCTTCGCGCTGGAATTCCAGGTTCGCGGTGGCGAAGTCCTGGCCATAGGTGGTGATGGCGGTGCGCAGGACCTCTCTTGCAAGGCCTTGCGGGGAACGCCGTGCGCGGAAGGCGCGGATCTCGTCGTAACCGTAGAGGTTTTCGCCGGCGCCGTAACGCAGGGTGTGAGGGCTGTTCCAGAACAGGGTGTCGAGCACTTGCACGTCGTTGGAAACCAGTGCGGCTTCGTAGCGTTCAACGGCGGTCGTGACTTCGGCCAAGACGTCGGGTAGGTTGATGTCCATTGCTGCTTATCTCCGATATGCACCGAACTGGTGCGTCGAGTAGGGGTTATCACCAATATGGGGTGTGTTGCGGTGCGCAATTACTTGGGCCGTCTGGCTTAATGACACCGCCAAGGGGCAAATGCTGCGCCGCAAGGCTGGCACACGGATTGCTAGGGTTAACGTGCATAACACGCTGCACGCTGCCCAGGAGTTCCGCCATGTCTCATTCTGCCGTTTCCAGTCCGGTCACCATGCTGGTGACGCGCCACATCGCGCCCGAGCGCTATAGCGATTTCCTGTCCTGGATGCGTCAGGGCGAAATCCTGGCGGCGGGTTTTCCAGGGTTCCTTGGATCTGGCGTGCTGCAGCCGCCGGAAGGCGGCGATGAGTATCAGATCGTGCTGCGCTTCACCGACGAGGCCAGCCTGAACCGATGGGAAAAGTCCTTGCCACGCCGCATGTGGCTGGAGCGCGGCGCGACGCTGGTGCGCGCGAGTCATGAGCATCGGGTGAGCGGCACGGCTGGGTGGTTTGCGCCGAAGGCCAGCACGCCGCCGCGCTGGAAGCAGGCGGTCAGCATATGGCTGGCCTACTTTCCGGTGCTGCTGGTGTTCTCGGTGTTGGTGAGCGAGCACTTGAGCATCCTGCCGGTGTTCTGGCGTGTGTTGATCACGAGCGTGATATTGACGCCCATCATGGTGTTTGTCTGCATTCCCGTCATCACGCGCGTGCTGCACCGCTGGTTGCGCGCCAGCTGAACCGGGCCGGCGTGGCGGCCGCCCGAGGAGCGGCCCGAAAGCCCGAAAACGCGAAAGCCCAAAAGCCCAAAAGC
>NZ_DGMA01000004.1:0-121778 GCF_002388205.1 Achromobacter sp. UBA4530 | reverse complement strand
GCCCACGCCGCGCCGGGCGTCTTAAGAACCCGAATCCCCACCAACGCGCCGGCCTGAGCACATCAAGAACGCTTAAGCGAAGCAGCAATACGAGCCAGCTTATCCGGATTACGTTGCACCAGCACCCGCGTCAACCGCTCGCCGTCGGTCTCGTAAGACTGCACGGATTCCAGCTCGCCATCGATGAAACGCAGCAAAGTCCATTGCCCATTCACCTGCACCACCTCGACGTCCAGCGCGTCGCGATACCGGCGCTTGCCCGCATAAAACAGTTGCGCCAGTCGCTTGCCGCCGACCAGGCTGGCAAATGCCGTGACCTTGTCGCCGCCGTCGCCGATGAGTTCGGCGTCGTCGCTCAGCAACGCAAGCAGCCCGTTGAAATCGCTGCGCTGTATCGCGTCGGCAAACGCCTGCAACAGGCGCTGCAGCGTTGCGCGTGGCACCGATTCGCGCGGTGCGCCCTGGCGCAGTTGCTGCCGCGCCCGCCGTACCATCTGGCGGATGGCGGCGGGGTTCTTGTCCAGCGTTTGTGCGATGTCTTCGTAGTCCGCGTCGAACACATCGCGCATCAGAAACGCCGCGCGAGCATCCGGCGACAGTCGTTCCAGCATGAACAGAAACGCCACCGAAACGTCGTCCGCCATCTCGTGGATCTGCTCCGGCGTCGACGGCGCGGCCATCAGCATCGGTTCGGGTAGCCAGACGCCCACGTAGTTTTCGCGCTCGGCCTTGGCGGCGCGCAGGCGGTCGATGGACAGGCGCGTCGTGGCAGTGACGAGCCAGGCCTCCGGGTTCTGGATGCAGGCGCGGTCGGCGCCATGCCAGCGCAGCCAGGCTTCCTGCACCACGTCTTCCGCCTCGGCCACGGCGCCCAGCATCCGGTAGGCGATGGCGTAAAGGCGGGAACGGTGCTGGTCGAAGAGGGCGACAGAGTCGGTCATGGAGGGGGCCAGCGCCGGGACGAGGGGGGAGGGAGGCAGGTATTTTGCCGCAGGGGCCTGCCTGCGACAAGCGCGCGGGACGTCCATGGCGGCCTCCCATCTTGAGCCGCGAGAGCTACAGCACGATGTCATTCGTGCACAGCGGCGGCAGCGCCGTGGCGCCGCGCATCTGCCTCAGGTCCCGTTCCACCATCGTGCTCAACTGGCTGATCGGCACGTCGTTGGCATTGCCTTCAAACGGATTTTCGGTGCTCTGGCCCACCTGTTCCAGCGAGGTGTAGATCCACGAAATGATGACGCTGAAGGGCGCGGCCAGCCACGCCATCTGGCCCTGCATGAAGCCGCCCGCAGCGTCGCCGATCAGGTCGAACTGCGCGGTCAGGCCAAAAGGCAGCGCCACGCAGAACGCGCGCACGAAAAGCGTGTTGATGATCGCGTACTGGCGCGGATACGGAAAATCCTTGATGCGTTCGGCCTGCCCTTGCAGGTCGAGCAGGTCGCGCAGTCGCCCGTTCAGGTCAGCGTATTCCGACGCCGTGATCGCGCCGTCTTCCAGCAGTTGCCTGGCCGCGCGGGCTTGCCCATCCAGCAGTTGCACCGCCTTGTTGTCTGCCGCCGCCAAGGCTGAGATTTCCGCTTCGGGCAGGTAACGGGCCAGCGCGGAATCAAGCGGCATGCGGCGCTCGGGGATCACGTAGCGCTTGCCGTATTCCGCATTCGGCCGGTTCTGCATGGACTCCCAGACCCGGGGCGCGCGAAGCTGATAACGCAGGGCCGTCAGCCACGCCAGATGCCGGTCGACCAGCCCCGCGGCGCGCCCGGCGTCACCCGCATAGTGGCCGCACAGCATGCCCCACGCGCGGCTGGCGCTGACGATGCCCATCCAGATCTTCTGCGCTTCGACCGTGCGCGTGTACGTCTGCACATTCTTGAAGCCCACGACGAATGTCGTTGCCGTTCCCAGCAGCGTTACCACCGACAGCGGTAGCGTCAGCCATTTCATGCCCGCCACCTGGTACAGCAGCACGGGCACAAGGCTGAGGGCGGCGAGGCCATAGATGGTCCGGCGCGTCCAGACCACGAATTCGCACAGGCGATAGGATTTTCCGAGGTGCATGATGTCGATTCCTGATTGCTTTCAGACGTCCGTTCAAGGAGCGGTCGGGTCGGCCTGGCGCGCCGCTTTCACGCCCCACGCGCGCCGGGCATAGCGATACGCCAGGAAAAGCACCGCCGCCGCGATGGCTACGACCGACGCGCGGCCGCCCAGCGCGCTCAGTGCTGCCAACAACGCTTCCACCCGCGCGGAAAATACTGCGCCCAGCACCAGCCCCGCCGCGGCCCACAACGCCAGGCCCGCGCAGTCGTGCCAGACGAACGACCGCAGGCGCGTGCCGCTTGCGCCGCACAGCGGCACGGCCACCATCGACAGACCGGGCATGAAGCGCGCGACGATCAACAGGCGCACGCCCCAGCGGTTGAAGAAGCGCTCGGTCCTGCTGATGCAGGCTTCGCGCGAGAGCGACAGGTTGCACACGGTGTGCAGCGTGCGCGGCCCGTAGCGTCGGCCGCCGCGGAACCACAGCAGGTCCGCCAGCACGCCCGCCAGCACCGCAGCTGCCAGCACGACGGCCAGCGGCAGGGCGATGTGGCCCGCTGCGCCGGCCGTCGCCGCCTGGCTGGCGCCCACGGCGATGAGCGTGGGCATGACGGGAAGCGGCAGGCCGAGCGATGCGCCCAGCACGTTCAGGAACACGGCCAGCACGCCGTATTGCGCGATCCATTCATGCGGCAGCATGCGGCGCTCCCTGCGTATTGCGGTGGGGCGCGATGGCGGACGTGGGCATGTGGGATCTCCTGGAATCGCCGCGCCGCGGTGCGTGGCCGGTCAGGACAGATCCTAGAGGTGGCGCTTGCGGCGCGGTAGACCCGCGCAGGGACGCACGGTGTTGCCCGGGCGACAACAATGCGCTGCGGGGATGCTGCGGGCCAGATTTATGCGCTGTCGCGAGTCACGATTCGAAAGCCGATTTCCACCACCGATTGCGCGGGACGCTGGCCGTTCGCGCGCAGGCCGATCATCTCGGCCGCCTGCGCGCCGATGGCGGCCCCATCCACGTGCACGGACGTGATGGCCGGGGACATCGACGCGGCGATCTCCATGTCGCCAAAGCCCATCACGGCCAGTTGCCGCGGCACCTGCAGCCCCTGCGCCGCGGCCTCGGTCAGGACGCCAGCGGCCATCATGTCCGAGCTGCAGAACACCGCGTCGATGCCCTGGCCAGAACGCTGCAAGGCGCGCAGGCCTTCGCGGCCTTGCGCGTGCGTCGTCGGCGCGGGCATGTAGTGCACCAACGGTTCGGGCAGGCCCGAATCGACGGCGGCGCGGACCAGGCTTTCGGCGCGCAGCCGGGCGCGGTGGTCGTCGCCGCTAAGCACCGCCTGCCGCGTCTTGCCGGCGTCGCGCAGATAGTGGCTGACCGCGGCCCCGATCGCGTCATGCGACAGGCTGAGCAGCATATCGATGGGCGCGTCCGTCGCGTCCCACGTTTCGACGATGGGGATGCCGGATGCTTTCAGCAATTGCCGGCCTTGCGGCGAATGCATCACGCCCGTCAGCACGATGCCGTCGGGGCGGCGCCCGATGATGGCGCGCAGCAGGGCGTCCTCGCGCGGTGAGTCGTAGCCGCTTTGGCCCACCATGAGCTGGAAGCCCTTGGCCTCGAGCGACCGCGTCAACGCCGTGAGCATGCCGCCGAAAAGCGAGCCTGTGATCGAGGGGACCAGCACCATGACCAGGTTGCTGCGTGACAGGCGCAGGCTGCCGGCCATCAGGTTAGGCACGTAACCCAGCGCCTGGATCGCGGCATTGACCTTGTCGAGCGTGGCCGGGGAAACCTGCTGCGGCGTATTGATGGCGCGCGACACGGTGATCATGGACACCCCGGCCGCCTGCGCCACCTCGCGCACGGTGACGTTGGCGCGCTCCGGGGAGCGGGAAGGCGAATCGGCGGACGGCATTCGGGACGGGCGCATCGTAAGGGGAACAGGAACGGACGTGAAACTCGGATCAAGCCTACCTGCAGACGCCGGTCCTGCGGGCCGGAGGCGGTTAGGGTTTGTCCGGATAGTAGCCGGAGAGGACGAAGAAATATTCTAAAAAGGCCGTAATGTTAACGTTAACAAAAAAAATGTTAACGTTAACGTTTATAAAAGAACCTATACCGGAGACAGTAATGACGAGCAACGCGCGCAAGTGGATTGTTGGTTTGACCCTGATGGCCGCAGCCGGCGTGGCGCACGCCTGGCCCGACAAGGCCGTCACGGTCGTCGTGCCGTTCCCGCCCGGCGGCGCGACCGATTCGGTGGCGCGCGCGCTGGCCAACAAGCTTGGTGAACAGCTCAAGCAATCCTTCGTCGTGGAGAACAAGGCCGGCGCCACCGGCACGATCGGCGCCTCGCAGGTGGCCCGCGCCGCGCCGGACGGCTACACCCTGATGGTCACGTCGCTGGCCCCGCTGGTGGTGGCGCCGCACCTGATGAAGGGCATCACCTACGATCCGGCCAAGGACTTCACGTACCTGACCGTGGCCGTGCAGACCCCCAACGTGCTGGTGGTCAGCCCGCAGCTCGCCTCCAAGGTCAACAGCGTGCAGGACGTGCTGGCGCTGCTGAAGGAAAAGCCGGGCGCGATCAGCTTCGCGACATCGGGCGCGGGGTCGTCGGACCACCTGACTGCCGAACTCTTCTGGCAGAAGACCGGCACGAAGGGCCTGCACGTGCCGTACAAGGGCGGCGCACCGGCCATTTCCGATCTGCTGGGCAATCAGGTGGAGATGTCCTTTCAGAACGTGAATGCCGTGCTGCCGCACATCAAGTCCGGTAAGCTCAAGGCCATCGCCGTCACGGGTTCCAAGCGTTCGCCGGTGCTGCCCGACGTGCCCACGTTCGCCGAAGCATCGGTGCCGGGTGTCGACGTCTACGCCTGGCAGGCCGTCGTGGCCCCGAAGAACCTGCCCGCAGACGTGCGCGACAAGCTGTCCGCCGCCCTGACCGCCGCCCTGAAGGATCCGGCGATCAGCAAGCCCTTCACCGACATCGGCCTGGAGGTCGTCGCCAACTCGCCCGAAGCCTTCACGAAATTCCAGCAGCAGGAAAGCGCCCGCTGGAAGCAGGTCATCGAGACCGGCGGCATCTCCGTGCAATGACGCAACGCGCCCGGCCGTGGCGGCCGGGCTTTTTCAAGAAGCAATCATGACTCTTCACGCATCCCAAGCCTCCCAGACGCCCACGATCACCGGCATGCGCGTCGTGCCGGTGGCCGGCCAGGACTCCATGCTGCTCAACCTGAGCGGCGCTCATGCCCCTTACTTCACGCGCAACCTGGTCATCCTGACCGACAGCGCGGGCAACACCGGCGTGGGCGAAGTCCCCGGCGGCGAAAAGATCCGCACCACGCTGGAGGACGCACGCGCCCTGATCGCGGGCAGCTCCATCGGCAACTATCAGCACACGCTGAATCAGATGCGCCAGGCCTTCGCTGGGCTGGACAGCGCCGGCCGCGGCGCCCAGACCTTTGACCTGCGCGTGGCGATCCATGCCGTGACGGCGGTGGAATCGGCGCTGCTGGACCTGTTGGGCCAGCACCTGGGCGTGCCTGTCGCGGCGCTGCTGGGCGAGGGCGTGCAACGCACGTCCGTGCAGATGCTGGGCTATCTGTTCTACGTGGGCGACTCCGCACAAACGCCGTTGCCTTACCAGACGGCGCCCGATGCCGAAGGCTGGCTGCGCGTGCGGCACGAAAAGGCGATGACGCCCGAGGCCATTGTCCGGCTGGCCGAGGCTGCTCACGAACGCTACGGCTTCCAGGATTTCAAGCTCAAGGGCGGCGTGCTGCGCGGCGAAGAAGAGGTCGAAGCCATCCGCGCCTTGCACGAGCGCTTTCCCGAGGCGCGCGTCACGCTCGACCCGAACGGCGGCTGGCTGCTCAAGGACGCGGTGCGCCTGTGCCGCGATCTGCATGGCGTGATGGCTTATGCGGAAGACCCGTGCGGCGCCGAAGGCGTGTTTTCCGGCCGCGAAGTCATGGCCGAATTCCGCCGCGCCACCGGCCTGCCGACCGCCACCAACATGGTGGCCACCGACTGGCGCGAGATGGCGCATGCGCTGTCGCTGCAATCGGTCGACATCCCGCTGGCCGACCCGCATTTCTGGACCCTGCAGGGCTCGGTGCGCGTGGCGCAAACCTGCCAGGCGTTCGGCCTGACGTGGGGCTCGCATTCCAACAATCACTTCGACGTGTCGCTGGCGATGTTCACGCATGTGGGCGCCGCCGCGCCGGGCCGCGTCACCGCGATCGACACGCACTGGATCTGGCAGGACGGCCAGCACCTGACCCGCAACCCGCTCCAGATCCGCAACGGTTATGTCGAGCTGCCGCAGACCGGCGGGCTGGGCATCGAGTTGGACATGGAAGCGATCGAGCGCGCCCATCAGCTTTATCTGCAGCACGGCCTGGGCGCGCGCGACGATGCCACGGCGATGCAGTATCTGGTGCCTGGGTGGAAGTTCGACAACAAGCGGCCTTGCATGGTGCGCTGATCTGCATCGCGCCGACCGGTGAAGAGGCAGGGCGCGGGGCAGGGAACTACCTTGCCCCCGCACGCTCCAGTGTGTGGGACAGGCAATAGACGTCTGACCACGCCGGGCCACCACCCGTCATCGCGCGCATCTGGGCCGAGTTCAGAATGTCGCCGTCGCAGGCGGTCACCGCGTTGATCGCATAACCATTGACGATGTAGATCCAGTCGGCCGCGCGGTCTTTTCCGCCGCGTATTTTCTGTTCCGTGGTGGCGTTCATTGCCGGCGTGTCCGTCACGATCAGATGCGCGCCGGACAATCCCGGCTGCGCCGCCGCGGCCGCCGCATGCGCCTTCAGATACGCACGCAGCGCTTCCTCCGACCCTGGCAAGGGGGACAGGCGAATCGTCAGGGCATATCTGGCCAAGCCGCCGCCGACGCTCTCGACCACGCGGCATTGGCTGCGGATCATGTTGCGGTGCTGCGGCATGAGCTTCGTGGACCACGGCGTGGGCGCGTTGAGCCGCTGGAGGTAGCCGGGGGAGACCAGCGTTTCGTAGGCGTCCAGCTCGTACAACACGAAGAATCCTTCCCCGCCCTGGGCGCTGGTCCAGCGCGTGCCGCGCAGAAACCCGGGAACGCCCATGCGCTCCGGGAAGTGCTCATGGGTATGCCAGTCTTCGAACTCCGCGCGCCACGCCGGCGCAATGTCCCACCACATTGCGATCGCGGCCTTTCCGAGCATGGCCATGATCAGTTTTTGGCCCGCAACGCGGTAAGTTCCGCGGTAACCTGCTGCATGACGTCGGGTCCGATTTCGCCCGCGAACTTGTCCACCACCGGTTTGACTGCGCCGCGCAGGCGCTCGACCGCTTCAGGCGTCAAGGTGTTGACCTGCATGACCTTGCGCAGATCGTCGATGGCCACCGCTTCCTTGGCCTGCGAGATCCGCCGTTCTTCCGCCTTGGCCTCGGCGGCCGCTTCCAGGATGATCTTGCGCTCGGCCTCCGACATGCTGTCCCACGTCTTGCGGCTCATCAGGAACGGCATGCCCGTGTAGATATGGCGCGTCAGCGACAGGTATTTCTGCACTTCGGCAAACTTGGCGGACAGGATCACGCCCACCGGATTGTCCTGGCCGTCGATGGCCTTGGACTCCAGCGCGCCGTAGACCTCTCCGAACGTCATCGGCACCGGGTTGGCGCCCAGCGTCTTGAACATGTCGATGTAGACGGGCGCGGCGATGACGCGCATCTTCAGGCCTTGCAGGTCCTGCGCCTGCGCGATCGGGCGCTTGCTGTTGGTCATGTTGCGAAAGCCCAGGTCCCAGATGCCCAGGCCGATCAGGCCGTGATCGGACAGGCCATTCAAGAGGCGCTGGGCAACGGGTCCGTCCGAAACTGCGTACGCCTCGCGTGCGTCGTTGAACAGGAACGGAAGGTCAAAGACCATGAACCGCTTGTCGATGCCGGCCAGGAGGCCCGTCGCCATCGAGGTGAAGTCCAGCGTGCCGCCGCGAACGGCCGACAGATTCTGGGGATCGCCGCCTAGCACCGCATTGGCGTAGATCGACACCTTCATCTTGCCGCCGCTTTTCTCCGCGACCAGATCGGCAAATTTCTGCGCGCCCTGGCCCAGGGGATGGTCCGCAGCCAGGCTGAACGCGAATTTCATCGTGCGCGCCTTGATCTCTTGTGCGGCGGCGGTTCCCGCTACGGCAAGGCAGGCCAGGATGGTCGCTGCGGCATTCACGGCGATGCGCAAGCACGTTTTATTTGAATTCATCACAAGCACCTTCTTCGGTTGTCGTTGGCAAAGGTCCGGTTGATGCGGTTACGGCGGCGGGCCATCGTGTGAATACCCGGCTGCGAGCATAGGGCATAATTTTGAATCCCGTTCAAAATTTGATCGAATTCAAAAATTGAACGATTCCATGGATGGTCACCCGGAGAGCGCGATGAGCGGGGCAATCGAAAAAACACTGGCGTTGCTTGAATACCTGGCTGCCCATCCCGACGGCGCGAACCTCGCCGACATTGCGGACGACCTGCACCAACTGCGCAGCGGATGTCACCGGACCCTGCACGAACTCATGAAGTTCGGCTACGTCCGGCAGACGTCGGTGCGGGGCGAATACGCATTGACGACCAAGCTGGCGTCGATGGGTTTGAGTTTCCTGAGCCGGTCCGGCGTGATCGACATCGCGCAGCCGGTCATCGACCGTTTTGCAGCGGCAACCGGTGAACTCGTGCGCCTGGCCATCGTCGACGGCAAACGCCTGACGCTGGTGGCCAAGGCGCAAGGCGCGAAATCCGGGCTGCTGTACGACCCGGACATGGGCATCGACCTGCGCCTGTCGTGCAGCGCGGCCGGCCACGCGTGGTTGATGACGTTGCCTGAAGACCAGGCCATTGCCTACGTCACCGAACAGGGGCTGGGAAAACCGCGGGATTTCGGGCCGAATGCCCCCACGTCGATCCGCGCGTTGCTGGCCAGCCTGGACGCGCATCGGCGGCGCGGCTACAGCATTCTGCAGGACGTCTACGCGGCCGGCATGAGCGCGATGGCGGCGCCCATCCGGCGTCCCGGGCATCAAAGCACCGGCATTCTGGTGGTGGCCGGTCCATCGCAACGCTTGACCGTTAAAGCCATGGAGAAATTCGGGCCGGCGCTGCTGCGCGCGGCAAGCGAGCTGGCGCAGGCCGGAGACGCCTCGCCGTTGCTGCGCTCCGCGCGCGTGGGCACCTGGGGAAACGGCCCCGCGCAGGGTGAAGAGCCGGCGGCGGATTAATCCGCGGACGCCTCGTCTCCGGAATTGCGGCCCTGCATCGGGAAGCGCGTCCGGAACATCGGCGATGCCAGGCTGGCCAGCGCCAGTTCCTGCGCAGCCGCCAGCAGGTCGGGACCCAGCGCTTCCATCCGCGCTTCGGTCAGGCGCATCGCCGGACCGGCAATGCTCAGTACGCCAATGGCCGCCTCGCCCTTGCGCTGCACGGGCGCTGCCATCGCGGTCATCCCCGGCGCGAACACTTCGTTGATCATCGCGTAGCCGCGCTTGCGTCCGGCCTGAAGCATCTTCGTCAGCGCGGCGATGGTGGTGGGGGCATTGGGACCGTATTCCTCCGGCGAACCGAAACCCTGGCGCGAAACCAGGTCCAGCGCGCGTTCGTCGGTCATCGTCAGCATCCACGCGTGGCCGGAGGCGCTGCACGACAGCCTGGCTTCTGAGCCCATCTCCGGGTCGTAGCGCAGGCCGTGACGCGCGCCCTGCGCCTTCGCAACCCAGGTCAGCCGCTCTTCGTTGTCCACGATGGCCAGCCGCACGAGTTCGCCGGAGATGTCCGCCAGCCGATCCACCAGCGGCTGGGCGATGTCGACGATGCCTGTCGCCGCAAGATAGCTCAACCCGATTGAAGCGACCCGGGCTGTCAGCGCGTAGTCGCCGTGATCCCGGATCTGGCGCACATAGCCGCAGCGGCAAAGGTCTGTCAGCAGACGGTGCGCGGCGCTCTGCGGAATCTCCAGTTGCTGGGCAAGTGAAGCGAGGGGCACGCCTTCGGGTCTGGAGGACAGGTACTCCATGACGGCGAGCGCGCGTTCGAGGACTCCGGCCATGTCATCTCAACAAGTAGTGGGGTGATGGATGATAACCCTAGGTGGAAAACTATTCCACTCGGAATTACATTCCACTACCGAGTCTTGCCAGACATCGAAAAAATTCCAAATAACACCGGAGACAACGATGAAGACCAGCCTTTTCCGCATTGCATTGACGGCGGCCCTGTGCGCCAGCGCCATGACGGCCGCCGCGCAGGACGTCCAGGAACGCACGATACGCTTTGGCCATCTGAACAACACGGATCACCCCGTCAGCGCGGGGGTGCAGAAGTTTACGGAACTGGTGGCGGCCAAGAGCGGCGGAAAGCTGAAGGTGAAGGAGTTTCCCGCCTCGCAGCTCGGCAATGAAATGCAGCAGCAGTCCGGGCTGCAGGGGGGCGTGCAGGAGATGTCCGCGCCGGCTTCCACGTCGCTGGCGGGCATCGTCAAAGAGTTCGGGCTGATCGATCTGCCGTTTTCCGTGACCGACTTCGGCCAGGCCGACGCGCTGCTGGACGGCCCGCTGGGGCAGGCGCTGATAGCCAAGCTGCCCGAAAAAGGTCTGGTCGCGCTGGGCTTCTGGGATCTGGGCTTTCGCAACGTGACGAACTCCAAGCACGCCATCGGCAAGCCGGAGGACCTGGCGGGCCTGAAGATCCGCGTGATTCCCAACCCTGTCTTCCTCGATACGTTCAAGGCGTTCAAGGCCAATCCCGTGCCGATGCCCTTTGCGGAGCTGTACGGTGCGCTGGAGTCGCGGGCGGTCGACGGCCAGGAAAATCCCTATTCGGTGATCCTGTCCAACAAGTTCTACGAAGTGCAGAAGTACGTCAGCGCGACCAACCACGTGTATGCCGCGAATATCGTGCTGGTCAGCAAGAAGTTCTGGGACAAGCTGTCGCCCGCCGAGCAGAAGATCCTGCAGGAGGCGGCCAATGAAGCACGCGGCTACCAGCGCCAGATAAGCCGGGCCGCCGCCCAGAAGGCCGTGACGGAATTGCAGGCGAAGGGCATCCAGTTCAACACGATCGAACCGGGCGAAAAGGCCCGCATGCAGCAGGTCGTCAAGCCGGTGATCGAGCACTTCACCAGCAGCTACGACCCCGCGATCGTCAAGCTCTACAACGACGAACTCGCCCGCATCCGCAAGTAACCCGCACCGGCATCCCCATCATGAAGATCCTTGTCCTGCACGGCCCCAACCTCAACCTTTTCGGCCGCCGCGAGCCGCACATCTACGGAACCACGACGCTTGCGGAGATCAACGACCGCCTGGCGGCGCTGGCCGCGGAATTGGGCGTCCAGTTGTCGACGCTGCAATCGAACCATGAGGGCGCGTTGATCGACTTTCTGCACGAGAACATCGACTCCGCCCAGGGCGCCTTGGTGAATCCTGCCGGGCTGACCCAGCACGGCGTGCCGCTGCACGATGCCATCAAGGCCATGCCGTTTCCCACGCTGGAGGTGCACATGTCGAACATCGCCGCCCGTGAGACCTGGCGCGCGCATTCAATTATTTCGCCGGCGGTGCGCGGCACGGTGCAAGGGTTGGGCCCCCAGTCCTACCTGACGGCGTTGCGTGGCCTGGTCGGGCTTTTGCAGGACGCCAAGGCATGAGCCCGGCGCCCGCGCATCCGACGCCGCAAGGAGGCTGGCCATGGTCGTCATAGACAGATTCATCGGCGCGGTCTGCCGTGTGCTGGAGTTTGCCATCGCCTTGCTGCTGGCGGCGATGGTGGTGCTGGTCTTCGGCAATGTCGTGGCGCGTTACGGCTTTAACTCCGGCATCACGCTGTCGGAAGAGCTGTCGCGCTGGATGTTCATCTGGCTGACGTTTCTAGGGGCGGTCATCGCCCTGAAGGAGCGCGGCCACCTGGGCATGGACATGGTCGTGGCCAAGCTGCCCACGGCGGGCAAGAAGATCTGCCTCGTCGCGGGACAGGTCCTGATGCTTTACATCGTGAGCCTCATGTTCAAGGGAAGCTGGGATCAGGCGGTGATCAATGCGGATGTCAGCGCGCCCGTGAGCGGCTTGCCGATGGCCATTGTCTACGTGGCCGGATTGGTGTTCTCGGTGATGGCGGGCCTGATCATCGCCATGGATCTGTACCGCGTGCTCGCCGGCAAGCTGCAGGACCAGGATCTGATCATGGTCCAGGAGTCCGAAGAGGCGGTGCAGCTCAAGCAGATTCTCGAGGATGCCGGCAACGGCGCGCCCGGGAGAAGCGCATGACGATCGCCGTGTTCATCGGATCGCTGCTGGGGGTCATGGCGCTGGGTGTGCCGATCGCCTTTGCGCTGCTGGCCAGCGGCGTGGCGCTCATGTGGCATCTGGACATCTTCGACGCACAGATCCTCGCGCAGAACGTCATTGGCGGGGCGGACAGCTTCCCGCTGCTGGCGGTGCCGTTCTTCATGCTGGCCGGCGAAATCATGAACGTGGGCGGGCTGTCGCGCCGAATCGTCGATCTTGCGCTGGCGCTGGTCGGGCACGTGAAGGGCGGGCTTGGCTACGTCACGATCATGGCGGGCTGCCTGCTGTCGGCGCTGTCGGGATCGGCTGTGGCGGACGCCGCCGCGTTGACGGCGCTGCTTCTGCCGATGATGGTCAGCGCCGGCCACAAGAAGCAGACCGCGGGCGGCCTGATTGCCGCGACAGGTGTGATCGGTCCGGTCATTCCGCCCAGCATCGGCCTGGTCATCTTCGGCGTGGCGGCCAATGTGTCCATTTCCAAACTGTTCATGGCGGCGATCGCGCCCGGTCTGATGATCGGTGGGGCGTTGTGGCTGACGTGGGCGTTTCTGGTCCGGCGCGAAAAGATCGTGCCTCCGCCGCGCAAGTCTCCGCAGGAAATTGCCACCGCGTTCCGCAAGGCGATCTGGGCGCTCATGCTGCCGGTGATTATCCTGGTTGGGCTGCGGATGGGTGTCTTCACGCCGACCGAAGCCGCGGTCGTCGCTGCGACCTACGCGCTGCTGGTGTCGACGCTGGTGTACCGCGAACTCAAGCTCAATCAGCTCTACGCAGTGTTCGTGTCGGCAGCCAAGACCAGCGCCATCGTCATGTTCCTGATTGCCGCCGCCATGGTCAGCGCGTGGCTGATCACCGTGGCCGATCTGCCGTCCAAGGTCGTGGACATGTTGCAGCCTTTCATGGGCAACAAGATCCTGCTGATGGCCGCGATCATGGTGCTGGTGATGGTGGTGGGCACGGCCATGGACATGACGCCGACCATCCTGATCCTGACGCCCGTGCTGATGCCGGTGGTGCGCGCGGCGGGCATCGATCC
This sequence comes from Achromobacter sp. UBA4530, assembly GCF_002388205.1. NCBI lineage: Bacteria > Pseudomonadati > Pseudomonadota > Betaproteobacteria > Burkholderiales > Alcaligenaceae > Achromobacter > Achromobacter sp. UBA4530. Next base: position 108,370 of record NZ_DGMA01000004.1, on the reverse strand, counting down.
GGTGTATTTCGGCGTGCTGTTCATCATCAACAACTCGATCGGGCTGGTCACGCCGCCCGTGGGCACCGTGCTCAACGTGGTGGCCGGCGTGGGGAAGATGAAGATGGACGACGTGACGCGCGGCGTCCTGCCGTTCATGGCCGCCGAGTTTCTCGTCATGTTCCTGATGGTGGCCTTTCCGGCCCTGGTGATCATTCCCGCGCGGTGGTTTGGCGGGTAGGCGCCAACGCACCTCCCGCGCCGCTCGCCGGCGCAACCTGAAGCTCGATTCATTGGAGATTTTTCGCGATGTCCGATCTTGCTCAATACCGGCGCCCCTTCTGGGACACCCAGCCGGGCTACCGTTTCGATCCGTATGGATCCACGCGTTTGCGCTCGCCGAACGAACCGCTGATCGTCGTGCCGCAGACGCTTTCGGAGGTCACGGGGCCGATGTTTGGTGCGGCGTTCGTCAAACAGGGCGATAACGACCTGACCCGCGTTTCCACGGCGGAGGCGATCGGCGAGCGCATCATCGTGTCCGGCCGGGTGCTGGACGAGAACGGCCGGCCGGTGCCGGACGCGCTGATCGAGATCTGGCAGGCCAATGCCGCGGGCCGCTATCTGCACAAGCGCGATCAGCACGATGCGCCGCTGGATCCGAACTTCAGCGGTGAAGGGCGAACCGTCACGGACGCGCAGGGGCGCTACCAGTTCAAGACGATCCGGCCGGGGGCGTATCCGTGGGGCAACCATTACAACGGATGGCGTCCGCAGCACATTCACTTTTCGCTGTTTGGCCGAGCCTACGCCACGCGTCTGGTCACCCAGATGTATTTCCCCGGCGACCCGCTGCTGGAGTTCGATCCCATCTTCCAGTGCGTGCCAGACGCCAAGGCGCGCAACCGGCTGATCGCTGCGCTGGATTGGGAGACCACCGTGCCCGAGTACGCGCTGGGCTATCGCTTCGACATCGTCCTGCGCGGCCGCAACGCCACCCCCATGGAGTAACGCATGCTCTATCCCACCAGTTCACAGACTGTCGGTCCCTATCTGCACATCGGGCTGTCCGGGTTGAACCGTGACGATCTGACGGCAGGGTGCGGCGACCTGGGCGCGGCGCCCGTCGTCATCGAAGGACGCGTAATCGATGGCGAGGGCAATCCCGTGCCGGACGGCATGGTCGAGATATGGCAGGCCGATGCGCGCGGTGTGTACGGGCATCCTGACGATCCCCGGCATGGCGAGGGCAGTGCGGGCTTCGGCGGCTTTGGTCGTGTGGCCACGCAGCCGGACGGCGGCTTTCGTTTCACCACGATCAAGCCGGGCCGTGTGCCCGCACCCGACGGACAACTGCAGGCGCCGCATCTGGTGGTGTCCGTCTTCATGCGCGGCCTGCTCAAGCATCTGTCGACGCGAATGTACTTTCCGGATGAGGCCGGCGCCAACGAGGCGGATTGGATCCTGGCCAAGGTGCCCGCCAGCCGGCGCGGCACGCTGGTGGCAACAGCGGCGGAGGCGGGCGTTTTGCGCTGGAACATCGTCCTGCAGGGTTCGGAAGAAACCGTGTTCTTCGACATCTGAGCCGGTGTGCGACAAGGTCTACACGATGAGCAACCTTTCCGGGCTGACCGAATCCATCTATTCGGATGACGCGATCCTGTCGCTGTTTTCGGGCGCGGCGACCCTCGGCCAGATGCTTGCCGTGGAGGCGGCCCTGGCGCGCGCGCAGGCGCAATGCGGCGTCATTCCTCAAAGCGCCGCAACCGCCATCAATGAGGTCTGCCGGGGTGGCGAAATCCGCGACGTGCTGGACGTGGACGGCATTGCCAGGGCTGCGGTGGCAGCGGGCAACATCGCCATCCCCTTCGTCAAGCAACTGACCGCGGCCGTCGCGCGCGTGGATGCCGAAGCCGCCCGCTACGTGCATTGGGGCGCCACCAGCCAGGACATTCTGGACACCGCGCTTGTCCTGCAGTTGCTTCAGGTGGCGGCCAGGCTGGACGCGGGGCTGGAGCGCGCCTCGCTGGCGTGTGCTCGACTGACCCGCGCGCATCGGGACACCATCATGGTCGGACGCACGTGGCTGCAGCATGCGCTGCCCACGACATTCGGCGCCAAGACGGCGGGCTGGTTGGAGGCGCTGGAACGTAGCCGGCTGCGCGTGCGGCAGGACACGTCACAGATGGCGCTGCTGCAATTCGGCGGCGCCGCGGGCACGCTGGCCAGCCTGGGACCGTCGGCAAATGAGGTGGTGCAGGCGCTGGCCGCCGAGCTGGGCCTGGGCGCGGCTGCGATGCCATGGCACACGCACCGCGACCGGCTTGCCAGCCTGGCCGCGTCGCTGGGAGTGCTGACCGGCACGATGGGCAAGATTGCGCGGGACCTGTCGCTGATGGCGCAATCCGAGGTCGGCGAAGTGAGCGAGCCATCGGGCCCGGGGCGAGGCGGATCGAGCACCATGCCGCACAAGCGCAATCCCGTGGGTTGTGCGGCCATCCTGGCCGCTGCGGTCCGCGTGCCGCCGCTGGTGTCGACGATGCTGTCGGGAATGATCCAGGAACATGAACGCGCGCTGGGCGGCTGGCAGGCCGAATGGGATGTGCTGCCCCAGATTGCCGCGCTGACGGGTGGGGCGTTGCGCCATTTGGGCAGCGTGCTGGATGGGCTGCAGGTGTATCCGGACCGCATGGCAAAGAATCTCGCGCTGACCGATGGCCTCATCCTTGGCGAGGCCTACATGCTGGCGCTGGGCGCCCGGCTCGGCCGTCTGCCCGCCCACGCGCTGGTGGAACGCGCGTCGCGCGATGCTGTTGCGAACGGGCTTTCGCTCAGGGATGCGCTGCGCGAGGCGTTGGAAAGCGATGCCGCGACGCGGGGAACGCTCAGTGACGATGACCTGGATCGTCTTGGCAATCCGGCGAATTATGTGGGCGAGGCGCCGGCGATCTGCGACAGCGTGTTGGCGGCCTGGAAGGCGAGCGGGAACGGCGCGAAGGCGGCTTGAAGCGCCTTGAAGCGCCTGCGCATCGCAGCGGCTCAGAACGCTGAGAACCGCATCGCGCGCGTTGCGTTGTGATTCAGGACTGCCCGCGCAGTCGCGCCAATTCCGCCGACAACTCCGCGACCAGCGCCTGCGCGCGCGCCAGCGGGTCCTGTCCGTTGACCGGCGCCTGCGGCTCAGGCGCGGTTTCATGCAGCCGGGGTTGCACGCTTTCATGTCCCATGCTGACGTCCACGTCGAACACCAGTTGTTCGGCGCGATGCCAGGTGGTGAACCATTCCAGCGGCTTGCCGTGCTGGTCCATGCCCTGGCCCTGCAGCATCAAGAGCGGCGTGCCGGCCTGCGTGTCCAGCAGGGCGGCCAGTACGCCGTCTGCGGCGACCGCGCGGATCTGGTTGCGGCCGGCGCCCGGGCGCAGACCGAACTGCCGCGTCAGCACGCCGTGCAGGGAGGCGTCGGCCAGGTGCTCGGCGCGCAGGCCGGGCACCGCGGCGGCGGGCAGCCACGTGCGCACGTAGGCCAGCGGCGCTTCGGCCACGTGGCGCAGGCGTTCGAGCATCAGGAGGCGGGTAGTGCCGAAGAACTCGGCAACCTCGGCGGGCGGCTCGGCCGGGCCCAGCGCCAGCACGCGCGTGCGCAGCGCAACGCCCGACTGGGCGAACTGCTCGTACAGACCGGTGGACCGCTGCACCAGGCGGCGGTGTTCCTGCGGCGCCGCCACGGTGGCGGGGCGCCCGGTCTCGCGTTGAATGAGGCCTTCGGCGGCAAGTGCCGCGAGGGCCTGGCGCACCACGCTGCGCGCCACGCCGAAGCGGTCGCACAGCGCGGCCTCGCTGGGCAGCACGGCGCCCGCCGCGAGCTTGTTCGTGCGGATGTATCCGCGCAACCGCGACGCCACCTGGGCGTGCAGCGGGATGTCTCCCGCGCGGTCAAGATCGGGCAATGCGTCGTGCGTGGCGGGCGCCATGGGAATCAACCTCCGGTTTGTGCCCGCGCAGTTTCCCATACATGCGTCCAGCCCGGGGCCAGATGCGCGGCGCGCTCGGCGGCCAGGATCAGGCTGTCTTCGCGCGCGATGCCCTTGCCGGCGATGTCGAAGGCGGTGCCGTGGTCCACGGACACGCGCACGACGGGCAGGCCGACGGTGATGTTGACGCCATCATCGCCGTACACGGACTTGAAGGGCGCGTGGCCCTGGTCGTGGTAACAGGCGATCACGAACTTCCACTTGCCGCGCACGGCCTGCGGGAACAGCGCGTCGGCCGGGATGGGGCCGGCGGCGAGGATGCCGGCTGCGTTGGCTTCGGCCACGGCGGGCGCGAGGATGTCGGCGTCTTCGCTGCCGAAGATGCCGTTTTCGCCGGCGTGCGGGTTCAGGCCCGCGACGGCGACGGGTTCGTCGGCGCGGCCCAAGGCCGTGGCGAACGAGCCGGCCAGGCGCAGGACAGCGCGCATGCGGGCAGGGTTCACGTCTTCGATGGCCTGGCGCAGCGACACGTGCGTCGTGGCGTGGAAGATGTACAGGTCGCCGGCCGACAGCACCAGCGAGAAGGTCTTGACGCCGAACTCATGCGCCAGCAGTTCGGTGTGGCCGGGCCACTTGTGGCCGGCGGCGTGCATCGCGGCCTTGTTCAGCGGGGCGGTGACGATGCCGTCGATCTCGCCGGCGCGCGCCAGGGCGCAGGCCGTGGTGACAAAGCGCACCGAGCCGTCGCCGGCGTCGGCGCTGATCTCGCCCAGCTTGACGTGCGCGAGCGACGGGCCGGCCTGCAGCACTTCGATCAAGCCGGGGGTGTTGGTCGCGTCGGCCGGACGTTCGATCTTGCGCACGATGGCGGGGTCGGCGCCCAGATTGCGCACGGCATTGGCCATGACGTCTGCGTCGCCAACGACGAAAAGGCGTGCCTTCTGGCGCAGTTCGTCGTGGCCCATGAGCATCTTGGCCGTGATTTCCGGCCCGATGCCCGCTACGTCGCCCAAGGTCACGGCCAAGAGGGGCAGCTTTGCGGGAGGGGTTTGTGTCATCGCTTGAATCTCCTGTCGCGGATCGCGCGCACCGCGCGAACCAGTACGTCTTCGGTGCCAAAGCCGCCGGCCTTGGTCACCACGGGCAGGCCAGCGGCCGTGCCTCCGGTCAGCGTGCCCAGTGGCACGCCGCCCATTACTTCGTCCACCAGCGCAATGCCGTTGGCCTGCAGGGCCACCAGCACGCTGCGCGCGCCGTCGCCGCCGGTGGCGACGACCCCTGCCGCGCGCGAGGCGGCGATCAATTGCGCGGCAAGGCTGCCGAGGCGGTCGGCGACCTTGTCGGAATCCAGGCCGGCGCGTTGGCCTTCGGGGGCCAGCAGCAGAATGGTGCCGGCTTCCAGCGGGGCCTGCGCGTGCGCCTGCAGGAGCGGTTGGCTCCAGGCCTGCCACTGCGCGTCGTCGGCCAGTTGTTCGAGCGACGGGCGCCAGGTGTCGGCGCCCGCAGCCTGCAATGCGGCAGCCTGGCCGCGTGCGGCGCTGTGCTGCGAGGTCACCACGACGACAACGGGGGCGGTCTGGTCGGCGCCCGCCCAAACGCGGGCCAACGGGACGGCCAGGCCGCCCGCGCCCACGGGCAGGGCGCGCTCGCCCAGCAGGCCGACGGCGCGCGCCAGCCGTTCCAGGTCGGCATCGGTGGCCGCGTCCACCACCACGGCGCCGCCCGCGTGCGCGATGCGCGCGGCCAGCGTTTCCGGCGTGTCTTCAGCCAGTGGCGCCACGTGGGCGCAGCCGAGCAGGGTGGGGATGTGGCTTTCGGTCACGGGGGTGACCGGATCGGTCGCCGCCGAGGTTTCGGTGACCGGCTTGCCGTTCACATAAAGAATGCCTTGCTCGACGGTGCGGCCCGTCGCCGGAAAGGCGGGGCAGACCACCGCGATCGCGTCATCGCCCCAGGCGTCACGCGCCGCGTCGATCTCGGCCTTGAAGGCGCCGCGCAGCGTCGAATCCACTTTCTTGTACAGGCGGGTCACGCCGGCATCGCGCAACTGACGTACGTTGCCGCGGATGACTTCGGCCGCATCGGCCGCGCTAAGCGCGCGGCTGTTGGTCGTGACGGCCAGCACCTCGACGCCGTCGTGGGCGGGCCCGGACAGGGCCTCGTCCGCGCCGCCGATCGACAGGTGCGTGCACCAGCCGGCGCGCACGAATTGCACGGCGGTGTCGCCGGATCCGGTCAGGTCGTCGGCAACGATGGCGATGGTGGGTTTCACAGGGCCTCTCCGCGGGCTTCGGTCAGGGGCGGGGCGACGGTGGCGTCGGCGTCCTCGGACTTCAATTCACCGGCGCGCTTGAGGAACCAGGATGCCAGCACCGGGGCCAGAATGGAACTGATCAGCACGCATGCGGCGACCTGCGCGGTGGCGGTGGACACGTACTGCTGGAAGTTGGGGTCGGCTGCCGCGACCACGGCGGGCGTGGCGATGGCGTTGCCGGCGGTGGTGCCGGCTGCGAAGCCCAGGCCGCTCTTGCCGCCGCGGCGCAGGATCATGCGGTAGCCCAGGTAGACCAGGCCGCCCGTGATCGGGCTGATGATCAGGCCCAGGATCAGGCCGCTGATGCCGCCGCCAACCACGGCGCCCAGATCGATGCCGGTGCCCAGCGCAAAGGCGAAGAACGGAATGACGATGTTGGGCACGGGCTTGAGCACGTCGCGCCACTTGGGGTCCAGGTTGCCGACGACGACGCCCAGCAGGAAGGGCACCAGTGCAGCGACCAAGGCGATCATCGGGATGTCGGCCAAGCCGGACGCGCCCAGGAACAGCAGGCTGAAGAAGGGGCCGTCGTTGACCGCGCTGGCGACGTAGGCGCCGCGGTCGCGGGCATCGCCGTATTGGCCGGTGTAGGCCAGCCACAGGCCGCCGTTGCTGTTGTCGAACGCGGCCAGCATGGCCAGGATCGACACGCCCCACAGACCGTCCAGACCGACGTAGCTGCCGAGGATGATGATGAGCGTGGCGGGCACCAGCGTCTTCATCAGCAGGATGGTGCCGGCCGTGGCCAGGATCGGGCCGCCGGTGCGGGCGTTGACGTGCGTGCCGGTCGCGAAGATCAGCAGCGCGATCAGCGGCAGCGCGCTGTTCTTGAAGAGGGCGGTGGTGAAGCCGCCGATGGCGAGCGCATCAGGGGCGAAGGTGCCGATCAGGGAACCCAGGATCAGCGGCACCAGCATCAATCCACCAGGGATTTTCTGCATCGTGCCAAAAAAGGGCGAGCGGGTAGTTGCGGTCGACACTATCGAGGTCTCCAGGACGATTTTTCTGGGTTGCAGACGTTCATGCGCGCGTCTGTCGGACGGGTGAAAAAATCGTAGTGTACACCTGTACGTACAGCATGTACGTACAGGTTGACCCCAATTGCCGTCCCGGATATGGGGACGGTTTCGTCGTCAGAAGCGGTAGGCGCCGCTCAACATCACCGTGCGGCGCGCACCATAGAAGCAGTCGCCACGGTCCAGGCAGACCACTTCATACGTGCGGTCCGCGATGTTGTTGACGTTGAGCGCATAGCGCCACGGTCCGTTGGTGTAGCTGACCATCGCGTCGAACAGCGTCACGGACGGCGTCTCCGGCGCGCCGCCGTCGCGGAACTTGGACAGGAAGCGCGTGCCAGCGCCGACCGCGAAGCCGGGCTGGCCCGCGATCGCGAAGCGGTACTTGCTCCACAGCGACACCATGTGCTTGGGCATGCCTTCAAGCTGCGGATCGATGTCGGTATAGATGTAGTTGGCGATCACGTCGACGTTTTGCGTGACGCGCCCGCGCATCTCCAGTTCGACGCCGCGTGTACGCGTCTTGCCCGCCTGGATCTGGTTGTTGGGATTGTCCGGATCGTTGGTCTGGCGGTTGCTTTCGCGCAGGTCGTACGCCGCCGCCGTGAATTCCAGGTCGGCACCCGGGGGCATGTACTTCAGGCCCAGTTCCCACTGCTTGCCGCGCATGGGCTTCCAGCGCTGGTCGTAGAAATCCGCGCCCGCGATGGGGGTGAAGGACTCGCTGTAGCTCACGTACGGCGACCAGCCGTTGTCGGCCGCGTACATCAGGCCGAAGCGCTTGGTCGTGGCCTGATCGGTTTCCTTGTCCTGGCCCTCGGCCGTGCTTTCGACGCGATCACGGCGGATGCCTGCCAGCAGGATCCAGTTCTTGTCGAACGTGATCTGGTCCTGCGCATAGAAGCCCAGCTGCTGCTGGCGCTGCTTGGGCGAGTCGCTGAGCGTGTAGTCGGGCGCGTTGCCATACACCGGGTGGTACAGATTCAGCGGCGATCCCAGCCCGCTGTCCGATTGGCTGGTTTCGCGATAACGCGTGTAGTCCATGCCGACGATGACGGTGTGCTGCGTGCGGCCCCAGTTCAGCTTGCCTTCCAGGTTCTGATCGGCGAGCAGCGTGCGCATGCGCGGCTTGTTGATGTAGTAGTAGCGGTCGACGGTGGTCTGTTCGGGGTCGATGTAGGAATCGCCGCGGCGGTCGCCATACACGTTCGGGTACAGCGATTTGTAGTCCACGCTGCTGACCGTGTTGCGGAAGCTCTGGCGGACCTTCCAGGTGTCGTTGAACTTGTGTTCGAACAGCCAGCCGACGTTGAATTGCTCGGTGTCGTAGGTGTCAAAGCCCGGTTCGCTGGCAAAACGGCGCGTCGGAATGCGGCCGTTGGGATTGTGATCCACGGTGCCGCTCCATGGCAGGAACGATTGCGTCGTGCCGGAACGGTCCTTCTGCCAGGAGGCCTGCAGCGTCAGCGACGTGGCTGCGCTGGGTTGCCACGTGAGCGACGGCGCGAGGAACATCCGGTCATCCTGCGCGTACTGCACCTGCGTGTCGCTGTCGCGGCCCAGCGCCACCACGCGATACAGCCACTGGCCGTCCTCGGTCAGCGGGCCGGTGATGTCGGCCTGGATCTCGCGGCGGTTGAAGTTGCCCAGCTGCACGCCGATTTCACCCTGCTGCTCGGCTTGCGGGCGCTTGCTGACCAGGTTGACGATGCCGCCCGTGCTGCCCTGTCCGTACAGCATCGACGACGGGCCGCGCAGCACCTCCACGCGTTCCAGGCCATAGACCTCGGTGCGCGGGTTATTGAAGCTGAAGAACTGGCGCAGGCCGTCCAGGTACTGCACGGGCTCCACGCCGCGCACACGCACGTAGTCGCCGCGGTTGTCCACGCCGTAGGCGTTGGGCCGCACGCCGGCCGCGTAGTTCATCGTGTCCTGCACGTTCTGCGAACCCTGGTCGATGATCTGCTCGCGCGGAATCACGGTGATGGCCTGGGGCGTTTCGGACAATGGCGTGTCGGTCTTGGTGCCGGTGGCGCTGCGACGGGCTACGTAGCCGTCGACGGGACCGGTGGCGGTTTCGCCGGTACCCAGCACCTGCACGGCGGGCAGGGTGGCGGGCTGTTCGGGCTGCGCATGCGCGGCGCCGGCGCCCAGGCAGGCGGCCAGCGCGGCGGCGGGAACACGGGTGTGCAGCCGCGCGCGCGAGGCGGCGGGGGTGTGGTGGTGCTTCAAGAGGATCTCCCCACTGGCGTCGGTTGGGTGCGGCCAGTTACGTATAGAAATGACAACGATAATAATTATCAATTGTGTCGATGTGCTCAGCCAATAGCGCGCGTCGCGGGAAGATGTAAAAAAGCCCTGCGGCGCTCCGGCGTGGCAGGGCTTGCACAGGAATCCCCTGTGAATTCATCGAGTTGAAGCGCGGCTTGATGCGGGACGCTGCCGCGGCCGCTGTTGGCGGCGCGCGACAGTGTTGCACGCGCAAAAACGGGGTGCGGTCGGCGGTGCGCCGATCAGTCCTGGTGGGTCGCCTGATTCGCGGGGGCCGGAGGGTTGGCGGCGGGCGTGGCGGCAGGCGCCGGCGCGTCGGGACGTAGCTCACGCCGCAGGATCTTGCCCACGTTGGTGCGCGGCAGGTCGTCGCGGAACTCGATGTGGCGCGGCACCTTGTAGCCGGTCAACTGGCTGCGGCAATGCGCGATCAGCGTTTCCGCGTCCAGCGTGGGGTCCTTGCGGATCACGAACAGCTTGACCGCCTCGCCGGAGCGTTCGTCCGGCACGCCTACGGCCGCTACCTCGCGTACGCCAGGATGCAACGCGGCCACGTCCTCGACCTCGTTCGGGTACACGTTGAAGCCGGACACCAGGATCATGTCCTTCTTGCGATCGACCAGATACACGTAGCCGGTCTCGTCGACATAACCCACGTCGCCCGTGCGCAGGAAGCCGTCCGGGTACATGACCAGCGCCGTCTCGTCGGGCCGGTTCCAGTAGCCTCGCGTGACCTGCGGACCGCGCACGCAGATTTCGCCGTTTTCGCCGATGCCCAGTTCGCGGCCCGCGTCGTCGCGGATCGACAGATCCGTAGAGGGCACCGGCAATCCGATGGATCCATTGAAGATCTTGGTGTCCAGCGGATTGATGGTGACGGCGGGCGACGTTTCAGTCAGGCCGTAGGCCTGGGCGATCGATACGCCGGTCGCCGCGCGCCACCGGTCCGCCACCGACCGCTGCACCGCCATGCCGCCGCCCATGGTGAGCCGCAGGCGCGAAAAATCCAGGTGGGCAAAATCGGGGTGGTTAAGCAGCGCGTTAAAGAGCGTGTTGACGCCCGTGAAGGCCGAGATCGGGACCTTGCCCATTTCCTTGATCAGCCCGGGGATGTCGCGCGGATTGACGATGAGAAGGTTGCTCGCGCCCAGCTTCATGAAGGTCAGGCAGTTCGCCGTCAGCGCGAAGATGTGATACAGCGGCAGGGCCGTAACGATGCATTCCTCGCCGTCTTTCACCAGGGGTCTTACCCACGCGTAGGCCTGGCTCACGTTGGCGACCATGTTGCCGTGCGACAGCATGGCGGCCTTGGCCACGCCGGTCGTGCCGCCCGTGTATTGCAGGAACGCCAGGTCGGCAGGCGAGAGCCGCATGTCGGTGTAGGGAAGGTCGCGTGCCGCACGCAGTACGTCGCCCAGCTTGTGCGAGCCGGGCAGCGACCACGCGGGCACCATGCGCTTGACGCGCCGGACCGCGAAGTCCACCAGGCGACCCTTGATCGGGCCCAGCATTTCTCCGATGGAGGTGACCACCACGTGCTCGACCTGCGTGCCGGGCAAGGCCTTTTGCAACGTGGCCGCGAAGTTGTCCGCGACCACGATGGCGCGCGCGCCGGCGTCGGCCAGCTGGTGTTCCAGTTCGCGCGCGGTGTAGAGCGGATTGCAGTTGACCACGATGCAGCCGGCGCGCAGGGCGCCGAACAGGCAGACCGGGTATTGCAGCAGGTTGGGCATCATCAGCGCGACGCGGTCGCCGCGCGCAAGGCCTTGGGCGTGCAGCCATGCGGCAAAGCGGCGCGTCAGCGCGTTCAGCTCGGCATAGGTGATCGACTTGCCCATGCTGATGTAGGCCGTCTTGTCCGGAAAGCGCCGGAAGCTTTCCTCGATGATCGTCACCAGCGTTGTCTCGCCGTCGGTCTCGATCTCGGCGGGCACACCGTAGGGATAGCTCTTGTGCCAGATTCGTTCCATGTCTTGCGGTTCCGTTGGGGCGCAAGGCCCTAGTTGCCCAACAGGGCTTTCTTCAGGGAAGCCTGCGCGGGGCTGTCGCCCAGCCAGACGCGCAGCAGGGCGCGGGCGAAGGCGGGATCGTCGATGCGTCCGCGCGGCTTGCCGTTGCTGGCGATGGCCACGCCGCGGGCGTCGAAGTCCAGGTCGATGACGTCGCCTTCGCGCGCGGCGCCGATGTCGGCCATCAGGCGCGACAGGCGTTCGGCGGGTTCTTTCAACGCGGCCAGCGCCTGCGAGGGCGTATTGTCGCGCAATCCGTCCTGCAGCGCGCCGTCCAGGCTCTTGCTGTCCACGTCGCGCAGCATTTGCAGACGGATCCGGCGCGGCTCGGTGCTGCCGATGATCGCGGCGGGGTCGTGGGTCTTCGTGGTGACGTACAGCGCCGCCACGTAGACCTTCACGACGAAGCGGGTGCGCAGGCCGGCGCCGTTCAGCGTCAGCGCGTGGGCGCCTTCGGCAAGCTGTTCGGGCACGCGCACGCCGGCGACGTCGACGTCAGCGTGGGCCGGCGCGCCCGCCAGGCTGGCGGCAAGGATCAGACTCAGGGCGGCGGCGCGCCCTCCGGGGTTGAAACGCATTGGTCACCTCCAGTGTTCTTCTGTTTGTAGAACTTCTTGTCTGCGATGTAGATCGTGCGTTCCACGACGGCGTACACGACGTCGTCCTTGTCCTTCAATTCGACCGTGTAGGTGCGGGTCGTTTCGTGATGCGAGGCAAGCAGGCGCCGGATTTCTGCGATCTCGCCCGGCGGCAGCCGGAAATCCACGTACAGCGTGGTGTAGGCCGGCTTGCGAAAGCGGATCGATGCCGCCTTGTCCCACACGATGTGATCGGCGCCCAGCGCCGACATCAGCATGGTCGGATGCGCGCCGTCCGTCACCGCGAACAGCGAGCCGCCGTACATCGACCCCACGATATTGCGCGTGCGGCGCAAGAGCGGCAGCTTGATGCGGATGTGCTGGAAGTCCGGCGACACGTGCAACACGCGGCCGCCGGTGGCGCGAAACGCCGGATGCAGGTTGAAGCCCACCCGCATCAGCCGCGCGCGCCACTCGGGCGACAGGTTCTTGAACCAGTAGGGCTTCACGCTGTCCGCCGCCTGCTTACAGGGCCTCGAACAGGCCGGCGGCGCCCATGCCGGTGCCGATGCACATCGTCACCAGCCCGTACTTGCCGCCGGTGCGGCGCAGTCCGTGCGTGATCGTGGCGGTGCGGATCGCGCCGGTGGCGCCCAGCGGGTGGCCCAGCGCAATGGCGCCGCCCAGCGGGTTGACCTTGGCGGGGTCCAGCTTCAGCTCGCGGATCACGGCCAGCGACTGCGCCGCGAAAGCTTCGTTGAGCTCGATCCAGTCCAGCGCGTCCTGCTTGATGCCGGCGCGGTCCAGCACCTTGGGAATGGCGGCGACCGGACCGATGCCCATGACCTCGGGCGGCACGCCGGCCACAGCAAAGCCGACAAAGCGGGCGAGCGGGCTGAGGTTGAATTCGCGCAGGATGCGGTCGGACACCAGGATCACGGCCGCCGCGCCATCGGACATCTGCGAGCTGTTGCCGGCCGTGACGCTGCCGCGCGTGGAGAACACGGGCTTCAAGCGGGCCAGCGCTTGCAGGCTGCTGTCCGGGCGCGGGCCTTCGTCGACCTCGATAAGCCGGCGCGCCACGCGTACCGCGCCGCTGGCGCCGTCCGGCAGATGCGTGACCACTTCATAAGGCGTGGTTTCAGCGCGGAAGTGGCCGGCAGCGATGGCCGCGCATGCCTTCTGGTGCGACGCCAGCGCAAAGGCGTCCTGGTCTTCGCGCGACACCTTCCAGCGCTCCGCAACCTTTTCGCCGGTCAGCCCCATGCCGAACGCCATGCCGACGTTTTCCTCGTGCGCAAAGATCTCCGGGTTCATGGACACCTTGTTGCCCATGATCTGCGGCATGGCGCTCATGGATTCGGTGCCCGCGCCGATCATGATGTCGGCCTCGCCCATGCGGATGCGGGCGGCAGCGTCCGCCACGGCCTGCAGGCCGGACGCGCAGAAGCGATTGACGGTGACGCCCGCCACGCTTTGCGGCAGTCCCGCCAGCAGCAGGCTGATGCGGGCCACATTCATGCCCTGTTCGGCCTCCGGCATGGCGCAGCCGGCGATGACGTCCTCGATGCGGGCTGCGTCCAACCCTGGCACCTGCGCCAACGCGCCATTCAGCGCGGCGGCCAGCATGTCATCGGGGCGGGTGGTGATGTAGGCCCCATTGCGCTTGCCCACCGGCAAGCGCGTCGCGGCGACGATGTAGGCGTCTTGGATCTGCGTGCTCATATCCATTTCCTCAACTAACAATAGCGAGACATATCAATCGGACCCCCGCACAAAACGGTCTCCCACAAGCGGGGCCGCGCGGATCCGGCTTTGCCGGTCCGCTTGCGGCGCCCCTGGGGGAAGCGCCGCAGGCGCAAGGGGGGGCCTAATCAATTCCGTAGTGGTTTGCCGGTTTCCAGGGTGTGGCGGATGCGCGCCTGCGTTTCCGGCGTGCGCAAGAGCGCCACGAACTCCTTCCGCTCCACGGCCAACAACCATTCCTCGTCGACCTTCGTGCCGGTCTCGACCTCGCCGCCGCACAGCGCGACCGCCGCGCTACGCGCCACGCGGTAATCGTGCGCGCTGATCATGCCGCCTTCACGCATGTTGACCAGCACCATCTCGAAGTTGGCGATGCCGTTGCGGCCGGCCACCGGCACGTTCTGCAACCGCGCGGGCGGGGTGTAGCCAGCCTGCGCGGCGGCGCGCGCCTGGCCGATGGCCACGTAGAGCAGTTCGCCGGGATGGAACAGCACGATGTCGTGCTCGCGCGCGAACCCGGCGTCGATGGCTTCCAGTCCGCTCTTGGCGACCTGGGCCATGGCAATGGTCTGGAACACCGGCTGCAGATACGGAAAGACCTCGCCGGGCGTGGCCGTCTTGGCCGCCAGCGCCGCAGCGCGCGCGGCAAATTCCTTGCTGCCGCCACCCGCCGGGATCAGGCCCACGCCGGCTTCGACGAGGCCGATGTAGCTTTCCAGCGCCAGCACGCGGTGCGAGGCGTGCATCAGGAATTCGCAGCCGCCGCCCAGCGCCATGCCCTGCACGGCCGCCACCGTCGGAATCTGCGCGTACTTGAACGACTGCGAGGCGCGCTGGAATTTTTCGACCGTGGCTTCCAGCATCTCCCACTGGCCCGCCGCGCAGGCTTCTACCACCTGCTGCAGGTTGGCGCCCACGGCAAACGGCGCGTCGTGCCAGATGACCAGGCCGTCGAATTCGCGTTCGGCCTTGGCCACCGCCTGCAGCACGCCTTCCAGCACTTCCGCGCCCAGCGTGTGGTTGCGCGACGTGACGGACAGGATGGCGATGCCGGCGTCGACCTGCGGCAGGTTCCACAGGCGCACGCCTTCGTTTTCCCAGATGGTGACGCCGCGGTCGTCGGGCGCTTCGCCCACGACGCGCTCCGGGAACAGCTGGCGCGCGTACACGGGCAACGTCGAGCGCGGATGCAGCTTGCCGGTGCGCGCGGAATACGAACCTTCCGGCGCATGCACGCCCTGGCGGTTGGACTCCAGCACCCAGGCGGGCAGGGGCGTGTTGCTCATGGCGCGGCCGGCGGCGATGTCCTCGGCGACGGCGGCGGCAATCGCCTGCCAGCCGGCGGCCTGCCACGTTTCAAACGGGCCTTGCGACCAGCCAAAGCCCCAACGCATGGCCAGGTCCAGATCGCGCGCGTTGTCGGCCACGTGCTCAAGCTGCACGGCGCTGTAGTGGAAGATGTCGCGGAACAGGCTCCACAGGAATTGCGCCTGCGGATGGTCGCTGGCGCGCAGCGCGGCAAAGCGCTTGGCCGGATCGCGTTCCTTGAGCAGCGCCGCCACCTCGTCGGCCAGCTTGCCGGTGCCGGGGGCGTAATCCTGCTTTTTCAGATCCAGCACCTGGATCTCGCGGCCCTGCTTGCGATAGACGCCGGCGCCGCTTTTCTGGCCGAGCGCGCCCTTGGATATCAGCGCCGACAGCCATTCCGGCAGCGCGAAATACTGATGCCACGGATCGTCGGGCAGGTTCTTTTCCATCGTGCCCACGACGTGGGCCAGCGTGTCCAGCCCGACCACATCGGCGGTGCGGTACGTGGCGCTCTTGGGGCGGCCGATCTTGGGGCCGGTCAGCGCGTCGACTTCGTCGAAGGCCAGACCCAGGCGCGCGGTGTGGTGCATGGCGGCCAGGATCGAGAACACGCCAATGCGGTTGGCCACGAAGTTCGGGGTATCCAGCGCGCGGATCACGCCCTTGCCCAGCGCAGACGTCAGCCAGGTTTCCAGCTGGTCCAGCACGGCCGGCTGCGTGTGTGACGTGGCGATGATTTCCACCAGGCGCATGTAGCGCGGCGGATTGAAGAAATGGATGCCGCAGAAGCGGTCGCGCAGCCCGGCGGGCAGCGCGTTGGCCAGCGCGTCGATGGACAGGCCGGAGGTGTTGGAGGCGACGATGGCGCCGGGCGCGACATGCGAGGCAATGCGCTCGTACAGCGCCGTCTTCCAGTCCATGCGCTCGGCGATGGCTTCGATGATGAGGTCGCAGCCTTGCAGGCGCTCCAGGTCGTCATCGTAGTTGGCGGGCGTGATGAGCGCCAGGCGTGATGCGCCGGCCAGCGGCGCGGGTTCCAGCTTCTTGAGACCGGCCAGCGCCTTCTTGACGGTGCCGTTGCGGTCGCCTTCGCGGGCGGCCAGGTCGAACAGCGTGACCGGCACGCCGGCATTGGCCAGGTGGGCGGCGATCTGCGCGCCCATGACGCCGGCACCCAGCACGGCGACGTGTTTGACGACGAACTTGTTCAAGGGAGTCTCCTGAAAAGGCGGGCGGACGGCGCGCGGCCGTCCGCCCGTTCACGGCTAGAAGCGGGACGAGAGCTGCAGGCCGAAGATGTGGCCGCTGCTGTCGTAGGTGCCCGCGACGCGGCCCTTGGTGGCCTGGCTGCCGGACGTGGTGTCGATGTCCGTCTTGCGCAGGTACAGGTACGTGTAGCCGACGTCGATCGTGGTGGACTTCGTGGCGGCCCATTGCACGCCGGTCGAGAACCAGTAGCGGTCGTTGTCGGGCAGCGAAGTGGGACGGTCGGCGGCATCGTGCACCGGCGATTGGTCGAAGGCCAGGCCGAACTTCCACTTCCAGGCCGGGGCGAACTTGTAGTTCGCGCCCACGGCGACGCGCCAGGTGTCGCGGAAGTTGAGCGGCAGCTCGTCGTCGCGCGCGCCCGGGCCCGAGTTTTTGATCTTGAGCTCCGGAATGCTGCTCCAGCCCGTCCAGGACACGTCGCCCAGCAGTTCCCACTTTTCGTTGAGCTGGTGCGTGGCGCTCAGGATCAGCGAGTCGGGCAGGTCGACGTTGGCCTTGGCGTCAAACGACACGGATTGGCCGGTGGGGCCGATGTTGTCGATGTCGGTGTCGCCCTTGGCCGAGTGCTTGATCTTCGAACGGTAAGACAAGCCGATGCGCGTGTCTTCGGTGGGTTGCAGCATGAAGCCGACGTTCCAGCCCCACGCGTCACCCTTCAGATTCAGGTCCGCGTCGCCATTCGTGGCCAGCGGCAGGCCGGCGATGGGCACGACGGTCTTTTTCTTGTAGGTCGCATCGATGTGCTGCCAGTTCACGCCAAAGCCCATCGAAAACTTCTCGTTGACCTTGTAGGCGATGGACGGGTTGACGTTGATGGTCTTGATGTCGAACTTGTTCGAGTGGTACTGCCCGACCCAACCGTCGTCGTATTCGGTCATCAGGCCGAAGGGGGCGCCGACGCCCAGGCCGATGTACCACTGCTCGTTCAGTTGCCAGGAGGCATAGATGTTGGGCACGACGCCCAGGTGGCCCGCGTCCCCGCCATTGCCACCGGTGGGAACCGAACCGTTCAAGCCTGATCCGGGAATACCGGGCACGCTGGGATTGCGGCTGTTTCCGTTGTCCGAAAACTTGAACGACGGTTTGATCAGGTTTACCCCGCCGGAGAAATTGAGCCCTGGCAGATAGGTCAAGCCTGCCGGGTTGAAATACATGATGCTGGCATTCTCCGGGTTTGCCGCCGAGCCGGCATACGCGTTGCCCAGGCCGCTGGCGTTCTGCTCCAAGAGCTGAAAGCCGGCAGCGTAGGACGTTGCGGATGCGCCCAGGCCGACCAGGATGGCCGACAGGGTGCTCAGGGACAATGGACGTCTGCGCATGGTACTGACTCCTCGAGTTGAATGTGTGTCTCTCTCTACCACTGCCGGCCTGTTGCTGCCGGTCTATTCGGCGCGAGCCGCTGTGCTGCGGTGCTGCTGGGTGCTGCCGTCTTCGTAATGCAAGGGGCCGCCCGTGAAAGGCGCGAAGCCCGTTCCAAAAATCACGCCGGCGTCGGCCAGGTCGGCGTCGGCCACGATGCCGCTGGACACCCGCTGCCGCGTGGCGTCGATCAGCGGCTGGATCAGGCGCTGCGCCAGGCCTGCCGGGGCGGCGGCGGGGTCGCGTTGCTTGACCGGCTTGCCGTCGCGCCACGTGTAAAAGCCCTTGCCGCTTTTCTTGCCGAGTTCGTTGCGGGCCAGACGGTCTGCCAGGCATCGCGGCGGCGCCGCGCCGTCGGCAAGCTGCGCGCCAGCGTCCCGCGCGATGTCCAGGCCCACGGTGTCCGCCAGTTCCAGCGGTCCCATCGGCATGCCGAAGGCCACCATGGCGGCGTCCACGGTTTCCGGCGCGACGCCGTCGTCCACGCTGCGCATGGCCTGCAGCATGTAGGGCGCCAGCACCGCGTTGACGAGAAAGCCGGGCGCGCTCTTGACCGGCAGCGCCAGCTTGTCGATCTGGCCGACAAAGGCGCAGGCGCGGGCTTCTATGGCGGGATCGCCGCCGTCCGCGTGCACGACTTCCACCAGCGGCATCTTGGCCACGGGGTTGAAGAAGTGGATGCCGACCAGACGATCCGGATGGGCCAGGCCCTCGCGGAGAGTTTCGAGCGACAGGCTGGACGTGTTGGTGGCCAGCAGCGCGTCGGGCTTCATGTGCGGCTCCAGCGACTGGTACAGCGCGCGCTTGGCATCGGGCTGCTCGCTGATGGCTTCGATGATGACGTCCGCCAGCGGCACGCCGCCGCCCGCCGGATCCGGGACCAGCCGGTCGAACGCGGCGCGCGCCAGGCGCGGATCCTTCAGGCGGCGCGCGTAGAGTTCGGCGGCGCGCTTGATGGCGGGTGCGATGCGCGACATCTCCTGGTCCTGCAGCGTGACGGTCATGCCCTTGAGCGCGCACCAGGCGGCGATGTCGCCGCCCATCACGCCCGCACCCACCACATGGACGTGACGGGCCGGCGCGACGCCGGGCTGCTTGCCATTGGCCTTCAGGCGCTCCTGCAGGCGGAACACGCGCAGCAGGTTGCGCGCGGTGCCGGACGAAATGATGCGGTCGATGAGGTCGGGCGCCTTCAGCGCATTGCCCCCATGTTTTTCCCAGATCTCCACAATGGCCGGCGCGGCCGGGTAGTGGCCGAGCGGATCCTTGGCCGCGATCTGCTTGCGGGCGCGGTTGGCGACGATGGCCTTGAACGGCCAGCGGTTCAGCAGTCCGCCCAAACCGCGCGCGCGCCGGGCAGGCTTGCGCGACAGCACGGTCTGGCGTGCCGCGGCGAGCAGCAGCCGCGGGGGAACACGCGCGTCGACCAGCCCCAGCGAGGCCGCGCGGCGGGCATCGGCGCCGCGGCCGGTCAGCATCATGTCCAGCGCGGCGGGCGCGCCGATCACCTGCGGCAGGCGCAGCATGCCGCCCCAGCCGGGGAAGATGCCCAGCATGACTTCAGGCAGCGCCAGCGAGGCGCCGGGCTGATCGGCCACCAGCCGGTAGCGGCAAGCCAGCGCCAATTCAAGGCCGCCGCCCAGGCAATGGCCCTGGATCAGCGCCAGCGTGGGATAGCGCACGCCGGCCAGGCGATTCATGAGGTTCCAGCCGCGCGACACCAGCCCGCGCGCCTGCTCGGGCGTGTCCAGCGTGGCGAATTCGTTGACGTCGGCGCCCACGATGAAGCCCGTGGCCTTGCCGGATTGGATGATGAGGCCCTTGGGCGGATCGGCGTCCAGCGCGTCCAGCACCACGGAGAGCTCGGCCATCGTGTCGGCCGACAGCGCGTTGACCGCGCTGCCCGCGCGGTCGAAGGTCAGCCAGGCAAGCCCGTCGGGGTCGCGATCCAGGCGCCAGTGGGAAAGCGTGTCCAGTGTCGTCATGGGCGGTCCTCGTCCAGGGTTTCGACCAGCATCGCGCCGCCTTGACCGCCGCCGATGCAGATGGCCGCCATGCCGCGCCGGGCGCCGCGGCGCTTGAGCGCGTGCAGCAGATGCAGCACGATGCGGGCGCCAGACGCGCCCACCGGGTGGCCGATGGCGATGGCGCCGCCGTCGACGTTGAGCCGTGCGGGGTCCAGCTCGCCCCAGGCAGGTGTGCCGAAATTCTGCTGGCAGTAGGCCTCGTCCCGCCACGCGGCCAGGCAGCCTAGCACCTGCGCCGCGAAGGCCTCGTTGATCTCCCACAAGTCCAGGTCATTCAAGCCCAGGCCGTGGCGCTGCAGGATCGGCGTGGCGGCATGCACGGGGCCCAGCCCCATGATCGCGGGATCCAGCCCGGCCCATTGCGTATCGATGATGCGGCCCAGCGGGCGCAGGTTCCATTTCTGCACGGCCTCTTCCGAGGCCAGCACCAGCATCGCGGCGCCGTCGGTGACCTGCGAGCTGTTGCCTGCGGTGATGTTGCCCCAGGGCTTGTCGAATACGGGCTTGAGCTTGGCCAGCTTGTCCGGCGTGGAGTCGTCGCGCACGCCGTCATCGTGGGGATGCAGCTTGCCCTGCGTGTCGATGAGCGGCGTGATCTCGGGCATGCCGGCCGCGCGCGCCGCAAGCGCGCGCTGGTGGCTGCGCGCCGCATAGGCGTCCATCGCGGCGCGGTCGATGTGAAAGAGGGTGGCGACGTTTTCGGCAGTCTGTCCCATCGACAGTCCCACCACCGGGTCCGTCAGCCCCTTGAGCAATCCGATGACGGGCGCCAGGTGTTTCGGTCTGAAGCCGCCCAGCGCCTTGAGCTTGGCGCCCAGGCCGCGCGCGGCATACCAGCGCGACAGCCAACGCACCATGCCGTCCGAAAACAGCACCGGCGCGCGCGACAGCGCATCGGTGCCGCCGGCCAGCACCAGGTGCGAACGGCCGTTCTGGATATTGGCGATGGCGGAGTCCAGCGCCTGCATGCTCGATGCGCAGTTGCGCATGACGGTCCACCCCGGCACCCGGTCGCCGCAGCCTAGCCGCAGCGAGATCACGCGGCCGATGTTGACTTCCTCGGGCGAGGGCGCGGCGCAGCCGACGATGACCTCGTCCAGATCCGTGGGCGCGTAGGGTTGGCGCAGCAGCAAGGCGCGGCCGGCCTGTACTGCCAGATCCCCGGCGGAGAAGGGTCCCGGGCCCGTGCGGGCCTTCAGGAAAGGCGTGCGTGAACCATCGACGACGTAAACCGGTTTGAATGCCATCCGCTTCCTCCCTCAGGCGACCTTGCGTTCGGCCGTGGGCCGGTCTGCGTCGGCGGCGCCGAGGTCAAAGGGGAAATCATCCACTTTGACCACGGTGTCGCGCAAGCGGTTGCGGCGTTTGACGACCGCATATTCTTCGGCGGTGATCGCGCCGATGGTGACCGCCGCGTCGGCGATGTCGCGTACGTTGGCTTGCGGATTGCCGTCCAGCACGCCGCGCTTTTCGATCTCGCGTATCTTCGCCTCGATGGGCTCGGCTTCCAGCGTGGCGGCCAGCGCCTGCTCGATCGCGCCCACGGGTTCGTCCGCGGTATCGGGCAGGTGGCAGCCTGCCGTCAGGCGGTCGCGCGTTGCGCTGGGGCTGATCAGCAACCGGGCCACGTCCTGGCCAAGCTGGTCGGACGGCGGAATCTGGCTGTGGCCCCACGGGAACACGATGCGGCGGATGATCCACGCGACAGCGCGATTCGGGAAGTTGTCCAGCACGCCGTCAAAGGCCTCCTGCAACTTGCACAGCGCGTCCTGGATCGACCAGTGCGCCAGCGGCGCGTCGGCCTTCTGGCGGCCTTCGTCCTCGAAGCGCTTGAGCGTCGCGCTGATCAGGTACATCTGCGACAGCACATCACCCAGGCGCGCCGACAGACGCTCGCGGCGCTTCAGGCTGCCGCCCAGCACCAGCATCGACGTGTCGGCCAGCAGTGCAAAGGCGGCCGAGTAGCGGCCCAGGAGCTGGTAGTAGCGCTTCATGTCCGGTGCGACTTCGGCGTTGACGGCCACGAAGCGCGCGCCGGTGAGCGAGGTGCCCAGCGCCCGCAGCGTGTTGCGCACCACGAAGCCCGCATGGCCCCAGAACGCGGCATCGAAATCATCCAGGCCCTGCTTGCGGTCCGGCGATTGCGCGGCCTGCATTTCCGCCAGCACATAAGGATGGCAGCGGATTGCGCCCTGGCCGAAGATGATCAGGCTGCGCGTCAGGATGTTGGCGCCTTCCACGGTGATCCCGATGGGGATCTGCTGGTAGGCGCGGCCCAGGAAATTGGACGGTCCCAGGCAGATGCCCTTGCCGCCGATCACGTCCATGCCGTCGTTGACGACCTGGCGCGCGCGTTCGGTGACGTGGTACTTCACGATGGCCGACACGACCGAGGGCTTCTCGCCCAAGTCCACCGCGCCCGCCGTCATGGTGCGCGCGGCGTCCATCATGTAGGTGTTGCCGCCGATGCGGGCCAGCGCCTCTTCGACGCCTTCGAACTTGCCGACCGGCATGCGGAACTGGCTGCGCACGCGGGCATAGCCGCCCACTGCGCGCGCCGTCAGCTTGGACATGCCCGTGTTGGAAGAGGGCAGCGAGATCGAGCGCCCCGCGGCCAGGCATTCCATCAGCATGCGCCAGCCCTGGCCGGCCATGGCGGGGCCGCCGATGATGAAGTCAAGCGGCATGAAGACGTCGTTGCCGCGCGTCGGGCCGTTCATGAACATGGCGTTCAGCGGGAAGTGGCGGCGGCCGGTGTCCACGCCGGGGTGGTCGTGCGGCACGAGCGCGCAGGTGATACCCAGGTCCTTCTTGCCGCCCAGCAGCCCGTCCGGGTCGTACAGGCGGAACGCCAGGCCCAGCAGCGTGCAGACCGGCGCCAGCGTGATGTAGCGCTTGTCCCAGGTGACGCGCATGCCGATGACTTCGCGGCCCTGCCATTCGCCCTTGCAGACGATGCCGCTGTCGGGGATGGCTGCGGCGTCCGAACCTGCCCACGGGCTGGTCAGCGCGAAGGCCGGCACCTCTTCGCCGCGCGCAAGACGCGGCAGGTAATGGTTCTTCTGCTCCTCGGTGCCGTAATGCAGCAGCAATTCCGCGGGACCGAGCGAATTCGGCACCATGACCGACACGGCCAGCGCGGAGGACCGCGTGGACAGCTTGGTCACGATTTCGGAGTGGGCGTACGCGGAAAACGCGAGGCCGCCGTATTGCTTGGGAATGATCATGCCGAGGAATCCCTCGGACTTCAGGTAGTTCCAGACGTCGGCGGGCAGGTCGAAGCGCTCTTGCGTGACGTTCCAGTCATTGACCATGCGGCAGGCGGCTTCGGCCTGGTTGTCCAGGAAGCGCTGCTCTTCGTCGGTCAGGCGGGGGCGCGGATATGCCAGCAGGCGGCTCCAGTCGGGACGGCCGCGAAAGAGTTCGCCTTCCCACCAGACCGTGCCGGCCTCAAGCGCATCGCGCTCGGTGTCGGACATCTGCGGCAGCACCTTGCGGTACAGGTTGAAGATCGGCGCGGACAGCAGCGCCCGCCGGATGGGGCGCACGCCCAGCAACACGGCGGCCAGGAGCGCAATGACAACCAGCGCGACGATGACTGCGTACATTTTCTTGTCTCCTCGTTGTTCTTCAGTTGCCTGGCGGTGACCGAAGGCGGCTCGCCGGCCTGTTGCGGTGGAAGGCGGTCAGGCGCCTCCGGGGCTTGCGTTCAAGTGCGGGAGGGGCGAGCGCAGCCCGCCCAGCAGGAAACTCATCAGGCGCGGCAAGAGCAGCTCGCGGTCGTTGGGCTGTTCCGCCTCGTCGCCGGCCAGACCGGTGACCGAGCGCAGCAGGTCGGTGCCCATGATGGCGTACGACGTCGCGCCCAGCATGAACTGGAAGCGCCAGATGATCTCGGCGCGCGGCACGTCGGGCAGGGCGGCGAACAGCGCGTTGCGGTAGCGCGCGAGCACGTCGGCATATTCCTCGGCAAACAGCGCGCGGATGAAATCCGTGGGGTCGGTCATCGTGCGCTCCAGCAGCGGCAGGAAGGTACTGCCGGCCTGCGCCGGATCGGCGGCCAGGCGCAGCAGGGTGCCGAAGAACGCGTCCACGATCTGGGAGGGCTTCAAGGGCTTGCCGTCGGATTGCGCCTCGAGTTCGTCCAGAAGGCGCATGCGCTCGCGATTCAGCACTTCCAGGCGGCGTTTGAGCACCGCCTGCACGAGTGACTCTTTCGAGCCGAAGTGATAGTTCACCGAAGCGAGATTCACACCGGCCGCGCCCGTGATCTGGCGCATCGACGTTGCTTCGTGTCCCTGTTGCGCGAACAGGGACTCGGCGGTGTCGAGGATGGTTTCTCTGGTGGACGTGGCGCGGATTTCTTGCATAAGGTTGAATTCAAACGTTTGTTTCAAAGCATTATGCGGGAGGCAAGGATGAGAGGCGAGCCTCTGCTATCCCCAATAGGGTTTACCCCTAACCATGCGCGCGTGATATGTCGGTTTTGCGGCACGTGCGCTTCGCATCGGGCGTAAGGACGAGACCCGCCGGAAAGAAGAATGAGGCGCGACATGTCTGCCAGGTTGAGTTTTGGCCGATCGGCCTCGGACACCGGCCCTAGGATGAATGTGCTCTGGAACGCACGCCCAAAACCCCGCAGTATCAGCGCGAGAACATGAACGCATTGCCCCGGGTGTGTGCCGGGCGAGGCACCCGCGCAGTCACGGCGCGGCAGGCCAATCGCCCTGATACAGGAGCACGAGAAATGAAGACGTACAAGGTGGGACTGCTGGTTGACGGGTATGAGCAACCCGGCTGGATGCACGAGATGGTTGAGTGGTTACTCCATAGCCAGGATTTCGACCTGACGGCACTGCTGGTGATGAACGGCGAAGCCGCCGACACCGCGCCCAGGCTGAGCGTGAAGGCACTGTTTGGCTCGCTGTCGCGTCTGGAAGGCAAGCTGCTGCCGCAGAAGCAGCGGGACATGCTGGCCTGCCGCGACATGCGCGATGGCCTGCAGGAGGCGGGCGCGTCGGTGATCCCGCTGGCGCCGGGGGACGAAGATCCGCACGCGCGCGCCGAGGTCCAGGCGCTGGGGCTGGACCTGGTCATCACGCTGGGTGCGTCGCCGGCCACACGGGCGCAGCTCGCCAGTTGGTCGCGGCTGGGCGTCTGGCAGTTGAGCTATTCCGATATTGCGGTGGCGACAAGCCGGTATGCGGGTTTCTGGGAGGTCTTTCAGCGCGAGGACCACACCACCGTGAAACTCTGGCGCGTGGGCGCCAGGCAGGAAGACGACGAGCTTCTGGACCAGCGCAGCTTCAATACGGAAGTGTTCTGGCTGAAGAATCAGGCGCGCGCATTCAGTTTGGGAAACTTCATGGTCTACGACGCCTTGCAGGCGCTGGCCCATGACCGCCCGGGCGTCGCCCCGCCCGCCATGCAGATCATGAGCGGCCCGCGCCGGGCCGATCCGGCGGAGTGGGATAGCGCTGCATATATTGCGCGCCAGGCTTGGTTAATGTCCGATCTCGTTGTGCGCCGCATCATGAAACGCAATGTCCGCTGGCGGATCGGTATGTTTCCGTCTGCACGCCAGCAGGCCGTGGTCTCCGAAGCCATGGTATTGCAGCCGCCAAAGGGCCGGTTTTTCGCCGACCCTTTCGTTTATACGCACGATAAAAAGCCATATATATTTTTCGAGGATTACGATTTTACGTCCCGCAAGGGCACGATCTCGGTCGCGACCTACTCCGACGGGGCTTTCCGGCTGCTGGGCACCGCGCTCAACCTGCCCTATCATCTTTCGTTTCCGTATATTTTTGAACACGAAGGCGTGACGTACATGGTTCCGGAAACGTGCGGAAATCGCAGTATTGAACTGTGGAAATGCACTGAATTTCCGCTGAAATGGGAGCTTGACGTTAATCTGATGACCAATATTTCTGCCGTGGATACCATTATTTTTAAACACGGCGAATACTGGTGGCTATTAACAAATATCGATCGGACGGACGGGCAAAGCCATTGCGACGAGCTGTTCGCGTTCTTCTCCGATTCGCCACGTTCCACGACCTGGACGCCGCACGCCTGCAACCCGATCGTGCGCAACCCGATGCGCGCCCGCAACGCCGGAATCGTTGTCTCTCCTGGGGGAGACGTGATCCGGTGCGCGCAGTACCAGGGCTTCTGTCACTACGGCAAGGGCGTCTCGCTCAACCAGATCGAGGAATTGACGCCTTCCACCTACGTCGAAACCGACGGCGAAATCCACTACGCAAACTTCCTGAGAAAACGCCATGCTTCAATGCACCATTGGCATCATCAGGGGGGGCACACGGTATTTGACTTCGCCTATATGGAGTAAATCCGCCCGCGGGCGTGTAAATAAAAAATGTTACCGTTATTTCGAATACAGGGACTGTTCACGGGCTTGATGTGTCTGCGGATACAAGTTGACAGGTTTCCCTCTTCCTCCGGCTATTCGACGCCGCGTCCGGCTGATGTCCCGACGCGGCTTTTTTTCGTCTGTAACAAGGGCCAGAGCGCCTGCGCGGGCCGCCCTGACGGGCCGCCCTGACGGGCCGTTTCATAGGGGAAGGCACGTCCCCGAACCCCGACGCCGCTGGTGAAAACCCTAGCGGCGAAAAGGACGAGATGAACTTCTCATCCATATTTAGGAACGTGATTAAGGCTAACGATTGATTTCTGATTTTGTCGGATTATATCGCCCTGAAACGTCTTGATTTTGACAAATCCGAACCATAAGATGGGTTCCATGCCATCCGTTATGTGGCTACCAAAGTCGCCCAGCCCAAACGTCCCGGTTCAGCTTCATTAGATATTCCGGGATATGCGGACCACCCCCGCAGGGCTGGATAAAAAATAGTCTTCAGCACAGCGAAGATCCCTTCTAGGCCCGTCGAAAAACCGGGAGGACACCATGGCCAAGATGGTCCTGATTGAAGCTCATCCGCTACTGCGGTTGGGTTTGTGGCAGATTCTTAGCAAGTTGGATGATGTGTGGGAGATCGAGGGGATGGGCCTTGCGGACGTGTCCAAGGCCGACGGCGTGCACGCGGGCGCCGATCTTCTGATCTATGGTTTGCCAGTGGATACCGATGAAGCATGGAGCGCGTTGCACGAGATTCAGCGCGTTCTGACGCCCAAGCGGATTCTGCTTTTGACGGACGTCATGCCCTTGCCCATGCCGGTGCAAGGCCTGCCTGGCGCCAGCGTGTACGGTTGCCTGATGAAAACGGCCTCGGTCGAGATCCTCGAGGCCGCCATTCGCCTGGTCATGGCGGGCGGGCAATGCTTCCCCAGCGAACAGGCGCTGCAGGCTCCGGCCTCCACCGTATGCGCCTTGCCGTCGCGGGACGCGGAAGAAGCCGGCTCGAAGGGCACCATGCCCGTGAGCGCGGGGGCACAGCTCCTGCAGATCACGCCGCGCCAGTACGAAGTGCTGGTGCTGCTTGCACGGGGTTATCCCATCAAGACCGTCAGCCGGATGTTGAACATCTCGGTGGCGACGGCCAAGACGCACGCGTGCACGCTGTATCAACGCCTGCATGTCAAGAACAAGGGCGAAGCCGTTTACGCGGCGCTGCAACGCGGTGCGACCTTGGAATGGCATGAACCGAACGGGCGCGAAGTGGATGCCGGGCAGATCTATGGGCGCAAGCTCGGTTGAGTCAGGTTTGCGCTGCCTGCCCGGCAGCAGGAACGCCCAGTTCCAACGCTGCCGGGGTTGCGCATAGCCAATACGGCTAAGGCATAGAAAGCAGGTGTTCGGGTTGCTGTCACCTCGCTTTCCGCCACCAATCATCCTCCTGAACGAGATTCAGCGAACGTAGCCGCTGATAGCATGAGTTGTGTCCGCAAGCATGGATTGATAGGGCGAATCACTTAGTCTCGCCACTGCAATCCCAAGGCTGCGGACAGGATTCCCTTGAACCTGGCGACGCGCGTGAACCCGCGCCTTGCGCGGCGTCGCGCCAGCGTCATGGGAGCCGTAATGGGCCATGCGTCACAAGGTTCTTCCCGGGATGACAACCGTACTGATCGAAGACTACGCTCTGCTTCGTGTCGCAATTCAGCATGTGCTGGAACGTGTGCGCAACGCCGACGATATCCTGGCCATCTCGCCAGCTCACCTTCTCAATATGTCCAGCTCGATCAACAAACCAGTGGAGTTGCTGGTGGTCGGTTGCAGCGGCACTGCGGAGCAGGACATCGGGCTTCTTTCCCAGGCGATGGCGTTCTTCATGCCCCGGCTGGTGCTGGTGCTGTATTCGTCGATGGACCAGAGCGTCATGGCCGCGTGTGCGCGCGCCGGCGTCGCGGGCTATCTGCCCAAGGCGTCCAGCCCCGACGCGCTGGCCGCGGCCGTCAGCCTGGTGATCGCAGGCGGCGAATGCTATCCCCAACCCGCAGGCAGGCCGCCCAGCACGACACACGCGTCCGTGCAGGAGCTGCGTGAGCTTACGCAGCGGCAGGAGGAAATCCTGCAGCTCCTTGTGCAGGGTAAGACGATGCGCGAGATCGGCCAGCAGGTCGGCATCTCGGTCGCCACCGTCAAGAGCCATGCGCGCACGCTGTACTGGAAGCTCAATGCGCGCAACCAGGCCGAGGCCGCGTACATCGCGGTGCAGATGGGGTTGGTGCGAGGCTCGAATGGGCAGCCCGCGCCCGGGAAGGGCGAAGCGGATTGATGCGATGACGCGACTCAGGGCCCGTGCGGGTGGCGATGCTGCCAGCACGGGCTCTGCTTTTTTGGGCGCGTGAAAGTTATCGCAATAAAAGTCGTTCGTTGCGCGTTGCGTCATCCGATGCTGTGCCACTGAGCATTGCAGCGGCGCGTGGCGGGTCCCGGCCACGCCCAAGGTTGCGAACCCGATCAAGTTCTAAGCTGGTGCAATTCAAAATCATACGTGTCTGATATCCAAGCCTGAGTTGGCATGCCGTAATGGCCGGGCGCGGGCTGAGCACTCATCGGGGATGGGAAAAGGCCTGTCGTTCCCGGGAGCACGCCATTCCTATCCAATCCGATTTGCGGTTCACATTTGCCGTATACGACAAGTCCTTCGTCGTCGATTTCACGTTGCAGAGAGGTCCGTCCAGGAACTTCGTGATGCATGTGGCCCTGGCTATCGCCAATGCGGCCGCCGACCTCCGCAATGTTCTTGATCACGCAGCGGCGCTCACGATCCGGTGTCACACCATCTTGAGGAAGCCGACATGACGCAGCCCTACAAGAAAGCACTGGGTCCCGACCGTCCCAATGAAAAACAACTGGGCAAGGCCATCTCACCGCCAGCGTGTCAGCGATGCGTGCCCATCTATCCTTTGCGCTATGGCGTTGCAGAGCGCTCCTGGGAAGAAGGCGTGTTTCCGACGCTTAGCACCGATGGCTATCCCGAGCTGGCCGCTGGCAAGGCATACGGCCTGCGCGTGCTGCGTCCCGCCGCCTACGTCTACCTGTGCTATTTCCAGCACGGCCGTATGTGGACGCAGCACTATCAAGTCACCGATGACCTGCGCTTTGCACGCATTTGGTGGACTCGCGAAGACGATCAGGATGACACCCCTGGGCGGCTCGCTCGCCCCGAGATCGCCAGCGCCAGACCCTATCTATCTGCCCCAGAGAGCAAGACAGCGGACGTTGTCTACCTGCTGACCAGTGAGACGATGCTCACCCATGCTCGGCTATGGAACATTGAGAATGATGTCGATGGCATCCGTACCAGGTTGGCGACAACGATCAGGCCGTCCGGTGGCGTTGAACAGCCCCACGCGTTCAACATTGCGTTGCTTGCTCACGCAACACCGGAACTGCGACGACCCGGCTCGAACGAAAAGCCGGGCCACACATGGAGCGAGATATCTCTCCCGGAGTCGTTCACTACATACGACACCGTCATTCCAGGCGCTTACGTCGAGCTTGTTCCGATAAGGGATATCGTTCCGTTGGCGGTCGTACTGCACGACCCGATCGGCGTCGTGAGTGAGTTGGCGCATCTCGTCGCTGTTGGCGCGGCAGATCGGCAAGTTTATGAAATCGATAACAATCACGCGTACACGAGCGCCACCGTCATCAAGCAGTACTTGCAGAGCGTTCAGGAGCGGGCGACCCCGCAAGCCTACGCCAAAAGGCGAGACCTGGTTCGCTTCGATCAAAACAGCAATGCGGATGTCTTGTTCGGCAATGCGGTTCCATACATGCTGGCGTACGAAGAAGCCGTCAAGCGGAAACAGTCCGCCATCGACACGCTAGTGAACGACCTGGAAAGTTGGATCAAGACTGGCGGCAGCGCCATCGCCGACGATTGGCAGGATGGGTGGTTCAACAAGGTGCTGTCCTGTTTCGACCTGGGCGCAAAAGAGAATGCGCAAGACTACGAGCGGGTTGTTGCCCACTGCGTTGGTAACCTGACTCACAGCGAAAGTGGTCGATCCACCTACCGAAAGATGTTGTTGGCCCAACCAGAAAAAAGTCCTGTCTGGTTGGCGCTGGGTCACGGCATCCAAGACCTGCACGGCAGCTTCGCCAACCCTCCGCTGCTGAAAAATGTGCTGGACATTGGGGTTGCCGCCTTTGCGCCTATCTTTCAATTCAATGTTTCTTATCCGGCAACTAAAGCCTCAGATGTACTCGTCAACCAGATGCTGTCACAGCTGGGTGATATGAGTTTGCCCGATGCTACGGCCGACAGGATAGTTCGACGATTGCGCCTATTTGCTGAAGTCCGTGTTGGCAGCACGATCGTCACGTACCGCGTGTCCAGCGCTGAGGCGCGCTTTCAATACGCCCAGTTTCATGGTGAGCAACACATGAACACCGAACGACTAAGGAAGTGGGGTATTACGGTCAAGCGGCCATTGCGCAATCAGGCGGCGACGGTGCTCCTATACGAAGAGGTGCGCGTGGGGGACCAGGTAAAACGCATTTCTTCCGCTCCATCTACAGTGAACAATCGACAGCCGTTCCAACTTGAAGGCAACGTGTTCAAGCGTATGTTGGAGCGGGGTCGTCAAAGTCCGGCCTACGGCGCCGCGCAGACTGGGATCGTGCGCGCCGAGTATGCATTCACGGGACTTGCCGCCGTATCAGCCATCATGGCACTGCGATCATCGATCAAAGATCTCGCAAACGGGAGGATTGATTTTTCATTTGCCGGATTCACTAGCGGCGCAAGTGCCTTGGCTGCAGTATCGGCCGTAATTAGCTCGGGCTTGTTCGTTAAGGCCGACCTGATCCAGCTGCGGACATTGGCCAAAGGAGAATCACTTGCCGCAGCACGAAAGGCCGCTTTTCCAGCTCGAACACTCGCCACAAAAGCTGGCGCAGTAACTACCGCATTCGGTGCCATCGCCGACGCGATTCGCGCTTCCCATGCCTTCACAATTCAACAAAATTCCGAGGCTGGTCGACTATATATGGCGTCAGCTGGATTTGGAGCGTTGGCGGCTGCTGGGTTGTTCCTAAGTGCCTCAGGCTTCGTCCTTGGTGTTGTCGGGTCAGTCGGCTGGATTGTGCTGGCCTTCATCGCCACTGCAGGCGTAATTTATTTCAGCATACAGGCCGCTCTCGCCAAATTTCAGCCCGACGAAGTCTGGTTGTCACACAGCTATTGGAGTCGGGGTGCGCGAGCTTATCGTTATAAGTCTTTAGACGAAGAACTTACTGCTTTCCATGGTGCCGTTTACGGCGTTCGCGCTGTAGCTAATTGGGAAGCTCCCTCGATGTCTGTGCGCGATATTGCAGTCCGCAGCATCCCTATTTATGGACTCTGGCAAGACAGCGTTGCTCTACGGCGCGATATCGCGAAGGACGGCATAGGAACTCTTTCGCTATCTGTAGTCCTCCCTCGCTATCCCACTCTGGGCGAAGATTCGCCGCTTATAAGACACGTCGACGTTTTCCAATACACGCTCAAAGCGAAGCGGAACGGCAAAATCCTGAATATGGTCCAGGGACCCATCGCAGCAGCCCCGGGCTACCACTTCCCATATGACACGGAATGCATGGTTACTGGCAAAGACTTCATTCGAGACGGTACCCGCCAGTTGAGCTGGCAAATCATCATGCGTGAAGACACGGAAGTCATGCTGGACTATTGTTACCGGCCAGACATCGTAAATCAGCCCAGCGTCGCGCTATTCCCGCAGCAGGAGCCGCTCGTCTTTACACGAGGTACTTGGCTTACAGATCCCATCGACGAAGCGTTGGTCGCTCCAGTGCGGGAGCCTCAGTAATGCGAACTACTAAGCGGCATAGGCAGGCGCGGCCATCGTTTATGGAGATTCAAAACAACTGGCGGCTCTTTCGCTTTGCAAGCACGTTATTGCCTACGGCCCCCGGCTCATACGAGACTCCTGCTATTCAAGCGGTCCGGTTCAATGATGATTGCATTGAAGTTGTTTCTGATACGCTGCAAACCGAACTAGAGGGATTTGGCCTTCGAGCCTTCACTTTCTTTGGGCTTCTTGTATTTCTCATCGCAGTGATCGTAGGTGTCGACAACTGGTTTGGAGTGGTTTGGGTGCCTATTCTAGGCCTTCCTGTCATAGGACTTCTTGGGTTCTTCCTTTCTCGCATCTTGTTGCCGCGTTACAGGTATCGCTGTTCGAAAGTCCGTTTCGACCGCCGATCCCGCCGCGTCTATTACGTCCCGTATCCCGAAGAAAGCTCGGACACCATATGGGAACTGGACTGGGATC
Source organism: Achromobacter sp. UBA4530 (assembly GCF_002388205.1). Classification (NCBI taxonomy): domain Bacteria; kingdom Pseudomonadati; phylum Pseudomonadota; class Betaproteobacteria; order Burkholderiales; family Alcaligenaceae; genus Achromobacter; species Achromobacter sp. UBA4530. Next base: position 75,815 of record NZ_DGMA01000004.1, on the reverse strand, counting down.
GGTTGCAAGGCATTGATTGGACAACAGGTAGAGCACAACCTTATCTCTACCTTGTCGGTTATACCTGCAACCTGCCGGAGCCTCAGTTGGTCAAGATACCGGTGATGTATAACGGCGAGATTTGGGCAGACCATATCTGGGCTTGGCTTCATCGGTTTATGGCCCAGATCGAAGACTTGCCCTCACCCAAAATCATCACACTCCCCCAAAGTCCGCGTGATGTGCTGATGCGCTACGGTGGTCGTTGGATCGTAAGGTCTCTCACCACAAAGAAGGCGCGGCTGTGGTTGCCGCTGACGATCTGGGTTGATTTGGCGATTCTGCTCGTATTCATGCCGTCTATGGCCTTGCCGCAATTGATCGTTCTCCTTTACCCGGAGATTCAATTTCCGGAGGAGAACAATCGACATTGTGGCTTTTCTACTGGCTAAACAAGAACGGCGGGCAAGGCGACGCTGTCCATGCTGTCCCGAGCCCGCCAATGCATGCGGCAAGTCCAAAACACACCGCCCCTTCAAACATCCCCCTCACTCGCCCGCGTCCCCGCCGGCGCTCCGCGGCCCTTGCTCTTCGCAATCGCCATAAACTCCCGCTCCGCCGCACCTAGCACCGCGTCCATATGCAGATGCGCCATCGCATACTGCCGTGCCGCCGCGCCCAAAGTTTCGCGGATTTGCGCGTTATAGCTGAGCTTGCGCACCGCCTCGGCCATCGCCACGGCATCCTCGGGCGGTGTCAGCAGCCCGCAGCGCGACACGACATTAGCAAGCTCCGTACCGCGCGCCGCGCCGCAGACCACCGGGCGGCCGCTGGCCAGCATGCCGGTCAGTTTTGAAGGCATCACCAGGTCGGCGGCGCCGGCGCGTTGGGGCAGGAGGTGGATATCCGCAGTGCCCAGCAGCGCACCCAGGCGTTCCGCTGGCTGCAGGTCCAGAAAGATAACGCGCGTCAGGCCTTGGCACTTCTCTTCCAGCGCCGCGCGTTCTGGCCCTTGCCCGCAGAACAGGAACCACAGGCGGTCCTCGCGGTTGAGACGCCGCGCCACGTCCGCCAGAATCTGCAGACCCTGCTTGCCGCCCATGTTCCCCGAATACAACGCAACGATGGCGTTATCCGGAATGCCGAGCTGCGCACGGTAATCGCCGCCTTCGGCCAGCGGCGTGATGGCGTTGACATCGATCCAGTTGGGCAGCAGCACCGCACGGGCGGGTTCGATGCCTTTGGATAGCGCCAGATCCAGCATCCGGTTTGAAATTGTCGACACGCGGTCAAACCGGCGCATCAACCAGCGCTCGGCGCGCTTGACCATCGATCGCAAGGCGCCGCCCTTCAGCAGCCCCAGTTCAAACGCCGCGTCGACCTCGAAGTCCTGGATGTGCAGCCAGGCGCGCGCGCCGGTCAGGCGCGCGGTCAGCCATGCGGCCGGGGCGCAGAAGAGGGCGGGTTCGACGACCAGGATGATGTCCGGGCGGCGCATTGCGGCGCGCAGCAGCGACGGCAGGCTGGACAGCGCGAAGCTTGCCAGGTGCACCAGGCGCTTGGCGCCGCCAGGTCTTTCGGGCACCCACAAGGGCGCGCGTCGCACGGTCACGCCGCGGCGCGTTTCCTTGGCATAGCGCGAGCCGCGGTAGCCCTCGTGCACTTTCCACTGCGGGTAGTAGGGCGGGGCGGTGACCACGCTGACTTCGTGCCCGCGCGCGGCCAGCCATTCGGCCAGTTCGGCGGTGTACTTGCCGGTGCCGGTCAGTTCGGGCGCGTAGTTGATGCCATAAATGAGTATTTTCATGTTGGCGTGGCGGTGCGGGGCCGGATGGGGCGGCACGGGTTGCCGTGGCAGACCATTGCGGCCGGCATGTTGCGGAACACCGAGCTGCGTGCGCCGATGACCGCCTCGCGCGCGATCGTCACGCCGGGTCCGACGAACACGTCGGTCGCCACCCACGCGCCGTCTTCGACGCGCACGGCGCGTTCGCGCAGCGGGAAGTCGGGCCGGCCGGCGTCGTGGTCCGCCGCGCACAGATAGCTGCGCTGGGACACCACGGCGTGTGCGCCGATGTGAATCGGCCCCAGGCTGTAGATCACCGCGTCGTCGCCGATCCAGGCGTAGTCGCCGATCTCGACCTTCCAGGGGTAGGTGACCGTGGCCGTGGGCCGGATCAGCACCTTGTGGCCCACGCGCGCCCCGAAGCAGCGCAGCAGCCAGCGGCGAAAGCCGTAGGCCACCTGCGGCGACCAGCGAAAGAGCGTGCCTTGCACCATCCACCACAACTGCACGGTCAGCGCCGAACGGCCGCGCTGACCCGGCGCCAGCGCGAACTGGTCCAGGCGTTGCAAGGTGCTCATTTGGCCGCTCCCGCAACGGCATCGCGCTGCGAGGCGGCCTCGCTGGCCCGGCGCGCCTTCAGGATTTCTTCGGTCTTGATGCGGATCTGCCAGTAGTACATGGCGCGTGCGACGGCGTAGTCATAGCCCGCCTTGCCGTCCAGGAAGCCCAGCTTGAAGACGTAGGAATGCAGAAACGAGATGGGCGCCTTGAACGGCATGGCCTGGAATATTTTCTTGAGCAGCGCGCGTCCGCCCACATTGGCTTCGCGCGGGTCGTTCATCAGGCCCTTGGTGCGCAGGTTCGCTTCCCAGTCCGAATAGCGGTTGTGCTTGTCGAAGTAGTGATAGAGCGAATCGTGGTCGTTGTGCACCATGCGCTGGCGCAGCGCGAACGTTTCGCCCTGGACCTGCGGCTGGTAGTGGCCCTCGACCTCCCACATGTTGGCGACGTCCAGGTCGTCATAGTCCAGGAAGCGCGAACGGTCGCGCGCCAGCAGCGCCAGCTTGTAGACGCGGTGGCCGTGTTCGAGCTTCTTGCCGCAGAACACGTAGTCGAACGGCACAAAGGCGCCGCCCGCGCCGGCCGCAAAGCGCGGCAGCACCTCGCGGATCTCGGCGGCGAGGCTTGGCGTCATTTCTTCGTCGGCGTCGACATACAGGACGACGGGGTGCGAAAACGGAAGCTGCTCCAGGCACCACTGCTTTTTCTTCGGATACTTGCCGTCCCAATTGAAGTTCGACACGTGCGCGCCCATCGCCGTGGCGATCGAGCAGGTCGCGTCCGTGCTGTTGGAGTCGACGACGAAGACCTCGTCGAACTCCACCAGCCCCTTCAGGCACTTCGCGATGTTGCGTTCCTCGTTCTTCGTCATCACCACGACGGATACCGGTATCTTCTGCATGATGCTGTCCTGTTCAGGGCGTTCCGCGCTGCATGAGCGGGCGGAAGAGATCGATGACGTTGCGGCAGTGCCGCTCAAGGGAAAAGGCGTCCGCGCGCTCGGGGCCCTGGGCCGCCAGCTTCTCGCGCATCTCGCCGTCATAGGCCAGGCGCCGCACCGCCCCGGCCAGCGCCTCGGCGTCGCCGACCGGCACCAGCAGCCCGTAGCGGCCGGCGTCCAGGATCTCGGCGGGACCATGCGGGCAGTCCGTGGAAATCACGGGCACGCCCAGGCACAGGGCCTCCACCAGCACGTTGCCGAAGCTCTCGCGCACGGAGGTGAGCGCAAAGGCGCCAGCGCCGGCGATGACCGGAAAGGGGTTGTCGATATGGCCCGCCAACGTGACCTGCGTGCGCGATGGCCTGTCGTCGATGCGCTTTTGCAGGGCGGCGTGCTCGGAGCCTTCGCCCAGGATCGTGAATGCGATACGCGGGTCGTCCAGCAGCGCGGCTGCGTCGATCAAGGTGGCATAGTCCTTCACTGCCTCGAGCCGGCCCACGGCCACGACGTGGTAGGGCGACTCGCCACCGTCGTTCAGCTTGGGTTGCGCGCCTTGCCGGCGCACGTTGTCCAGCGGCACGCCGTTGTAGATGGTGTGGACCTTGCCGCGCAGCGGCGGAAACATGCTGACCAGGTCTTCCTTCACGCCGCGCGACACGCCCACCACGGCGTCATGGCGCCGGTAAGTCTGGCTGACCAGCCAGCACTTCAGACGGCGCATTTTCGATGCGCCGTAGTGGATGGCCGGGCTGCTGTGCTCGAAGGCCACGGTACGGAAGTTGCCGCGCAGGATCTTTCTGGCCAGCACGACCAGCATGTTGCACAACAGACCGTGCGAGCAGACGATGGCGGGCTTTTCGCGGCGGATGTGCTGCAGCAGCTTGAAGAACGCCACGGGCAGCGCCAGCCGCAGCTTGGTTGGGGACTCGATGATCGGAAATGCGCGGGTGACCTTGGGATTGGCGATGGGATACTCGCGATTGCGCGAACGCAGCAGGAACAGGGCGGAGTCCACCCCCTGTTCCGGCAACGCATCCACAATGAAGGCGACGCATCTTCCGACGCCGCCATGCAAGTCCGGTGCGACAAACAAGACATCAGACATGGGGTATTACTCGCGTGGGTGGCGCCCGGCGCACGATATCCGGGCGAGGGCTGGGAGCGGGAGATTCTTGGCGAGGCACGGGCATGATCTGTGCATTGCGCATCAGCGACAGGCAATAGCACAGCAGGAAGCCGGTAAACGCGGTCTTGGGCGCATAGGCCAGGCCGCCGGACATCGAGTCGATGAAGATGTAGATGGGCGCGGTGGCGAGCAGATATCGCCGGTGCATCTCCAGCCCGGGATGGGCGTAGCGCCGAAAGAGCGAGAACAGCAGGATCAATAGTGGCGGCAACATGATCATGATCGTGCCGACCACGCCGAACTTCATCAGGTAGAAGGCCCATGAGTTGTGCGCGAACGTGCTCAGCTCGAAGCCGTTTTCGCCCATCACCCAGCTGCGAAAGCCCGCGCCCTTGCCGAACACGGGGCTTTCCGCGAAGAACTGCATCTGGCCCTCCATCTCCTGGACGCGCGCGCCGTAGCTGGAGTCTTCGTCCAGGCGCTCGACGCTGAAGATCCGATCGGTCAGCACGTCCAGATAGCCGATGGCGCCGAAGATCAGCACCCCAGCCACGGCCGCGGGCGCGAAGATCATCACGGCGCGGCGGCGGATGTCGGCGCTGCCGGCCAGCAGCACGGCGATGATGACGGAGATCGCCAGCTGCAGGTACTGGCTGCGGTTCAGCGAGAACACCAGCGCCATCACCATGTACAGCGTCAACATGTAGGCCTTGGGGCCCGATACGTTCAGCGTGCGACGGAAGTACAGCAGTGACACCACGCCCATCGGGATCGCCCACACGCCCAGCCGCACGTTGCGCAGGGGATTGGCGACGCTGAAGCCTGCCGCCTGTTCCACCAGCATCAACGTGGCAACCGCCAGGCTCGCCGCAACGATGTACTTCTGCAGGATCGCATAGGCGTGCGGACTGTCGATGTCCTTGTAGCAAAGGAACGGCGTGCAAAGGAAGTAGAAGACGATGCGCAGGTCGCGCGCGACGTCGCCGGTCTCGATGCCGGGGTGATGGCTCGACACCACCAGCAGATAGATCACCGAGATCGCCTGGATGCCCAGCAGCACCCCCAGCGCGCCGCGCGGGAACGCGTACGCGCCCGGGTCGGCCAGCCGGAGCGCCTTGACGCCCAGCATGGCCACGAACAGCAGGTCGAAGGGCGAGAGCTTGAAGCTCCCCACCCCGATGACGAACCTGTCGTCGTTCAGCGCCAGCGCGGTGAAGACGAACAGGCCCAGGAGGTGCAGGGTGGAAAGCCGGCGCGTAGTCATTGCAGTTCCGTATCAGTGTCGGTCCGGCCTAGTGCGCGGCCCAATCGTCGCGTCCGAAGATCTTGGTGGTCAGCTTCTCCAGCAGATACGTCAGATCGCCCTGGCGTGCGTGCGCGGCAACTTTCGAGGCGCGGCAGGACAGTTCGAACAGCTTGCCCAGACCCGGTTCGGTACGCCGGATGCGGCTGACGATCTGTTCGCGCTCTTCCAGCAGCACGTCCTGCATCAGTGCCGTCTTGGTCTCGTCGTGGGCGGTGTAGACGCCCAGCGCGTCCGGCACGATCAGGTTCTTGCCTTCGCGCAGCAGCCGGCTCCACAATTCCAGGTCCATGCAATAACGCATGCTTTCCTGCAGCAGGCCGTACTTGCGCAGCAGGTCGCGGCGGAAGATGGCCGACTGGTTCGGGATCGACGCCTTCACCACCGTCAGCGTGCCGCGGTTGACGGGCGTGTAGTGGATCTTGCGGAAGATGTGGTTGTTGGCATCCGCCACGAACAGGTTGCCGCTGACGATCGGCGCGCGGCCCTTGGCGGCGGCCGTGCCCAGCTTGCGCAGCGCGCCCGGAAAATACAGGTCATCCGAGTTCTGCCAACCGACGTAATCGCCCGTGGCGCGTTCGAAGCCCTTGTTGATCGCGTGCGACTGGCCGCGGTCCGGTGTGCTTTCCCAGTAGGACAGGTAGCGCTCGTACTTCTTGATGATGTCCACGCTGCCATCCGTGGAGCCGCCGTCGATGATGATGTATTCCAGCCGCGGATACCCCTGGTTCAGCACGGACAGGATGGTGCGCTCCAGGAACTTGGCCTGGTTGAACGAGGGCGTCACGATCGTCACCTTGGGCAGCAGGCCGCTGGCGATGGGCGCTGGCGGACGGAGCTCGCGGACGAAGTCGATGAGCTGGCGTGAATACTCGTTGTGGCGCTTGCGCATGTAAGACCTCAGCATGTTGGTTATCGGGTGGCCGCAGGCATGGCGCCCGGAAACTCGGGGCGGGATTGACGGATGGCGAGGGCCACGCCGGCCAGCGTGATCGCCGCGTAGGCCATGCGGCCCCAGGCTGCGGCGTGTTCCCCCGCCACGTGAACCAGTCCCGCCATGACGCACAGCATTGCCAGGCCGCCCAATCCGTTCAGGATCGCGACGGCGCGGGAATTGCCGAGCCCCAGCAGGGAGAAATGCGCCGCAGCGTTCAGGGACAAGAGGCCCGACGCCACGATCAGCAATTGGAATGTGCCCAGATGGCCCCCGGCGACGTTGTCGCCCAGCAGCACGTTCAAGAGCGGCCGGCTGACCGCCAGCACTGCCAGCGTGGCGCCGGCCGACAGCGCCAGGTTCCACAGCATCATGCGGCGGATCTCGCGTTCGGCCGCGCCCGGGTAGGGCGGCGAGACCGACAGGCGGGTCACGCGCGGCATGGCCTTCTGGAAGATGGCGACGGACGCGGTGTGGATGATCTGGCCCACTTGCACGCCCACGGTGTAGATCGCCAGCGCCGCCGGCCCCATCAGGCTGCCGACCAGCACGCGGTCGACCGAGCCGAAAGCCAGCGCGCTCAGGCTGTTCAGCCACGACCAGCGCGAGAACCGGAAGGCGGCCATCATGGCGCCGCGATCGCGCACGGGCCGCACGATGTAGCGGTCGTAGGCGCGCGAGAACACGCGCATCTTGACGCTGCCCGCGATCAGGAGGCCCAGCGCCTGCGCCAGTCCCGTCCACGTGGGCGAGGCGGTGTACCAGGCGGCCGCGCACGCGAGCGCCATCGTGCCCGTGCGGCTGAAGACCTCGCACAGCGCGGTGGCGCGAAAGTCCTCGCGCCCCTTCAGGCAGCCGGAAAAGAGCTGGTCATACTGCTGCGTGAGATAGATGGCGAGCGCCGGCATGGCCAGCATCGTCACCGCCACGCCGCCGAACGTGGCTTCTGGCCAGCCCAGTCCCACCACACCCCACAGCAGCACGGCAGCCAGGGTCACGACGGCCAGCGCACAGCCGATCAGCGACATGCTGACGCCGGCCGCGCGATAGGCGCCGCCGGGTTCGTGCGCGCTCTCGGACACCAGCTTGGTCGCAGTCACCGCCGCGCCCAGGTTGGCCGCGTTGCCGAAGCCGGCCAGCGCGATGATCATCGAATACTGGCCGAAGCCGACCGTGCCGAGCTGGCGGAACAGGATCGGCAGCGCCACCAGCGCCGCGACGGGACCGATGCCGTACTCCACCAGCCCCCAGAAGGAGGCATTGCCGGCGATGTGTTTCTTCACGAATCCAAGCATCGGTAACCCTGTCTGTCATGCTGGCGCGGCCGTCAGGCCACCGGCAGCGCCTGTTGCGTGCGCTCGCGCAGGAAATGGCCGTAGGCCAGCGTGATGCCATGCGTCAGAGAGATCTCCGGCCGCCAGCCCAGCGCCTGCACGCGCGACGAATCCATCAGCTTGCGCGGCGTGCCGTCGGGCTTGGAGGTGTCGTAGACGATCTTGCCCTCGTAGCCGATCACGCGCGCCACCAGCCGCGCCAGGTCCGCGATGGAGATGTCCTGGCCGGCGCCGATGTTGTAGATGCCCTCGGCGTCCGGATGCTCCATCAGCATGACGCTGGCCTGCGCCAGGTCGTCCACGTACAGGAACTCGCGCAGCGGCGACCCGGTGCCCCAGATCGTCACGCTTTCCGCGTTGGCTTCGCGGCCCTCGTGGAACTTGCGGATCAGGGCCGGCAGCACGTGGCTGCTGTGCAGGTCGTAGTTGTCGTGCGGGCCGTACAGGTTGGTGGGCATGGCGCAGATGAAGCGCGCGCCGTGCTCCCGCTGATAGGCCTCGCACAGCTTCAGGCCGGCGATCTTGGCGATGGCGTACGGTTCGTTGGTGGATTCCAGCGGACCGGTCAGCAGCGCGTCCTCGCGGATGGGCTGCGGCGCCTCGCGCGGGTAGATGCATGACGAACCCAGAAACAGCAGCTTGCGCACCCCGGCCGCATACGCGGCGCGGATCACGTTGCACTGGATCATCAGGTTCTTGTAGAGAAAATCCACCGGATGCGTCTGGTTGGCCAGGATGCCGCCCACCTTGGCGGCGGCCAGGTACACCACGTCGACCGGCGTGGTCGAAAAGAAGCGGTGCACCTGGTTCTGGTTTTCCAGGTCCAGTTCCGCGCGGCTGCGGGTCAGCACGTTCTCGTAGCCGCGCCGGTGCAGTTCGCGGGTGATCGCCGCGCCCACCATCCCGCGGTGGCCGGCGACGAAAACGCGTTGGTCCAGGTTCGTCATGGCGGGCTACTCCTTGTAGGCGTAGATTTCGTAGCCGTTCTGTTCGACCAGCGCATCGCGCCGCGCGTCCTTCAGGTCCGCCTCGACCATTTCCTTGACGAGCTGCGCGAACGTGGTGCGGGGCGACCAGCCGAGTTTTTCGCGGGCCTTGGTGGGATCGCCCAGCAGGGTCTCCACTTCAGTCGGACGGAAGTAGCGCGGATCGACGCGGACGATGACCTGGCCGGCCTTGACGTCATGCACCGGCGAGAACAGCACCGTGGCCGTCTCTTCCAGGCCTTCGCCTTCCCACGCCAGCAGGATGCCCAGTTCGCGCGCGGCGGTGTTGATGAACTCGCGCACGCTGTACTGCATGCCCGTCGCGATGACGTAGTCTTCGGGCGTGTCCTGCTGCAGCATCAGCCACTGCATTTCGACGTAGTCGCGGGCGTGGCCCCAATCGCGCAGGGCGGACAGGTTGCCCAGGTACAGGCATTCCTGCAGGCCCAGCACGATGCGCGCCAGGCCGCGGGTGATCTTGCGCGTCACGAACGTTTCGCCGCGCTTGGGCGATTCGTGGTTGAACAGGATGCCGTTGCAGGCGTACATGCCATAGGCTTCGCGGTAGTTCACGCTGATCCAGTAGGCGTAGAGCTTGGCGGCGGCGTAGGGGCTGCGCGGGTAGAAGGGGGTGGTTTCCTTCTGCGGCGTTTCCTGCACCAGGCCGTACAGCTCGGACGTCGACGCCTGGTAGAAGCGCGACTTGTTTTCCAGCTTCAGGATGCGGATGGCTTCCAAGAGGCGCAGGGTGCCCAGGCCGTCGGCGTTGGCCGTGTATTCCGGTTCCTCGAACGAGACGCCCACGTGGCTTTGCGCGGCCAGGTTGTAGATCTCGTCAGGCTGTACCGACTGGACGATGCGGATGAGGCTGCACGAGTCCGTCATGTCGCCGTGGTGCAGGACGAAATTGCGGGGCTGGTCGTGCGGGTCCTGGTACAGATGGTCGATCCGCGCGGTGTTGAACAGCGAAGCGCGCCGCTTGATGCCGTGGACCTCATAGCCCTTGGCCAGCAGAAGCTCCGCCAGATAGGCCCCGTCTTGGCCAGTTACGCCGGTAATCAGTGCCCGTTTTGGCATGGTTGTGTCCTTAAGACTTAGTGACTGCACGAAAGGAGCCGATGGCTGCGTTACCAATGTGCAAAGAGATTACTGTTGCACCAGCCGCTGAGATATCGGCCAAAAGGTCTAAGAGTTCAGCCTCTCGGTAGGGAAAAAGGGACTGGATGGACTCGTCCACCACTCCCAATGCGGTAACCGCCAGCATGGCCACCAGCGCCGGGCGCCGGTTGACCGATACGTAGATCAGCCCGGTCAGGAAGGCGTAGGCGGCCAGATGCAGCCGCTTGTCGCCAAAGGCATCGGACATGTCCGCCGCCAGCCCGGGCAGGTTGCCCACCGTGATGAGCACGATGAAAAAGAGGGCCGCCACGGGCAGGCAGATCTTTGCCATGCCCGGGCGCCAAAAGGGAACTGAAACCCGCTCAGACACGGCCGTAGATGTCCTGGAAGCGCACGATGTCGTCTTCGCCAAGGTAGGCGCCCGACTGCACCTCGATGATTTCCAGCGGAATCTTCCCCGGGTTCTCCAGGCTGTGGATCTCGCCCAGCGGGATGTAGGTCGACTGGTTTTCGGTCAGCAGGTACTGCTTGTCGCCGTTGTAGATGCGCGCCGTACCCGACACCACGATCCAGTGCTCGGCGCGGTGGTGGTGCATCTGCGACGACAACCGCGCGCCCGGCTTCACGGTGATGCGCTTGACCTGGTATCGCGGCCCCTGGCCGACCGAGTCGTACGACCCCCACGGCCGCTGGACCTCGCGGTGGTGGTTCAGTTCGCTGCGGTGCTGCGACTTGAAGACCTCGACCAGGCGCTTGACGTCCTGCGAGCGCGACTTGTGCGCCACCAGGACCGCGTCGGCCGTCTCGATGACCACGATGTCGTCCAGGCCCACCGAGGCCACCAGCCGGCTGGTCGAATGGATGAGGCAGTTGCGCGAATCCTCCACCATGACGTCGCCCGTGGTGGAGTTGCCTTCCACCGACTTCTGGGCGATGCCCCATACGGCATCCCACGCACCCACGTCGCTCCACGAGGCGGCCAGCGGGATGACCACCGCGCTGTCGGTGCGCTCCATGATGGCGTAGTCCATCGAATCGCTGGGGCATGCCTCGAACGCCGGGCCGTCCAGATGGAAAAGGCCGTTGTCGCCATGCCCCGTCGCCACGGCCGACTGCGCCTGCGCGAGGATCTTGGGCGCCAGCCGGCCCAGCTCGGCCAGGAAGACCGACGCCTGGAAGGCAAACATGCCGCTGTTCCAGTAGTAACCGCCGTCGTCGATGAAGCGCTGGGCGACCTCGGGCGACGGTTTTTCCACGAACCGGCGCACACGGCGCGCCGGGGCCATGGCGCCGGGCTCGTCCGCCTGGATGTACCCGTAGCCGCTGAGCGGCGCGGTCGGCTTGATGCCGAACGTCACCAGTGCGCCTTGGCGGGCCGCGTCGTACGCCTGGGCAAACGCTGCGCTGAGCACCTCGCCGTCTTCCAGCACGTGGTCCGACGGCATGATGAGCATGATGGGATCCTCCCCATCCTGCATGGCCCGCAGCGTGGCGGCAGCGATGGCCGGCGCGGTGTTGCGCGCATACGGCTCCAGGATGACCTCGACGTCCTTGATGCCCAGCTCATCGGCCTGCTCCGCCGCGATGTAGCGATGCGCCTCATTGCAGACCAGGATGGGCCGCTCTTGCGCGCCCGCCGACTCCAGCCGTCGCAGGGTGTTCTGCAGAAGGCTGCGGTCATCGGTCAAACGGATGAACTGCTTCGGCAACAGTTCGCGCGACAGCGGCCACAGGCGCGAGCCTGAACCACCGCAAAGAATCACTGCCCGGTACGGAGGACGGGGGTTGGTCATGGCTCTCACTCCTTGAAGTAGGCCTGGGTGTACGGATGCACGCCGGGATCGGCGGCGATCACTTCCCGCGGCAGCCAGCGATAGCCGCTGTGCTGGGACAGGGGAAGGCTTGCGGTATCCAGAGAAAGCTCGGCCTCATACGCGAGGACGACGTAGTGGGTGGAGCGTCCCGCCTCACCCGCGAAATTGGTGCCGTAGAAGTGCTCGTACACGCCGCGCGGCGTCCACTCGAGGTCGGGCAACGACAGGCCCAGCTCGTCGTGGACGATGCGGCGCAGCGCGTGGCGCAGCGACTCGTTCTTGCGGATCCGGCCACCCGGCACGAACCACGCGCCCTGGGCGGGCGGATTGGCCCGCAGCCCGGTCAGGTAGTTGCCGGCGCCATCGCGCAGCAGCAGATCGATCGACACCAGGGGCAGCATTTCCACTGCCTGGCGGAAGTCCGAGCGGCCAAGCATGCCGCCACGCGGCCCCGGCGCTTCACGCACGGGCCATCCCAACGGTTCAGTAGACATTGCGGCCCGTCCATCCCGATATCGCGGTGCGCGCGATGATCAGCAGGTCCATCCTGAACGTCCAATGCTGGATGTAATAGATGTCGTGTTCGACGCGGTCGCTCATCTTGCGCAGCGTGTCGGTCTGGCCGCGAAAACCGTTGACCTGCGCCCAGCCGGTGATGCCGGGCTTGACGCGGTGGCGCATCATGTAGCGCTGCACCAGGTCCTTGTACATTTCGTTGTGCTCCAACGCGTGCGGGCGCGGGCCCACCACCGACATGTCGCCCATCAGCACGTTCAGGAATTGCGGCAGCTCGTCCAGGCTGGTGCGGCGCAGGAAGCCGCCGATGCGCGTGACGCGGTTGTCGTTGCGCGTGGCCTGGGTGACCACGCCGTGTTCCTGGTGCACGGTCATGGTGCGGAACTTGTAGACGTGGAACACCTTGCCGTCCACGCCGAGGCGGGGTTGCGTGAAGAACACGGGGCCGCGCGACGTCAGCTTGATCAGCATGGCCACGGTCAGCATGACGGGCGCCAGGCCGATCAGCGCGCACAGCGCGAAGCTGCGGTCGAAGGCTTCCTTCGCCCAGCCGCGCACGCCGGCGGCGGGCAGGCTGTTCAGTTGAATCGCGGGCAGTCCCAGGAACTCGCCGATGCGATGGCCCAGCAGCTGGATGGACATCACATCGGGAATCCAGCGGATATCCACCAGGTCGTTGCGCAGGTGATAGAGCACTTCGCGCAGCTCCTGGCCGGCTTCCATCGGCAGCACGATCCAGATCTCGCGCACCTTGTTCTCACGAACGAAGTCGGTCAGGTTGTCCAGATCGTGCAGACGGCGGACCTGCGGCGGCAGGATCTCATGCGGTTCGGCGTAGATCCCCGATATCTGATAGCCGGCCTCGCGGTACTTTTCCACGCGGCGCCACATGTCGTGGCCCAGCGCGCCAAAGCCCACGAGCAGCACCCGCTTCTTGTCCATGCCGCGATCGCGCGCCGCGCCCAGCGCCGCATAGACGGCGATGCGCACGCCGGCCAGCGCCAACGCCGTCATGCCGAACCAGGTTGCAGCCCATAAGCGGGATATCGCGCCGGTCTGGTGCATGAGAAAACTGACGAAGATGCCCAACGCAAACACGGTGGCCCACGCGGCAAGGCTGCGCACCACCAGATCGGTGAGCAGGCGTCCCCGCCACGAGACATACAGGCGGAAGGCCGGGAAGAGCGCGATCACGCCCAGGCCGCACAGATAGATCAGGAACAAATGAATCTGCGGAGGATCCGTGAAAGCATCTTCCGAGAACTTCAAGCCGGTGGCAGTCAGGCCGCAGGTGATGACGATCGCGGCGTCGAGCAAGCGATACAGATAGCTTGCCCCACTGAACCTTGCCGACGTGTCCGTTTGGGACGGGTCCATCGCGCACTCCTGTTCGGGGAAACGCCTTGCGCAACGCAAAAACTGTGCAGTGCCGCAAAGCATGTGGCTACCGACAAAATCTTATTGAGTGCGCAACTCACCCGAAACCTCCAAACGGTGTAGGAGAAGGCTTAGGGCATCCGTCGAATGTGCGGGCTTAGGAAAAGCGTGTGGAATGTCGCAACCCGTTACGCATCGGGCTCCTTTCCAGGCAACGAAGTCATTCACAGTGGATTCGCCATGACTACATTTTTCGGAACGATGAGCCGAGCCATAGCCGCTATCGCGCTCGTGTCCTCGCTAGGCGCTTGCGCGCTATCACCCGGTATGACGTTCAACGCCAATCAGCTCGCGGATCCGCTGGATCCGAACTCCAAGGCCGTCATCAAACAGATCACGCCGTCCCTCGTTCTTGAAGAGCAGCGCGCACGTGAAGCACTGATCGATAACGAAGGCATCGGTCACCTCATCGGCAAGCCGGCTCCCTACCTCATCGGGCCGGGAGACATCCTCTCGATCGTCGTGTGGGATCACCCCGAGCTCGTGCTTCCGACGCAAACCTACGCCATCGGATCAGGGGCAACGGAATTAGCTATTGGGGATACCGCCTCGGGCATTCCGGGCTATACGGTCTCATCCGCTGGATATATCCAGTTTCCGTATACGGGACTGCTGAAAGTGGCGGGGTTGACTGAACTTCAGGCGCGCAATCTCATAGTCAATAGTTCGGGCAAGTACATACAGGACCCGCAGATCACCGTACGCGTTCTGGGATTCCGCAGCAAGCGCATCTTCGTCGATGGCGAGGTAACCACGCCGGGTACGGTTGCGATCAATGATGTGCCTATGACCCTGTTGGAAGCGCTCAACAGGGCCGGAGGCATCCTGCCAACCGGAGACCGCAGTGCGGTTTATGTGATCCGCGATGGCAAGCGTACTCGCGTGAACCTTCCCGCGCTGATCGAGCGCGGCCAGGACCTGAACCAGGTCATGCTCAAGGCAGGGGACATCGTGAGAGTCACGCCGCGCGAGGATAGCAAGGTGTTCGTGATGGGTGAGGTGTTCATCCCCGGGGCTTCCGTCATGCGTGATGGACGCTTGTCGCTGACCGAGGCATTGGGTCTTGCTGGCGGGCCCAACCAGATCACGGCCGACACCTCGCAGATTTTCGTCGTGCGCGCCACGGAGGAGGCAAAGCCTTTGGTGTATCACCTGAACGCCGCATCGCCGCAGGCACTGGCGGTGGGCGCCAAGTTTGAATTGCAACCCAAGGATGTCGTGTTCGTGGATTCGGCGGGCCTGGTGCGGTGGAACCGCTTCATCAGCAACCTCTTCCCGAGCGCGCAGACCGTACAGACCGTCAGATCCATCGATTAGTCCGCCTCAAAACCCCGCCTTTGGGGGCGCCGCAACCGCGGCGGCGCCCTCTCCTGGAGAGCTGCATGTCGTTGCCCATCGAATCGTTCGAGCCGTCAGTACCGGCCCGTCAGCAGGAAACCCCGTTGTCGTCCCACGTGGACGCCATTTTTTCCAACCGCTGGATGATCATTGCGATCACCATGTTCGCGTTTCTCGGCGCGCTCGCCTATGTGATGGTGACGCCGTCGGTCTATTCGGCTGACATCATCGTGCAGGTGGAGGAGGAGCTCCCGAACGGCCAGGCGCGCAGCCTGCTGGGCGATGTCTCATCCATGTTCGACACCAAGGCGGAAACGTCGGGCGAAATGGAAGTGCTGCGCTCGCGCATGGTCGTCGGTCCCGCCGTCGACAAGTTCCTGCTCTACATCCATGCGAAGCCGCGCTACTTCCCCGTGGTGGGCGAATGGCTGGCGCAGCGCTACGAAAGCCTGCCGTATCCGTCCAGCCTGCCGCGCGGGGGCTATGCGTGGGGCGGCGAGTCCATTGCAATCTCGCAACTGGACGTGCCCAACGAGTGGCTGGGCAAGCCGTTCCGGCTGACCACGCTGGGCGAGGGCCGCTACACGCTCAGCGACAAGCTGACCGGCGCCACGTTCACCGGCACGGTGGGCAAGCCCGAGCGCTTCCTGTTGCCGGGTGGCGGCGCGATGGACGTGCACGTCGACGCGCTGTCGGGCCGTCCCGGCACCGAGTTCACGGTGTCGCGCAGCTCGCGTCTGGCGGCCATCGAGAATGTGCAATCGCGCATGGGCATCTTTGAGCGCGGCCGCACGTCGGGCGTGATCGGCGTCACGCTGGAGGGCAACGATCCGGCGCTGACCACCGCGGTGCTGAACCAGATCGGCCAGGAATACGTGCAGCAGAACGTGAACCGCAAGTCCGCGCAGGCTGAGAAGTCGCTGGTGTTCCTGGAGCAGCAGCTGCCGCAACTGAAGGCCGAGCTTGATGCAGCGGAAACCAAGTACAACCAGTTGCGCAACAAGCGCGGCACGATCGACCTGAGCGAAGAAGCGAAGCTGATCCTGGGGCAGTCGGTCGACGCCCAGACCCGCGTGATGGAACTGCGCCAGAAGCGCCAGGAACTGATCACGCGCTTTGCGCCGACGCACCCGAGCATCGTGGGCATCGACCGTCAGATCGCATCGCTGACGGGCGACGTCAACCGCCTGGGCAACAACATCAAGCAACTGCCGGATCTGGAACAGGATGTGGTGCGCCTGGTGCGCGACGTGCGCGTCAACACCGAGCTCTACACGGCGCTCTTGAACAACACGCAGCAGCTCAAGCTGATCCGCGCCGGCAAGGTGGGCAACGTGCGCATCCTGGATGCCGCCGTGCAGCCTGACAAGCCCGTGCGTCCGAAGGGCGCGATCATCATCGGCGTGGCCACCGCAGCCGGTCTGATCTTCGCCATGCTGTGCGCGTTCGTGCGCAACGCCTTGTTCGGCGGCCTGTCGGAGCCGGAAGATGTCGAGCGCCATACCGGCCTGCCGGTGCTGGCCGCCATTCCGTACAGCGACGTGCAGGACAAGCTGTGGCGCCGCAGCCGGCGCAAGAACGCCACCGTGCCTGCGCTCCTGGCGCAGAGCCAGGGCAACTCGCCACCGATCGAGAGTTTGCGATCCTTCCGCAACGTGCTGCAGGCCTCGCTGCGCCAGTCCGCCAACAACATGGTCATGTTCACCGGTCCGGTGGCGGGTGTGGGTAAATCCTTCCTGTCTGCAAACTTTGCCTTCATCCAGGGGGGCGTCGGCAAGCGCGTGCTGCTGATCGATGCCGACTTCCGCAAGGGCCAGCTCAACCGCTATTTCGGCGTGCCGAAGGAAGATGGTCTGTTCGAAGTGCTGACCGGCACGATCCCGCTCAGCCGCGTCCGCAAGCACAGCGTGTCCGAAGGCGTGGACTTCATCGCCACGGGCGCCGTGACGTTCGATCCGTCGGAGCTGCTGGCCTCGCCGGTGTTCGGCGAGACCCTGCGGGAGCTGGCCACGCAGTACGACATGGTGATCCTGGACACGGCGCCCGTGCTGTCGTCGCCGGATGCCGCCGTGGTCGGTACGCATGCCGCGGCAGTCATGGTGGTGGTGCGGTCGGGCATGAATACGGTCGGCGAGATCCGCGAAACGGCCAAGCGCCTGATCCAGGCGGGCGCGCCGGTCGACGGCGTGGTCTTCAACGGTCTCAAGCTGCTGCCGGAACGTTTCGGGTTCCGGTCCAAGTACGGTGGTTATCGCTACTCCCGTGCGGCGTACTACGGTGATTTCAAACAGAACGGTCCCAAGTGAACGCCACACGGAGAAACTGGCATGCACGGAACTTTTGGCTGGGACACGCCGCAAATTCTGGATGCGGTTTTCAAGGCCTATGACATACGGGGAACGGTCCCGGACGAGTTGGATGCCAGGTTTGCCCACAGCCTCGGGATGGCGGTGGGCGCCAAGGCGCACGCACAGGGGGTGCGGTCGATCGTGGTGGGGCGCGACGGCAGGCTGAGCAGTGTCGAGCTGTCCGCGGCGCTGCAGGCCGGGCTGCGCTCGGCGGGCATGCACGTGATCGACATCGGCATGGCGACCACGCCCATGGTGTATTTCACGGCCCGGCTGATGGACACCGGGACCGGCATCGCGGTGACGGGCAGCCACAACCCGCCCACGCACAACGGCTTCAAGATCGTGATGGAAGGCGGCTCGCTGTACGGCGACGGCCTGACCGCGCTGCGCGACGCGATGCGCCAGCCGATCGATTCGGCGCCCACGCCCGGCGGCCGCACCCAGATGCAGATCACGCCCTGCTACGCGGCGCGCCTCGTGGGCGACATCCGCATGGCGCGGCCCATGAAGATCGCCATCGACTGCGGCAGCGGGGTCGCGGGCGCGGTGGCGCCGGCGCTCTTCCGGGCGCTGGGCTGCGAGGTGACGGAGCTGTTCTGCGAGGTGGATGGATCCTTTCCGGGGCATCACCCCGATCCGGCCGATCCCCATAACCTGCAGGACCTTATCTACTGCCTGCGCTATTCGGACTGCGAGGTCGGACTGGCGTTCGACGGCGACGGCGACCGGCTGGGCGTGGTCACAAAATCGGGGCAGATCATCTGGCCGGACCGCCAGCTGATCCTGTTCGCCCGCGACGTGCTGGCGCGCAACCCGGGAGCCGAGATCATCTACGACGTCAAATGCAGCCGCCATGTGGCCCGCGCCATCACCGAGGCGGGCGGCAAGGCGACCATGTGGAAGACAGGGCATTCCCTTATCAAAGCCAAGATGCGCGAGTCGGGAGCGCTACTTGCTGGGGAGATGAGCGGCCACATTTTCTTCAAGGAGCGCTGGTACGGCTTTGACGACGGCATCTACGCCGCCGCCCGCCTGCTGGAGATCCTCTCGTCGGCGCCGGACCCCTCGGCATTGCTGGAAAGCTTGCCCCAGTCCTGCGCCACCCCCGAATTGAAACTGGAGACCACGGAAGGCGTCGAGCTGGTGCAGGCACTGCGCGACCAAGGGGAATTCCCCGGCGCAGTGTCCATCAACGAGCTCGACGGGATCCGTGTGGACTACGCGGATGGCTTCGGCCTTGCGCGACCGTCCAACACCA
This sequence comes from Achromobacter sp. UBA4530, assembly GCF_002388205.1. Lineage (NCBI taxonomy): Bacteria > Pseudomonadati > Pseudomonadota > Betaproteobacteria > Burkholderiales > Alcaligenaceae > Achromobacter > Achromobacter sp. UBA4530. The sequence continues at coordinate 57,033 of NZ_DGMA01000004.1, read as the reverse complement.
CACCGACGGTGGTACTCCGGTTCGAAGGAGACAACGTGGCCGCGCTGGCTCGTATCGAGGAGGACTTTCGCAAGGCGTTCAGGCGCATTGCACCTCACATTCGTTTACCGTTCTAAGGAGCATCACGCGATGGGAAAGGCTCAACAGGCGATTGAGGCGTTAAGGGCAGACTCCGGACTGGCAAACAGCCCGGAGTGGGTGGCTTTCGCGCAGGCTGCGCAAAACGCTGAACTGGACGCCAGTGCGCTCAAGGTGATCGAAGCGGCAGGATTGTGCGTGGACTTGACCATGCAACGCCAGTCGGCGTCGCTGGACGGCGCGGGACAGGCGCTGCTGCAGGCGCGCGGATTGGAAGAGGCGCGCCGCGCGCTGTTTGCCGGGGAACCGGTCAATTGGACTGAAAACCGGGCAGCATGGCATACCGCGCTGCGTGCCGGGCGCACCCGCGAGCAGCCGGAAGGGCAGGACGCGGATTCCGTCTGCGAGTATTCGCGCATGACCGACTTCGTGCGGCGCGTGGACCAGACGGCGGACTTCTCCACCGTCCTGCACATCGGCATCGGCGGCAGCGACTGGGGTCCGCGCCTGGCCGTGCAGGCATTCGGCGGACCGCAGCAGCGCCGGCAGATCCGCTTCGTGTCCAACATTTGCGGCCATGCCTTCCATGACGCCGTGGCCGGGCTGGACCCGCGCCGCACGCTGGTCGTCATTTCCTCCAAGTCCTTCACCACGTCGGAAACGCTGCACAACGCTCGCGCCGCCATCGCCTGGCTCAAGCAGGGCGGCGTGGCCGATGTGTCCGACCATCTGGCGGCCGTGACCGCCAATGCGCCGGCCGCGCGCGCGCTGGGTGTGCCGTCCAGCCAGGTCTTCAAGATGTGCGACTGGGTGGGCGGACGCTACTCCGTCTGGTCGGTGGCCGGCCTGTCGATCGCGCTGACGGTGGGCTTGGACGTGCTGATCGGGATGCGCGCGGGCGCCGAGGCCATGGACCAGCATTTCCTGCAGACGCCGTTTGCGTCCAATGCGCCTGTGCAACTGGCGCTGGCCGGCCTGGTCAATTGCAGCGTGCTGGGATTCAACTCGCTGAATGTGGCGGCCTACAGCGGGCGCCTGCTGCACCTGGTGACCTATCTGCAGCAGCTCGAAATGGAGTCGCTGGGCAAGCGGGTCGCCGGCGATGGCGCCGCGGTCGGCGTGCCGACGGCGCCCATCATCTGGGGCATGCCGGGCACGGACGGCCAGCACACCTTCTTCCAGTGGCTGCATCAAAGCGAGGAAGGCGCGCCGGTGGACTTCATCGCCAGCCTGCAAGGGCACGCGGACAGCCCCGATGCGCATCGCATGCTGCTGGCCAACTGCCTGGCGCAGCGCCAGGCGCTGATGCGCGGCAAGAGCCTGGAGCAGGCGCTGCTGGACGTCGCTCACATCGACAACCAGGAGCGTGCGCTGTCGCTGGCGCAGCACATGGTGCATCCGGGCGGACGGCCGTCGACGCTGATCGTGCTGCGTCAGCTCGATCCGCGAGGCCTGGGCGCACTGCTGGCCCTGTACGAGCACAAGGTGTTCGTGCAGAGCGTGGTCTGGGGCATCAACCCCTTCGACCAGTACGGCGTGGAACTGGGCAAACGGCTGGCCAGCGGCATCGAGCGCGAGCTGGCGGTGCCGGTGTCGGCGGGCTTGGTCGACTGGGGGCATGACGCTTCCACGTCGTACTGGATCGACCGCTACCGCAGCCATGCGCAGGCCCCGCGTCCCCGCCATGCGTGGGTGCCCGGAATGACGGCCCACCTCTGACGGAGCATGGACATGCCGGACACGCAAGTGTTGGTGACGGGCGGCGCCGGCTACATCGGTACGCATACGCTGGTGGCGATGATCGCCGCCGGCCTGCGGCCGATCGTGCTGGACAACCTCAGCAACGGCAGCCGAGAGGCTGTTCGCCGGGTTGAACAGCTTTGCGGTGCGCCGATACCGCTGATCGAAGGCGACATCCGCTCGCGCGGCCTGGTCGCGGCCGTGCTGGCGGATGCGGCGGCGCGGGGCTCGCCCGTGCAGTCCGTGCTGCATCTGGCCGGCTGCAAGGCCGTGGGCGAATCGGTGGCGGACCCGCTCAAGTACTACGACAACAACGTGCAGGGGTCGCTTGTCCTGTTGCGCGCCATGCGCGAGACGGGCGTGTCGCGGCTGGTCTTCAGTTCGTCGGCAACGGTGTATGGCGAACCGCAGTATTTGCCGTTTACCGAGGCCCATCCGCTGGCGCCGGCCAATCCGTACGGCCGCACCAAGCTGATGGTCGAGGACATGCTGCGCGACGTGTGCGTGGCGGATCCCGCATTCAGCGCCGTCACGCTGCGCTACTTCAATCCGATCGGTGCGCATCCCAGCGGACTGATCGGAGAAAGTCCGCGCGACCTGCCCAACAACCTTTTTCCGTTCATCACGCAGGTGGCGGTGGGGCGCCAACCGTTTCTGCGCGTATTCGGCGACGACTACGACACGCCGGACGGCACCGGCGTGCGCGACTATCTGCACGTCATGGATCTGGCGCGCGGCCACGTACAGGCGCTGACCTACGCGGACAGCCATCCCGGCTTCGTGGCGGTCAACCTGGGCACGGGGCAGGGCACCAGTGTCATGGAACTGGTGCGCGCGTTCGAACGGGTCAACGGCTGCAAAATCCCGCTGCGCATCCTGCCGCGGCGCGCGGGCGACGTCGAGCGTATGTGGGCCAACCCCGATCTGGCGGCGACGCTGCTGGGCTGGCGCAGCACACACGATGTGGAAGCCATGTGCGCGGACGGCTGGCGCTGGCAGCAGGGCAACCCGCAAGGGTATGAGGCGGAGCCGGGGTTGGTCCCGGCCGCGGCATAACCCCAACGCCGTGTCGGAGGACTTCCGGCGCATACGCCGGAGCGGTTACAGTTGACGGAATTATTGCGAAGCAGCATTCCCCGGGGCATTGCGCGGGGGGCTTCGCATCGTCAGCGAGGCAAACCCATGTTCGTTATCCATCCTTCTGCCGCACGCGCCGGCTCCCTGTCCGGAGTCCGGCAATGAGCGGCCCCAGCTATTTCCCCACGGCGCACTGGAACCTGGACGGCATCGTGTCCGGACTGCGCGATGCGCGCGTTGCGTGGCGCGGTCCGCGCGGCCGCCTGCGCGACGACGCCGGCCTGCGTGAATTCCCTTCGCAGGAAAGCCTGCGCCAGATCATCAAGGACCTCTGTGGCGCCTTGTTCCCCATGCGCCTGGGGCCCATCGACTTGCGCGAAGAGGTCGAGGACTTCTACGTCGGCCACACCATCGGCGCCGCGCTCGATGCGCTCTTGCATCAGGTCTGTCTGGAACTGCAATACGAAGGCCGGCATGATCCGGCCCAGCAGGCGGACACGCAGCAGCGCGCCACCGAGATCGTGCGCCGTTTCGGCGCCGAGCTGCCGGCCGTGCGCGCCGCGCTCGATCTGGACGTGATGGCGGCCTACCAGGGCGACCCGGCGGCGCACAACGTGGACGAGGTCCTGCTGTGCTATCCGGGTGTCGCGGCCATGATCCATCACCGCCTCGCCAACGTGCTGTACCGGCTGGGCGTGCCGATGCTGGCGCGCATCGTGGCCGAGATCGCCCATGCCGACACCGGCATCGACATCCACCCGGGCGCGACCATCGGCCGCAGCTTTTTCATTGACCACGGCACGGGCGTCGTGATCGGCGAAACCGCCATCATCGGCGACCGCGTGCGGCTCTACCAGATGGTCACGCTGGGCGCCAAGCGCTTCCCGCCCGGCGAAAACGGTGAACTCAAAAAGGGCTTGGCGCGCCATCCCCTGATCGAAGACGATGTCGTGATCTACGCCGGCGCCACGATTCTGGGCCGCGTCACCATCGGCAAGGGCTCGACCATCGGCGGCAACGTCTGGCTTACGCGCAGCGTGCCGCCGGGCAGCAACGTGACGCAGGCCAGCCTGGTCAGCGACATGCCCGATTGCGGGCTGGGCGGTTGAACGCTGCGGGCCGCGCGGTCTGATTAATCCGCGGCGGGCCGCGCGGTCTGATCGCCGCGCGGTGGCGGGACGCAAGGAGCGAGGATTGGATACTGCACTTCCGGAGCTGGCCGCGCTGCGCGGCTTCATCGACCGCCATCCGCGGCTCTTCGTCCTGACCGGGGCCGGGGTCAGCACCGATTCCGGCATTCCGGACTACCGCGACACTGAAGGCGAATGGAAACGCCAGCCGCCCATGACGCTGCAAACGTTCATGGGCGCTGAGCTTTCGCGGGCGCGATACTGGGCGCGCAGCATGGTGGGCTGGCGCCGCTTTGGACACGTCAAGCCGAACGCGTCGCATCTAGCGCTGGCGCGACTGCAGGATCGCGGTCACGTCGCCATCCTGGTGACGCAGAACGTGGACGGCCTGCACGAAGCCGCGGGCAGCCGCGATGTCGTGGACCTGCACGGACGCCTGGATGCCGTGCGCTGCATGAACTGCGACTGGCGGGGCGGCCGCCACGATTGGCAGGAAAAATTGCACGCGCTGAACCCGGACTGGGTGCAGCTTGAAGCCAGCGACGCGCCCGACGGCGACGCCGATCTGGACGGCTACGATTTTTCGCGGTTCACGGTGCCGCCGTGTCCGCGCTGCGGCGGCATCGTCAAGCCCGATGTGGTGTTCTTCGGCGAGACCGTGCCGCGCGAGCGCGTCGAGCGGGCCAATGCCGCCCTTGAGAGCGCCGACGCGGTGTTGGTGGTGGGATCGTCCCTGATGGTGTATTCCGGCTATCGCTTCGTCACGGCCGCCTCGCGAGCCGGCCTACCCATTGCCGCCATCAACCTGGGACGCACCCGCGCGGACAGCCTGTTGACCCTGAAAGTGGAACAACCCATCGCGCTGGCGCTGGAAGCGCTTTAGAAAGAAGCGGGGGCGGCCGGTTTTTGACCGGTCTAAGCAAGTGCTTGCCCGGCAACGATTTTTTCGGCCGGTTACAGACCTTTCCATAGGGTTGTCCACAGGAACTGGGGATAACTCCTAGGGATAACCCCAGTTTTTGAGGGTGGTCCCGGCCGCTGTTGTCAAGTCTCGATGCCTTCCAATGCGTCCCCCAGCAGCGCCTTGCGCGCCGCGTGCCAGCTGCCCGCGTCGGGCGCGTAGAGCAAGCCGCCCGTGCGATGCGTGGGCTTGTAGGGGGAGCCGTCGAAATGCGCTGCATAGCCACCGGCTTCCCGATGCAGCAGCCAGCCTGCAGCGTGATCCCACGCCGTCAACTGGTTGTACAGCGCGACGTGGCAATGGCCGGCGGCGATCATGCGGTATTCATGCGCGGCGCAGCGCAGCGAGGCCGTGCTGCCCAGGCGCGACAAATTGCTGTTGACAGTCGTGCGCAGCGGCTCGGGCAGGGCGCCGGTGGAGATCAGGCCGTCCATGTCCTCGGGGGGCGCGGGGCTGGCGACGGCCAGCGGCAGCCGCTTGCCGTTTTCGAATTCGAGCCAGGCGCCTTCGCCGCGCACGGCCAGCGCACTGTCGCGGCTGACCGGATCGTAGATCACGCCCGCAATCACGTCGCCGCGATGGCAGGCCGCGATCATCATGCCGAACAGCGGCAGGCCCGCCACATAATTGCGCGTGCCGTCGATGGGATCGATCAGGAAGGCGAGGTCGGCGTCGACCAGCATGTTCAAGAGGGCGGGATTGCGCGCCGAGGCTTCCTCGCCGATCAGCACGGCGCCCGGATGCAGCTTGGACAGGCGCGCGGCGACGAGGCGTTCGGCGGCTTCGTCGGCGTCGGTGACCAGATCGCGCGGCGAGGTCTTGCCGCGAACGGCGCCTTCGGGCAGGTTGCGAAACCGCGGCATGACCTCGGTCTGCGCGGTTTCCGCCAGGATGGCCGCCAGCTTGCGGGTGTCCTCAAGGGTGAAAGTTCTGCTCATACGGACTCGTCCAGGGAACGCGCAAATCTAACATGCCTGGATGGTATCCGAGTGAACGTGGCGCTTACATCGGCCACGCGGACGACAGGCGCGCGCGGCAGGACACCGCGCGCGCCGGACTTCACGCGCCGAGATCGACGCAGAGGTATTTGATCTCCAGGTACTCTTCGATGCCGTACTTGGAGCCTTCGCGGCCCAGGCCGGATTGCTTGACGCCGCCGAAGGGGCCGACTTCGTTGGAGATGAGGCCGGTGTTGATGCCGACGATGCCGTATTCCAGCGCTTCGGACACGCGCCAGATGCGGGCGTAGTCGCGCGTGAAGAAGTAGGCGGCCAGGCCGAAGATGGTGTCGTTGGCCATGCCGATGACTTCGTCTTCCGAATCGAAGCGGAACAGCGGCGCGACGGGACCGAAGGTTTCCTCGCTGGCAAAGCGCATCGATTGCGTCACGTCGCGCACGACGGTCGGTTCGAAGAACGTGCCGCCCTTGGCGTGGGGCTTGCCGCCGGCGATGACCTTGGCGCCGTTTGCCGTGGCGTCGGCGATGTGCTCCTGCACCTTTTCAATGGCGTTCTTGTCGATCAGCGGACCTTGCGTCACGCCGTCTTCAAAGCCGTCGCCGACCTTCATGGCGTTGACCTTGTCGACCAGGCGCTTGGCCACTTCCTCGTACACGCCGGCCTGCACGTAGATGCGGTTGGCGCACACGCAGGTCTGGCCGGCGTTGCGGTACTTCGATGCCAGGATGCCGTCGACCGCGCGGTCCAGGTCGGCGTCGTCGAACACGATGAAGGGCGCGTTGCCGCCCAGTTCGAGCGACAGCTTCTTGATGGTGGGCGCGCATTGCTCCATCAGCGTGCGGCCGACTTCGGTGGAACCGGTGAAGCTCAGCTTGCGCACCACGTCGCTTTCGCACAGGGCCGCGCCGATGTCGCGCGAGCTGCCCGTGATGACGTGGAACACGCCTGCCGGCACGCCGGCTTCTTCGGCCAGCACGGCCAGCGCCAGCGCGGTCAGCGGCGTCTGTTGCGCGGGCTTGACGACCATGGTGCAGCCGGCGGCCAGCGCGGGGCCGACCTTGCGGGTGATCATGGCGGCCGGGAAGTTCCATGGCGTGATCGCGGCGGTGACGCCGATGGGCTGCTTGAGCGCCATCAGGCGCTGGCCGGCCTTGGGGCTTTGCAGGATGTCGCCGTCGATGCGCTTGGCTTCTTCGGCAAACCATTCCAGGAACGACGCGGCGTAGGCGATTTCGCCCGCGGCTTCGGTGACCGGCTTGCCCTGTTCGGACGTCATGATGGCGGCCAGGTCTTTCTGGTGCTGCATCATCAGCTGCGCCCACTTCAGCAGGATCGCGGCGCGTTCCTTGCCCGTCTTGGCGGCCCACGCGGGCAGCGCGGCCTGCGCGCTGGCGATGGCCTGCTCGGTTTCCTTGCGGCCCAGCTTGGGCACCGACACGATGGTCTTGCCGGTGGACGGATTGTCGACGGGGATCGATGCGCCTTCGCCGGCGCCGACCCACTTGCCGTCGATGTAGCAGGCGTCGCGCAGCAGGTCGGGACGGGCGAGGGGATGGGACAGTGCTGTCATGTTGGAAGTCTCCTTGATGGGTGCGGCGGGCCAAGCGATTGCGGGCGTGGCGGGCGTGCGGCCTGTTCATCAAGCCGCCTGCCTGCTACGCCCGCAATCGTTGTTCCTGCCAGCCGAATAACCGGTTACTCAGGGCCTTTGCCTCAAGCGGCAAGCGCCTCGGACAGGATGTCCAGCGCGCGTGCGAACTGGGCGTCGGGAATGGTCAAGGGATACAGGAAGCGCAGGACGTTTCCGTATACACCGCAGCTTAGCAAAATCAGGCCGGCGTCGAGCGCGCGCTGCTGCACGCGCTTGACGGCTTCGGCGTCGGGCTTGCCGGCCGCGTCGTTCAGTTCCAGCGCGACCATCGAGCCCAGACCGCGCACGTCGGCGATGCCCGGCACCTTGGCGCGCAGGCCTTCCAGATGCGCGCGCAGCTTTTCGCCCAGTTGGGCGGCGCGTTCGCACAGCTTTTCTTCGGCGATGACATCCAGCACGGCGTGCGCCGCGGCGACGGCCAGTGGATTGCCGGCGTACGTGCCGCCCAGGCCGCCCGCGGCGGGGCCGTCCATGACCTCGGCGCGGCCGACGATGCCCGAGATCGGGAAGCCGCCGCCCAGGCTCTTGGCCATGGTGATGATGTCGGCCTGCACGCTGTGGTGTTCCATCGCGAACAGCTTGCCGGTACGGCCAAAGCCCGTCTGGACTTCGTCGGCGATCAGCAGGATGCCGTGCTCGTCGCAGACCTTGCGCAGCGCGGTCATCAGTTCGGGTGGCGTGATGTTGAAGCCGCCTTCGCCTTGCACCGGCTCGATGATGATGGCCGCGACGCGCTTCGGATCGATGTCGACCTTGAACAGCAGGTCCAGCGCCTTGAGCGAATCGGCCACGCTGATGGACTGCGTGGCGTTGGGGAACGGCACGTGATAGATGTCGCCCGGCATGGGGCCGAACGACAGCTTGTAGGGGGCGACCTTGCCGGTCAGCGCCATGCCCAGCATCGTGCGGCCATGGAAAGAACCCGAGAAGGCGATGACACCCGAGCGGCCGGTGGACGAGCGCGCGATCTTCACGGCGTTCTCGACGGCTTCGACGCCGGTCGTGAAGAAGGCGGTCTTCTTCAGGCCGTCGATGGGGGCGAGACGATTGATGCGCTCGGCCAGCGAGATGTAGCCTTCGTACGGCACGATCTGATAGGCCGTGTGCGTGAAGTTGTCGAGTTGCGCGGCGACCGCGGCCTTGACCTTCGGGTGCAGGTGGCCCGTGTTCAGGACGGCGATGCCGCCTGCGAAATCGATGTATTCCTTGCCTTCGGCGTCCCACAGCGTGGCGTTTTCCGCGCGCACGGCGTAGAAGTCGCACATGACGCCGACGCCGCGCGGCGTGGCCAGGGAACGGCGGGTATTCAGATCCTGATTCTTCATCTCGGTCTCGATGAGAGTGATGGGCGGTAAAGCACTTATTTAATGCTACGATGGCCCCACTTGTGGGAACCACTTTGATAAATCAGGTAGAACCAATTGCGGTCCATCGTCGGTGACTTGCTGCTGCTGCGCCTGGCCGACGGCGCCAGCGAGCCCATGAACAAGCGGCTCTATCGCGGCATCCGTGAAGCCATCCTGGATGGATCCATTGCCGCGGACTCGCGCCTGCCCGCCACCCGGGACCTCGCGGCCGAACTGCGCATTGCCCGCAACACCGTCGTTCACGTCTACAGCCAGCTGCTGGCCGAAGGCTATACCCGCAGCCGGCAGGGCAACGGCACCTTCGTCAATGCCTCGGTGCCGGATTCGTATCTGGCCAGCGGCCGCCGCGCGCGGCAGGCGCAGCAGGCGCCGTCGCGTCCGGCGCTGTCGCCGCGCGGCGCGGCCATCGTGGATGGCGTGTCGGCATCGCCTTACCAATGGGGCGCGTTCATGCCGGGGGTGCCGGACCTGACCGAATTCCCGCACAAGAAATTTGGCCGCATCTTCAGCGCGCTGTGGCGCAATCCCGCGCCGGATCTGCTGACCTATTCGTATGGCGGTGGCCTGCCGGCGCTGCGCGAGGCGCTGGCGCAGCATCTGGCGCTGACGCGGTCCATCGACTGCGATCCCGAGCAGATCATCATTACCGAGGGTTCGCATCAGGCCATCGACCTGACCACGCGCATCCTGGGTGAGGCCGGTGAAACGGCGTGGGTCGAAGACCCGGGCTATTGGGGCGCGCGCACCATCCTGCAGGCCAACGGCCTGCGCACCGTGCATCTGCCGGTGGACGAAGAAGGCATGCGTGTGCCTGACGCCGTGGACACGCCGCCGCGATTCATCTTCGTCACGCCGTCGCATCAATATCCGCTGGGACCCGTGATGTCGCTGGCACGCCGGCGGCAGTTGCTGGCGGTGGCGCGGCAGTGCGGCAGCTGGATCATCGAAGACGACTACGACAGCGAGTTCCGCTTTTCCGGCCGGCCGATCGCGTCGCTGCTCGGTTTGGAGTCCGATGCGCCGGTGATCTACATGGGGACTTTCAGCAAGACGCTGTATCCGGGCCTGCGTGTGGGGTATCTGGTGCTGCCCAAGGCGCTGACGGCGGCTTTTCAGGCGGCGCATGCCGAGCTGTACCGCGAAGGGCACCTGATGACGCACGCGGCGCTGGCCACGTTCATTTCCGAAGGCCATTACGCGGCGCACATCCGCCGCATGCGCATGCTGTACGGCCGCCGCCGCGCCATGCTGGTCAACCTGATCGAGCGCCGGCTGGGTCCGGACTGGCTGCATCGCGATGCCAGCATGGCGGGTTTGCATCTGGTGCTGACCCTGCCCGCGGACATGGACGACCTGCGCGTCGTTGAGGTGGCGCGCAGCAAGGGCGTGCTCACGCGCGCGCTGTCGCGGTATTACGTGAACGAGGAAGGGCGCCGGCCGGGGCTGCTGCTGGGATATGCCTGCGTGCCGGAGCACGACATCGCGCGCAAATTTGAAGTGCTGCTGGAGAGTCTGGCCGAGGTGGCGCGGCCGGCGGTAAGGGCGGGTGCGACGGCGGGTGTCTGACACCCATTCACATGCCCGGCAATGACAGCGCCGACGCGAAGGCCGCGGCGTTGCGCATGCCCTGGTCTTCGAAGTTGGTGTTGAACACCGCATGCGCCTGCGCCGATTGCGAGGCCAGCCGCGTGAAGCGTGCGACCAGTTCGGCCAGTTCCGCTTCCGAATATTCGTACTGAAACCGCCCCGAGGACGCCGGTCCCGACGCGTTCCACTTGGCCGCATTGCGCCCGTGCAGACGCAACAGCGTCAGGTCCGGATGGGTGCTTTCCCAAACCGCGGGCACGGTGTTCTCGAACCCCTGGGGCGCGTCGACAACCGTGTGCACGACACCCAGATCCCGTTCAAAGGCCAGCGTGTCCGCCGTGGCCGCCGGGCTTTCGAACCAGCTGCGGTGGCGGAATTCCACCGACACCAGATGTTCCTCCATCCGCCGCGCGCAGGCCGCCACGCGCGCCATGCCGCGGGCGTCGCGCCGTACCCACGGCGGAAACTGGAAATGCACCGCGCCCAGCTTGTCCGCCATCCGCAACGGCTCGATGGCCAGCTGGTAGCGCCGCCAGAGCTCGTCGCGCAGGTCGCCCGGCATGCGGTCGTGGTAGATGATGGGCTCCGGCCAGTCCGCCAGTTCGCGCCGGATGTCGCCGGGCAGGGCGGTGAGCGGCGTCTGGTGGCCGGTAAATAGCCGGAACGCCTTGATGTTGAAGACGAAATCGTCCGGCGTGCGGGTGGACCACAGGTAGGCGTTGTCCGGCGTGGGCATCGCGTAGAAGCTGGAGTCGACCTCGGCCAGCGAAAAGCGCGACGCATAGAACCGCAGCCGCGATTCGGCGCTGCGTGCATCGGGCGGGTAGAAGCGGCCGCAGGCCAGCAGGGTGGGGTCGGTCCAGGAGGCGGTGCCGGTCAGGATGCGGGGAAAATCGGGCATGGCGCCGGGCGGTTCAGACGGAAGTCAAAAAATTCTGTATAAATATACAGTGTTCACCCGGAGCCAGCCTTGGCTCCTTCCTTTTTTGCGGCCGCAGCGCTGCGGCTCCGCGACATGCCAGACCAAGATCAGACTCCCAGCACGCCCGACAACCCCCAGACCGCCGCCCGTCCGGCCGAGCGGCCCGATCCGCTGGCCGACCTGAATCCCGCGCAGCGCGAGGCCGCCGAATTCGGTGTGGCCGGCGCGCCCGGCAACGACGGCCCGCTGCTGGTGATTGCGGGCGCGGGGTCCGGCAAGACCAATACGCTCGCGCACCGCGTGGCGCATCTGATTCTGAACGGGGCGGACCCGCAGCGCATGCTGCTGCTCACGTTTTCGCGCCGCGCGGCATTGGAAATGGAGCGGCGCGTGGGGTCGGTGCTGCAGCGGGTGATGAACCTGCGTTCGTCGCAACAGGCGCCGTCGCTGCCGTGGGCGGGCACCTTCCATGCGATCGGCGCGCGTCTGTTGCGCGATTGCGCGCTGCGCATCGGCCTGTCCGAAGCCTTCACCATCCATGATCGCGGCGACGCCGAGGACCTGATGGGCATGGTGCGGCACGAGCTGGGCCTGTCCTCCACCAAATCCCGCTTCCCGCTCAAGGGCACGTGCCTGGCGATCTACTCGCGCGTGGTGAACAGCCAGACGCCCGTGGGCGACGTGCTCAAGACGTCGTTTCCGTGGTGCGCGCAATGGGAGGACGAGCTCAAGAATCTGTTCCGCGCGTACGTCGCGGCCAAGCAGGACCAGCAGGTGCTGGACTACGACGACCTGCTGCTGTACTGGTCCGAAATGATGTCGGACGCGGAGATTGCAGCGGATGTCGGCGCGCGCTTCGATCATGTGCTGGTGGACGAATACCAGGACACCAACCGGCTGCAGTCGGCCATCCTGCTGGCCATGAAGCCAGACGGCCGCGGCCTCACGGTGGTGGGCGACGATGCGCAATCCATCTACTCGTTCCGCGCGGCCACGGTGCGCAACATCCTGGATTTTCCCAACCTGTTTCCCGCGCCCGCGCGCGTCATCACGCTGGACCGCAACTACCGGTCGTCGCAACCCATCCTGACCGCCTCCAACGCCGTGATTGCGCAGGCGACCGAACGTTATGCGAAGGACCTGTGGACCGACCGCAAGTCGTCGCAATTGCCCGAGCTGGTCACGGTCAGCGACGAAGCCGGGCAGGCGCGTTGGGTGGCCGACCAGGTGCTGGCGCAGCGCGAGGGCGGCGCAACGCTCAAGTCGCAGGCGGCGCTGTTTCGCACCGCCAGCCACAGCGCCGCGCTGGAACTGGAGCTGACCCGCCGCAACATCCCCTTCGTCAAGTTCGGCGGGTTGCGCTTTCTGGAAGCGGCGCACGTCAAGGACCTGCTGTCGATCCTGCGCTGGGCCGAGAACCCGCGCGGCCGCATGGCGGGATTCCGCGTCGCGCAGCTGATGCCGGGCATCGGCCCCGCCACGGCGGGCAAGCTGATGGACGCGATGTCCGCGTCCGCCGAGCCGCTGCGCACGCTGCGCGAGTTCAAGCCGGGCGCGGCGGTGCAGGAAGAGTGGGGCGCCTTCGCCGACACGTACGCCGCGCTGTGCGACCCCACGCTGAAGTGGCCGGCCGACGTGGACCTGGCGCTGCGCTGGTATAGCGGCCAGCTCGAGCGCCTGTACGACGATGCGCGCGTGCGCAAGACAGATCTCGACCAGCTTGTGCGCATTGCGTCGGGCTATCCGACACGCGAGCGCTTCCTGACAGAACTGACGCTGGACCCGCCCGACGCCACCAGCGACGAATCCGGCGCGCCGCTGCGCGACGAGGATTACATGATCCTGTCCACAATCCATTCCGCGAAAGGCCAGGAGTGGAAGGCGGTCTACGTGCTGAACGTGGTGGACGGCTGCATCCCGTCCGACATGAGCACGGGCACGGCCGAAGAGATCGAGGAAGAGCGCCGGCTGCTGTATGTGGCCATGACGCGGGCCAAGGAGCGGCTGCAGCTTGTCGTGCCGCAGCGCTTCTATGTGCATCAGCAGACGGGGATGGGCGATCGCCACGTGTACGGCTCGCGCACGCGGTTCATCACCAACGCCATGCTTCCGCTCTTTGACCACCTGCCCAAGCTGCCCGATCTGCCGCCCGGACGGGCCGAGCCGCGCGAGCCGCAGGCGCCGCGCATCGACGTGGCCAAGCGGGTGCGCAACCTGTTCTGAGGCGTCGGCCCGCCCGGAGGCTGGGCTATCATCGGCCGATAATCACACGCTGCACCGCAGGGATCGATTTGTCCGAGGATGTCTATGTCTACTGAAGAGCAAGCCGCCGACGCGCCCAAGGGCGAGGTCGTGGCATCGATCGCCTACGTGAACGGACGGCGGGACCGCGAGGTCCCCATCGAAGAGGCCGGCCAGTACGTTGCCCAGCGTCAGGGCCAGAGCATGCTGTGGATCGGGTTGCGCAACCCCAGTCCGGAGACGCTTGCCAAGGTGTCGCGCGAGCTTGGCGCGTGCGACAAGAACCAGGAAGAGATGCTGGAAGCCCACCGGCGTCCCAAGATCATCGACTACGGCAACATGATTCTCATCGTCGCCGTGACGGTCGAAGTCGAAGCCGAGCGGCCCATCTTCGGCGAGACGCAGTTCCTCATCGGCGACGGCTTCCTGGTCACCGTGCGGCGCGGCGCCACCGCCGGGCACAGCCCGCTGCGCGAGCGCCTGGAAGCCTCGCCCGACCTGCTCAAGCGCGGCAGCGACTACGTGGCGTCCGAGCTGCTGGACTGGCTGGTGGATCGCTACGTGGCGGCGGCCGTCAAGATCGAAAGCGTCGTCGAAGGCGCCGAACAGAAGCTGCTGATCCGAGGCGCAAAGGACTCGGACATCCGCAGGCTGTACCGGCAGCGGCGGGATCTCTTGCGCATCCATACCGTGGTGTCGCCGCTGGCCGAGATCTGCCGCCGGCTGGCGCGCGTCGAAATGTCCGCCGTGGACGAGCATGCGCGGCCTTACTTCGGCGAAGTGGCGGATCGCGTGCTGCGCGTGGATGAGCTTTTCAATTCGCTGCGCGAATCGCTGGCGTTCGCCTTTGAAGCCAGCCTGATGATCGGGCAGGCGGCGCAGAACGACACCACCCGCAAACTTGCGTCCTGGGCCGCCATCCTGGCCGTGCCCACCGCGATCGCCGGCATTTATGGCATGAACTTCGAGTTCATGCCGGAACTGAAATCCCCATGGGGCTATCCGGTCACGCTGGGCGTCATCGCGTCCGTGTGTTCCGTGCTGTATTGGCGGTTCCGGAAGTCGGGCTGGTTGTAATCCCGGGGTGTCAGACGACATCGATCAGGCGTCTGCGGCGAGCTCCCTTGTGGCAAACTCGCTGTCGTTTTCCCTCTGGAGTTCCGCCGGTGCGTGGCAAATCCCCCTTTCGCGGCGGCAGCAAGCTGACCGCCCTTGTCGTCGCCCTGGTTCTGGCGGCGGCGGGCGCCATCGTGAACTGGCTTTCCCCGCAGGATTCCGCGCCGCAGCGCCCGGGGCCGACGGCAACCGGCAAGCCCTCGGGGACAGCGCCGGCGGGCGGTAAACCGTCGGCCACGGCGCCTGCGGGCGGTGTGCCGCAAGGAAGCTACACGCTGACGGGCACGATCGTGAATGTGGCGGACGGCGATACCGTGACGCTACGGGCGCCCGACGGGCAGCGGCGCATCCGGATGGACAGCATCGACGCGCCGGAAGAGGGCCATGGCACGGATCAGCCCGGCCAGCCTGACGCCGAGGCGGCGCGCAAGCATCTGGCTGGACTGGTGGCCGGCAAGATGCTCACCGCGCAGTGCTACGAGCAGGATCAATATGGCCGCGATGTCTGCGCGCTGATATTGGACGACGGGCGCTCTGCCAACCGCGTGCAGGTCGAGGCTGGCTACGCCTGGGCCTACACGGCCCGCAAGGGCGATTACCTGCGCGACAAGGCCATGCTGGATCTTCAGCGCCAGGCCAAGGCGGCGGGGCGCGGGCTGTGGGCGAGGCCGGACCCCGTGCAGCCCTGGAAATGGCGCTATGACTGCTGGCGCCAGCGCCAGTGCGGCTGAGCGCCGCCATCGGGGTGCTTCGCCGTCATCCGGGCTTCTCACCTTCATCCAGCCGCCCAGCCGGCACCCCAACGCGCGCCGGCCCGATCCGCCCGTAGCGCCTCTAAGGGCATGCCGGGGTATTTCCCCGGCCCCCCTTTTGCTATCCTCTGTCGCTACGAAACGAAGGGAAGGTTTCCATGGGTGTACTGAAGCGGCTCTGGGCGTCGGCCATGCTGCTGTCGCTGGCGTTGGCGGGCTGCTCGCAAGAAAGCCCCATCAACAGCCCCTATCCATCCGGCGCCGAAAGCCAGAACACGCTGTATTCCGCGTTCGTCAAACGCTCTCCGAAGTACCTGGACCCGGCCAGCTCCTATTCCGGCGACGAAACGCCGTATACCTACAACATCTATGAGCCGCTCTACGGGTATCACTACCTGAAGCGGCCCTACGAGCTGATCCCGCGCGCGGCCGCGTCGATCGATCCGCCGGTGTACCTGGACAAGGACGGCAACACGCTGCCCGCGGACGCGCCGGGCGACCAGATCGCGCAAAGCATCTACGACATCAAGATCCGGCCGGGCATCCGCTTCGCGCCGCATCCGGCCTTCGCCCGCAAGCCGGACGGCAGCTACGCCTACTTTCCGCTGGCGCCCGGCGAACTCGACGACAAGTTCTACATTCCCGACTTCCCGCTGACGGGCACCCGCGAGCTCACCGCAGACGACTACGTCTATGCGTTCCGGCGCCTGGCCAGTCCGCGCGTGGTGTCGCCCATCTATTCGCTGATGGCCGAGCATGTGCAGGGGCTAAAGGATTACGGAGACCGGCTGCGCAAGCGCGACCAGGACCTGCGGCGCGACGTGCCCGGCGGCGCGGGCGCGTCGCCCTGGCTGGACCTGCGCGAGGACGACGGCTTCAAGGGCGTCGAGGCGCTGGATGCCCACACGCTGCGGATCCGCGTCGACGGCAAGTATCCGCAGTTCAAGTACTGGCTGGCCATGACCTTCACCGCGCCCATCCCGTGGGAAGCGGACCGGTTCTACAACCAGCCCGGCATGGCCGCCCACGACCTGTCGCTGAACACCTGGCCGGTGGGCACCGGCCCGTACATGCTGGTCGAATCGCTGCAGAACCGCCGCCACGTGCTGGGCCGCAATCCCAATTACCACGGCGAACCCTATCCCTGCGAAGGCGAACCCGGCGACAAGGCCGCGGGTCTTCTGGCCGACTGCGGCAAGCCTACGCCCTTCATCGACCGCGCCGAGTTCAGCGTCGAAAAGGAAGCCATTCCTCTGACCGGCAAGTTCATGCAGGGCTATTACGACGTGCCGCAGATCGAGCGCGGCGAATACGGCGTGGCCATGCTGGTGGCGGCCGGCGACAGCCAGGACAAGGCGCGCAAGTATCAGGAACACGGCATCAAGCTGCCGACCACGGTCGAGACCGCCAACTGGTACATGGGTTTCAACTGGCTGGATCCAGTGGTGGGCAAGGGCGACACGCCCGAGCAGCAGGAACGCAACCGCAAGCTGCGCCAGGCCATCAGTATCGCCTTCGACTGGGAAGAGTACGTGGCGGTGTTCGAGAACAGCCAGGCGTCGGTGGCCTATGGCCCGGTGCCGCCTGGCGTGCTGGGCTACCGCGATCCGCCCGAAGGCATCAATCCCGTCGTGTATGACCTGGTGGACGGCAAGCCCGTGCGCAAATCCATCGATGTGGCCAAGCGGCTGCTGGCCGAGGCCGGCTACCCGGACGGCCGCAACGCGCAGACGGGCGCGCCGCTGGTGCTGTACTTCGATTCCATGTCCGGCGGCGGCTCCAACCCGCAGTCCGACTGGATGCGGCGCCAGCTGGCCAAGATCGGCGTGCAGCTCGACGTGCGCGCCACCGACTACAACCGCTTCCAGGACAAGATGCTGCGAGGCGCCGCGCAGATCTTCCTGTGGGGCTGGAATGCCGATTACCCCGACGCCGAGAACTTCCTCTTCCTGCTGTATGGCCCCAATGCCAAGGCCAAGGGCGGCGGTGAAAACGCGGCCAACTATGCCAGCCCCGAGTTCGACAAGCTGTTCGAGCAGATGAAATTCCTGGATGACGGCCCTGAGAAGGCCGCGCTGATCGCCGAGATGATCGCCGTCGTCCAGCGCGATGCGCCATGGATGTTCGGCTACTTCCCGATGTCGGGCGGGGCCTATCAGCAGTGGGTCGGCAACGCCAAGCCCACGCAGATGGTGCGCAACACGCTGCAGTACATGAAGATCGACCCGGCACTGCGGCAGCAGAAGATCGACGAATGGAATTCGCCCATCTGGTGGCCCGTCGGCGTCTTCATCCTGCTGCTGGCGCTGGCGATCTGGCCTTCGTATGTGGCGCTCAAGCGGCGTGAACGCCAGACGGCGTTTGTGCCGCCCGAACGCAAGGAGCATCAATCATGATCGGCTATGTCATCCGCCGGCTGTTGTACGGCGTGCTGATTCTGATCGGCGTCAATCTCTTTACCTTCATCCTGTTCTTCGCGGTGAACACGCCCGACGACATGGCGCGGCTGGCCATCGGCGGCCAGCGCGTCAGCCAGGACGCGGTCGAGAAATGGAAGGCCGAACGCGGCTACGACAAGCCGCTGTTTTTCAATGCCGAGGCCCAGGGCACGGCGCAACTCACGGACACGGTGTTCTACCGGCGTTCGGTGCCGCTGCTGGTGATGGATTTTGGCGCGTCGGATGGCGGCCGCGACATCGGCCGCGAGATCAAGACGCGCATGGGGCCCAGCCTGGCGCTGGCGGTGCCCACGTTCTTTCTGGGGTTGTTCGCCAGCATCGTGTTCTCGCTGACGCTGGTGTATTTCCGGGCCACGCGGCTGGATTTCTGGGGCGTCGTGCTGTGCGTGATGCTGCTGTCGATATCAAGCCTGTTCTACATCATCGCGGGGCAGTGGCTGTTCGCGAAGCTGCTGCGGCTAGTGCCGTTCTCGGGCTATTCGGGCGGACTGGACGTGATCAAGTTCCTGGCGCTGCCGGTGCTGGTGGCGATCGTGTCGCGGCTGGGACCCGAAGCGCGCTTCTACCGCACCCTGTTTCTTGAAGAGATCGGCAAGGATTACGTGCGTACCGCGCGCTCAAAGGGCCTGGCCGAACGCGTCGTGCTGTTCCGCCACGTGCTGCGCAACGCCATGCTGCCCATCCTGACCAGCACGGTCGCCGCGCTGCCGCTGCTCTTCATGGGCAGCCTGATCGCCGAATCGTTCTTCGGCATTCCGGGGCTGGGCAGCTACACCATCGACGCCATCAATGCCCAGGACTTCTCCATCGTGCGCGCGATGGTGTTCCTGGGTGCCGCGCTTTACATCGTGGGGCTGATCCTGGCCGACATTTCCTACACGCTGGCCGATCCCCGCGTGCGTTTCGAGTAGCCGCCATGCCCAAGTTCGTCTTTCTCTGGACCGATATCGCGCTGTGGCTGATGGTGGCAGGCGCGCTGGCCTACGTCTGGCACGTGCGCCGCAGTCCCAACCTGCGCGCCACCTGGGCGCGTGTCGCGCGCGACACGCCCGCCATGTGTTCGGCCGTCATCCTGGTTGCCTTTTCGGTGGTCGGCCTGCTGGATTCCGTTCACTACCGTCCGCTGCTGCCGCCCGCACCGGGCGCCGCCGCCGACGCCCCGCCGGTCTATGCGCCCGCGGTGCGGTCCGCGCTGGACGGCCTGTTGGCCGGCACCGTGCTCACGCGCCCCGAAAAAACCTATTCCGAGCCGCTGGCCGCGCATCAGTTCACCAAAGAGACCATGCTGGTCGACGATAAGCCGGTGCGCGATTTTCCACGGCTGCGCGGGGCTGCGCTGCACCTGACCGATCCCGAGAAAGAGCGCGGCGGCGATATCGCGATGCGGCTGGGGTGGGGACTGGCCGCGGGGCTGGCCGTTGCGTTGGCCGGCGCGGTCCTGCTGTTTGCCTGCCTGACGCGCGCCACCGGATCGGCGTCCCATGCCGCCGAGGAATTGCTGGCCGGCCGCGCCGACATTCCCTGGCGCGCCATGACGATCACCTTCGCCCTGTTGTGCCTGACGGTGGGGGCGCTGGCGGGGCTGTCTACCGGCTATCACGCGCTGGGCACCGACCGCATCGGCAACGACGTGCTGTGGCAGGCGCTGAAAAGCATCCGCACCGCGCTCGTCATCGGCAGCCTCACCACGCTGGCGATGCTGCCGCCGGCGATCATTTTTGGGATCGCGGCCGGGTACTTCAAGGGCAAGGTCGACGACGCCATCCAGTACCTGTACACCACCATCACCTCGATTCCCGGCGTGCTGCTGGTGGCCGCGTGCGCGCTGATGATGCAGGTGTACATCGACAACCATTCCGACCTGTTCGACACCTCGGCGGCACGCGCCGACCTGCGGCTGTTCCTGTTGTGCATGATCCTGGGGCTGACCGGCTGGGCGGGGCTGTGCCGCTTGCTGCGCGCCGAAACGCTCAAGCTGCGCGAACTGGAATACGTGCAGGCCGCGCGCGCCTTTGGCGTCTCGCACTGGCGCATCATGACGCGCCACCTGCTGCCCAACGTGGCGCACCTGGTGCTGATCACCGTGGTGCTGGAATTCTCGGGTCTGGTGCTTTACGAGGCCGTGCTGTCCTACCTGGGCATCGGCGTGGATCCCAGCATGAATTCGTTCGGCTCGATGATCGACGGCGCGCGGCTGGAAATGTCGCGCGATCCCATGATCTGGTGGAACCTCATGACCGCTTTCCTCTTCATGCTGGCGCTGGTGCTGGCCGCCAATCTGTTCGCGGACGCGGTGCGCGACGCCTTCGATCCGCGCACGCGGCGCTACAAGCCCAGCCGCCTGGCGCGCCTGGGCTTTCTTGGCCGCCGTCCGGAAGCCATGCTGGCCGCAGACGGCCGCGCCTCCAAGACCGGAGAGGCGCCATGAGCTACGACACTCCCTTGCTGACCGTAAACGGCCTGGACGTCGACGTCGCGGGCGAAAGCGGCATGACGCATGCGGTCAAGCGCCTGCAGCTGGCCATCTCCCAGCGCGAGACCTTCGCGCTGGTGGGCGAATCGGGCTGCGGCAAGAGCATGACGGCGCTTGCGCTGCTGCGGTTGCTGCCGGACGCCGGACGCATCGTGGGCGGGCAGATCGACCTGGACGGCGAAGACCTGAACCGCCTGCCGGAAAGCGCCATGCGCGGCGTGCGCGGCGGACGCATCGGCATCATCTTCCAGGAACCGTCCACCAGCCTGAACCCGGTCATGCGGGTGGGCGACCAGATCATCGAGACGCTGACCGCGCACACGCCGCTGCGCGGAGCCGCAGCGCGCGCGCGGGCCATCGACTGGCTGCGCCGGGTCGGCATTCCCGATCCCGACCGCCGCATCGACGACTATCCGTTCCAGTTTTCCGGTGGCCAGAAGCAGCGCGTCATGATCGCCATCGCGCTGGCGGCCGAGCCCGTGCTGCTGATCGCCGACGAGCCGACCACCGCGCTGGACGTGACGGTGCAGGCGCAGGTGCTGGACCTTTTGGCCAGCATCCAGCAGGAAATGGGCATGGCCGTCCTGCTGATCACGCACGACCTGGCCGTGGTCAAGAACGTGGCGCATCACGTCGCGTTGATGCGCAGCGGCGAGATCGTCGAAAGCGCCAGCGCCGAGGAATTCTTCCGCGCGCCGCGCCATCCGTATGCCAAGCAGCTCTTCGAAGCCATCCCCACCTTCGATAAGCGTGGCGTGCCGCTGACCGAACAGGGCCGCGCCGTGGCCGCGCAGCAGCGCCAGCAGGCCGGGCCGGATCGCACGGCAGGCGTGGTGCTGGATGTGCAGGATCTGAAAGTCCATTACCCGGTACGCAAGGGGCCGCTGCGCCGCATCGTGTCGTGGGTCAAGGCCGTGGACGGCGTGACGTTCACGCTGCGCGCGGGGGAAACGCTGGCGCTGCTGGGCGAATCCGGCTGCGGCAAGACCACCACCGGCAAGGCCTTGCTGCGGCTGATCGACGGCGCGCGCATCTCGGGCCGCGCGATGCTGCAAGGCCAGGACCTGCTGACCGCCGACCGCCGCCAGTTGCAGCGGCTGCGGCAGGACATTCAGATCGTGTTTCAGGACCCGTATGCATCGCTGGATCCGCGCATGCGTATCGGCGAGATCCTGGACGAGGGGCTGGCGTCGCTCAAGCGCGGCATGAGCCGGCAGGACCGCGAAAAGCACGCCGCGCAGCTCATCGAGCGCGTCGGGTTGCCCGCCAACACGCTGACGCGCTATCCGCATGAATTCTCGGGCGGACAGCGCCAGCGCATCGCCATTGCGCGCGCACTGGCGGTCGAACCCAAGGTGCTAATCTGCGACGAGCCCACGTCGGCGCTGGATGTATCGGTGCAGGCGCAGATTCTGGATCTGCTGCGCGAATTGCAGGCCGATCTGGGCATCGCGTATCTCTTCATCACCCACAACTTCGGCGTGGTCGAGTATCTGGCGGACCGCATCGCGGTCATGGACAAGGGCCGCATCGTCGAGCTGGGTCAGGCGGAATCGGTGTTGCTGGCGCCGCGCCAGGAGGTCACGCGCCGGCTGCTGGCCGCGGTGCCGCGTCTGCATTTCGGGCCGCCTGACGCGGATTGATCCGTCTAATGCCGCGTGAATGGGTTGAAGCCGGATCCGGCCGATGTGGCCGGATCCGGTTGAAGCGGCAGCAGGGTTTAGGCCCTGCCGCCGCCTACCCAGGCTGATGCGCGCTGCCCGCCTCCAGCCAGTCCAGCGTGTCTCGCTTCACGCCGCGGCCGCAACGCGTCAGGAACCCGTGCACGGCCTCCAGGTCCGCGGTGTCGTAGTTGCAGGACGTCATCGCGATGGTTTCGGCGATCCACTGCCGCTCCTGCGCGAGCACCCGGCACTGCGCCTCGACCGGCCGGATCACGATGATCCGGCGGTCAAGCGGGTGGCGGCCGCGTTCCACATAGCCGGCCGCTTCCAGCCGGTTGATGAGCGCGGTGGCGCCACCCGAACTGATGCCCATCAACCGCGCCAGATGCCCCGTGGGCAGGGCATCGAACGCCATGACCAGCTCCAGGGCCTTCAGGTCCGCCACCGTCGTGCCCAGCTTCTCGGCCAAGGCCGATTGGCAGGCGGTGTTGTAGGCGGCAAACTGCCGGCCGAGCAGCAGGCCGATCTCGTCCAGCATCCCGGACCGCCGGCTGCTCTTTGATGGCTCGACCATGCCGGTCATGGGCTCGTGGTGATGGTAGGTCTGTTGTTGCAGCATGATGTGGTTTCCTGGCGATTAGGGGGATTACTTCTTGCCGGCCAAGCCGCCGAGCAACCCGCCGAGCAAGCCGCCGTTGGGCGCACCGCCCGTCGTGCCACCTGTCGTGGCGCCCGTCACCCCCACCAGCAGACCGCCGAGCAGGCCGCCGTTGGCTGCGCCACCCGTCGTTCCGCCCGATCCTCCCGAGCTGGCCGGCGCGCCGGTGGTGACACCTGCGCCCGCGCCAGCGCCCGCACCCGCCGCGACGTTCACGCCACCCAGCAGCCCGCCCAGCAGGCCGCCGCCGTTCGTGCCGGCCGAGGCGCCTGCACCAGCCGAGGCGCCCGCACCGGCGGTGGCGCCGGCGCCACCGGTCAGTCCGCCGGTCACCCCACCCAGCAGCCCGCCGCCAGCCGCGCCGCCCGCCGCGCCATTCAGGGCGCCCGTCACACCGCCCAGCAGTCCCGTCACGGGCGCCAGCAAGCCGCCCGCGCCATTGGCGTCGCCGGTCACACCGCCCAGGCCTCCCGTCAGCGACGCAACCGCGCCCGTGGCGTTGGCCAGCGTCGAGCCCAGCGGATTCGCGTTGCCCGGCGTGGCATGGACCAATCCGCCTGCACTGGCGACGGCCCCGCCCAGTCCTTGCAGCACGCCGTTCAAGCCGGGTGCAGCACCTGGCAACGAGCCGCCCAGATTCGTGACCGTGCCGCCCAGGCTGGTCAACAGGTTGGCGACCGGTGCGCCCAGCTTCGTCGTTTCCCCCACTTGCTGAGTCAGGCCCACGACGTTGGCAGCCAACGGGCTGGCGCTGGGGTCGAGCGCGCCGCCCACGCCTGCCAGTGTCGTCTGCAGGCCCAGCGGCAGCACGTTGTCGACGGTCTTGCCGACATTGCCCAGCGCGGGCTCGAGCAGCGGCGTGGTCGGGCCGTTGAGCACTCCGCCCGTCACGCCAGCCACGACCTGGGTAATCGGTTGCAGCAGACCGCCCTGGCCAGCCAGCGGGCCGGTCAGCGCGCCCACCGCGCCGGTGGCATTGCCCAGCACCGTCGTCAGGGGATTGGGATTGTTCGCGTCCGCATGCAGCAGGCCGCCGCTGCTGGCCACTGTCTTGCCCAAACCATCCACCAGCCCGCCCACGCCAACCGACAAGCCGCCGGGCAGGCCCGCGCCCTTGACGTCCGTGCCGAGGTCGCTGACCGCGCCTCCCACCTGTCTGACGATGCCGTCCAGGGGCTGGCCCAGGCCGGTCGTGGCGCCCACCTGCTGCGTCAGCCCGACCACGGTGTCCGCGACCGGCTTGATGGTGGGGTCCAGCGCCTTGCCCACGCCGCCAAGGGTCGAGTCCAGGTTCAGAGGCAGGGCGTTGTCGACTGCGCCGCCGGTGTTGCCCAGCGTCGTTTCCAGCACGCCGATGACGCGGGGCGGGTTGGTGCCGGGATCGGTGCCGCCACCGCCGGGATTGGTGCCGCCTCCCGGGTTGGTGCCACCACCGGGGTTGGTGCCCCCGCCGGGGTTCGTACCGCCGCCCGGGTTGGTGCCTCCCCCGGGGTTCGTTCCACCGCCGGGGTTCACGCCGGGATCCAGGCCGCCTCCGCCGGGGTTGGTCGGGATATCGGTTCCTGGGAGACCTGCGGTTTTCTTCCCGCTGCCGCCGTTTCCTCCGCAGGCGCTCAGTGCGCCTACAAGCGCGGTGGCCAGGACGGTGGCGGAGAGGACGCGATGGAGGCGGCGCTTTTCGGAATGGATCTGCATGACGAACTCCTTTGGCTGGAAGAATCGGGTCCTGAAACAACCCGGTACGCTTCCTGATGCACAAACCATGCCAAGATTTTTCAGATCCGACGCAAAACACCAGTTTGGGTAATGCTGTGCCGAAAAATCCCCTTTGTTATCAGGCCCATATCCAGAGCTTTAAGGGTTTTTCCCTGGTTCCTGATAATCGTTGTTTTGGGATGTCGGCGACCCTGCGACTGTTACGAAAAGCCGGTCATCGGCCGTAACGTTACGGCCGACGTTACGTCGGGCGTTACGTAACATCGGCGCCTTTTCCGAATTAAAAACGCCCGTCGAAACGGGCGTCTTTAAACCATTGCCACAACCGCGCGGGGCAGGGGTTGGCAGTTATAGTGCGTCCCAGAAGAGCGAATAGTTGGCGTTGAAACGCACGTCACGGTCGTTATTGACGGTGGCCGATCCCACCGGCTTGGCCACGTTGAAGTCGAAAAGATAATGCTTGTCGTCGGTGATCCGCACGCCCAGCGCTACGGATGACAGGTGCCGGTTATTCAGCGTCTGCAGGTCCTTGTTGTTGTACCAGGTGCGCGCGTAGTCGACCAAGGCGTAGGGCTGTACGCTGGAAAGGTATGTCCAGCCCACGCCGAAGCGGCGATTGATTTCGGCCGACACGCCGACGCCTTTGTCCCCGCTTTGCTCACCCTGCGGATAACCCATGGCAAACCGCCAGCTGCCAAAGGAGATCTGCTCGGAAGAGGGCAGGATATTGCTGGAATACTGCCCCGCGCCGGAGAACACAAGTCCGAACTGGTGGGGCAGCGCGAATGTCTGCCGGGCGTTCAGGTTGTAGCGCGTGAAGTCCAGGTCCAGCCGTGGCGTCGCGGAATAACCGTAGTTGGTCGAGATATCCTTTTTTGCGCCTGCGGCGTCAAACCCCTTGGCGGCCGTCAACGTGACGTCCGTCGCTTTGGTTTCTGAAACCTGGATATAACGCATCTCGGCTGTCGCGGCGCGCACCTGCGCGTCTTGCTGCAGCCACCGGTCGGATTCGCGGGCTTCGTAACGGTCTTTGGAATTGGCGGCATATACCCCCAATGTCCCGGTCAGCGAACGCCGGTTGTTCAACAGGAACGGATAACTGACGCCGACGCCGATACGATCGTTTTTGACTCGCCGATCAAAACCCAGCAGCTCGATCGCGTCGTCCTGCGGGCGCGCATCATAGTAATAACCGTCAACCTTGACCGACAGGCCATCTGCGCCGATCGGCACCCGGATTTCGCCGGACACGTATTTGACGTCATCGGTATTGAACGGCACTGCCGCAGTGAGCTTCACTTGCTCGCCCAATGGCGTCAGGCTATTGGTCGTGACATTCACTACGGGTTGCATGCCGGTGCCCAGGTCCGCAATGTCGCCGCTCAGGTTGACGGGCTGGCGGCTGGCCGTCAGCGACAATTCGGTGGCGCCGTCTGCGCGGCGGGGCAGATCCAGGCTGGGCGTGAACCTGACGCCTGGCACGGTACGCATGAGGTTCAGCTGGCGCTCTAGCGTGACCTGGCTGAGCGGCCGTTCCGCGAGCATCGGCGCGGCCAGTGTTTCAAGGCGGTCCTGCGCATTGCCGATGTCGCCGTCGATCCGAACATTGGCGATATAGCCTTCGACCACCGTCACGACGACCAGGCCATTTGCGAACGTCTGGTTCTGCACCAGCGCAAATGACAGGGGATAGCCCTTGTCGCGGTAGAGCTGCGTGATCTTGTCCACCTGAGCGACCAGCTCACCCAGGCTGATTTCCTTGCCCGCCAGCGGGGCGAGTATTGCGGACACTTCCTCGAAAGGAATGGCGCGCACGCCGGTGACGTCGAAATTACGCGGCACGATCCGTTGCGCCAACCGGGCCTGCAAGGCCAGTTGCTCCGGGGTGGCGGTCTGGACCACCGGCGGCGGCTGCCTTGCCGAGGGCGGACGTTCCAGCCTTGGCAGGGCGTCCACCGGATTGCCCCGTAACGGTCCCTCCGCGCGGGCGGGCGAGGCCGTTGCCATCATGCAAAAGAGGGCCAGGGCGAACGGGCCGCCCTGAATTTTCACTCGTGTGCCTTTTTTATCTTTCATTTCTGCTTGCTCATGTGAATGCCGAGCCGATAAAGATCGCGTGTCGAGTGGAATAGGGTGTTGCGTGACCAGTAATGGAAAGTTTCGATTAACGCCGTTTATATGGTGCCAGTATTGTCTGAACAATGACAATCGATTTCAAACTGCGGTCGTACGACGTGCAATATGTCTCCCGCGCTCGGTTGTCCCGATGTCCCCATTAATTCGTTGGTTGAAAGATAGGCGAGATTGGGGTGTTTTTTATACGATTCCCTCGAAGTTGGGAGTATCCGTTACAACTGGCGTGTCGCAACATTGCGAAATTCAGTGAAAACCCTGATGCGTATGATTTGGCAATATATAAACTGAGGTCACGTATCAAAAATACGCAAAATGTGTGGACCCTCCCGGAGATTCATATGGCTGGGAATTACTGCGAGATGCACTGCAATTACCTGCCGGCCGCACATAACCGCTGCCGGTCACCACACAAGGAGCTTTCATGAGCCCGGGCGACATCGTCCCGCTCTCCTTCGATAGCGGCCTGGTGGCGCTGTCGTTCCTGATCGCGGCCCTGGGCTCGTACGTCGCCCTGCTGGCGGCGGCGGGCATCCGCGCCGAAACGCAGGACGGCGAGATCCGCCTCGGCTATGTGGTCATCGGCGCGGTGGCGATGGGCGGCGTGGGCATCTGGAGCATGCATTTCATCGGCATGCTGGCGCAGAACCTGCCGTTTGAAGTCGGTTATCAGATGGGGCTGACCCTACTCAGCTTTCTGGTGGCCGCCGGGTTTTCCGGTTGGGCCTTCTGGTATGTCGGACGCGAGCGATTCACTTTTATCCGGTGCCTGATCGGCGGGTGCGCCGCAGGCTTCGGCGTCGCGTCCATGCATTATGTCGGTATGAGTGCCGCGCGCATGCCGGCGGTTCTGCTCTGGAATCTTCCCCTGGTGGTCTTGTCGGTGCTGATTGCCGTCATTGCGGCCACCGCCGCACTCTGGCTTGCATTCAATACGCAGAATGAACGCCAGCGTATCGGCGCCGCCATATTGATGGCCGTCGCGGTATGCGGCATGCATTACACGGGCGCGGCCGCCGGCGCGGTTATCTGCACCGCCGCCAATGACGCCGCCGGCGGGTATATCGGGGGCGCCATGCTGCCGTATATCGCATTCGCCTTGTCCATCATTACCTTGCTGCTCATGCGCTGGCATTTGCAGCGGGCTTCCCAACGCTTTCGCGCGCGCATGGCGCAGCGTATCGACTCGATCATTGAATCGGCGCCTGCTGAGGCGCCGCACAGATCTCCCGGCGCCTCACCTGGTCCGGGTTAGCAGGTCCCTGGGTCCCCGTCGCGGCAGTGCAGTGGCGTGCGGGCGGTTCAGGATTTGAAGGGGCTGGTTCTGTTCACGCAACAACGGCCTCGGTCGTCAATCGATGCTCATGGAGCTTGTTATGAAAGCAACACTTGCGCAGTTCTGGAATGACGAAGACGGCATCACCGCCCTGGAGTACGGGCTGATCGCAGGCATGGTGGCGGTGGCCCTCATTGTGGCGGTGGGCGCCTTTACCGGTTCCTTGAAAGGCATGTTCGAGGACCTTGGCACCAAGCTGGACAACGCCAAGGCAGGTACCGGCACCACGCCGCCGGCTGGCGGCGCCGGCTGAGGCGCAAGCGGAATCGCGCTGCGGTGGTCGGGCCACCGCAGCGCGACGCCGCAACCCGGCCTCGTTTGGTTGATGGGGGCTGCGTCCGCCATGGCGCGCCTGTCGTGTTACCGGATTTTTGGAAGGTCTAGCCTTGTATCCAGGGGTGCTGCTGTGGTGGCTGTTGTTCACATGCTGGATTCTGGCGCTGATCCATGGCGATCTGCGTCATCGCCGCGTCCCCAACCGGCTGATCGTCGTGGGATTCGCGGCCCAATTGCTTTGGCTGCTGGCGGCCTTGCTGGCGCCCGGCTGGGCCTATCCGCCGCGATGGAGCGGATGGCTGCCGACGCTGGCCGGATTTCTGGCGGCGGCGCTTTTCCTGCCGCTGTGGCGCTGGCGTCTGATGGGGGCCGGCGATATCAAGGCCATCGCCGTGCTCGGATTGCTGCTGGGCTTTGCGCCGCTGATGGTCACTCTGGTGCTGGCCAGCGTGCTGGCCGGTCTGCACAGCTTGCTGTATCTGGCCGTGTCGGGCGTCTGGGCACTGAGCAACCGCGCGCGCCAGATTCCCTATGCCGCATATCTGGGCCTGGCCGCCTTCAGCGCGGCGCTTATTCCGTGGAATTCGCCCTGGTATTCGTGGTGTTCTTCCTGGTGTTCTACGGGATCCTGACGTATTCCCTGGTGGTCGCCGCGCAGCATTCCGTGACGCTCGCCGCGCAGGACGGCGCGCGCAAGATCCTGCAGTGGCAGCCGGGCACCGGGTCGCTCTCGGCGCGGGCGGGAGCGGGACGAGAATCGGCGCTGTCGCAGGCGGCGTGGATCAGCGCCATGTCCGCCGGACCCGTACAGGTTGCGGTCTGCGGCAGTGCGGGCGTCCTGACCAGCGCGGCCGGCGGCGCGTGCAGCGGCTTGCCGCTGGCGCAGGATCAGGTCGAAGTCAACGTGTCGTACGCGTACGGCGCCCATCCGCTCCTGCCGGCCGTGCCATTTTTGAACACGGCGCTGATGCCGGCTTCCAGCGTGCTGAGCGCCCGTGCCACGGTGCATCTGGGCGACGCCCTGGGCGGGGGTAGCTGACATGCGCGCGACGCCGAGAACCCTCAACCGCATCAAGACACGCGCGCGCCAGCGCGGCATCGCGGCGCTGGAGTTTTCGCTGACGCTCACGGTGCTGCTGCTCTTCATCTGCGGCGTGGTCGGATTCGGTGCGCTGTTCTGGATGCAGCAGCAATTGGCCGCCGCCGCCGCTGACGGCGCGCGCGCCGCCGTCCATGCGCGGTTCAGCGGCCAGTCCGACGTGCCGGCCATCGCCTGCGTGGCGGCAATGCGAACGTTTTCCGCCGGATCGGCAGTGCTGTGCAGCGCTACGCGCGCGCCGTGCGCGTGGAGCGGGGCAGGCGGGGCGCAGGCCGACTGCGCCACCGTCGCCATGACCTACAACACGCAGACCTGGCCGTTGCTGGAGACCGTGCGTGGCCTGGTCACCGCCTTGCCGGGCGCAAACCGCAACTGGATTCCAAGCAGGCTGCATTCGCAGGCTGTCGTGCAGATATCGCAGGGGACGCCATGAGCAGTCTGAGCAAGATCGTCGCGGGATTGTTGCTGGTGGCGGGCGTCGCGCTTGCGTTCGTGGCCTGGCGTCTGGCGTCGGCGCCGCCGCGCCCGGCAGCCACCGTGGCGCCGGCGCCGGTGGCTGTTGCGCCGGCCGAGCCGGTCAAGCTGTATCCGGTGGTTGTGGCGCGCGAGGCGATCCCGGCCGGTTCACGCATCGACAGCGCACGCATGCTGACGGTGGTGCAGTGGCAGGCTGCGTTGTCCGGCGGCTTTGCCGACGTCGCGCCGCTGGATGGCGCGGTGACAAGGGTGGACATTGCCGTGGGCGATCCGATCGTGCCCAGCCTGCTGACGCAGGGGCTGGCGCGCCAGCTCAAGGCGGGCGAGCGCGCCGTCGCCATCGCGGTGGACGAGGTTGTCGGCGGGGGCAACCGCATTGTCCCGGGCGACATGGTGGACGTGTTCTTCATGATCGAGAAAAGCCCCGAAGTCGCCTCGGGCCAGGCGCGCCTGTTGCAGTCGCAGGTGCGCGTGCTGGCCTATGGCCAGGCCACGGTGGAAGGACCGGACGAGAAGCCTGCCTTGCAGCAAGGCGGTCCTGGCCAGCCGGCGCGCACCGCGGTGCTGGCGGTGCCGGTGGATCGCGTGAACGAATTGATGCTGGCCAGCCGCGCGGGCCGTCTGCAGCTGGCCCTGCGGCCGGTGGGCGACGACAGCATGCCGGATGTGGCCCTGTTCGCCCCGCGCGGCACGGTGTTGCCGGTGCGGGCGGATCTGACGCCCGCGCAGCGCGAGTCGCTGCTGACGGGCCCGAACCGCGCCTTCGCGGGCGAAAGTTTGGTACAGCTCGATGGCAGCACGGCCGCCGCTCTGGCGCCCGCCGCGCGTGGTTCCGCAGCCCGGCCGGCAGCCCGGCCCCAAGGGACCGGCGGCGGCCGGACGGTGGAAATCATTCGAGGAGACAAATCCGAGCACGTGCGCTACTGAACGGGGCGGCGGGCGCACCAGGCGCGGCCCGCAGCCGAAGAATCCCATCATCAGATCCGGCACTATGAAGAAACTTCAGCGCACTACCATGATCTGCCTTCTGTCGGCCGCCGCGGCGATGACGCACGAGGGAATCAGCCTGGCACAAACCGCGGCCCCAGCGACCGGCGCAAACGCGCCGGCCCGCGATATTTCAATGGCGGTCAGAGAGCAGCAGACCGTCATGCTCGACCACGGCGCGCCGTCGCGCATCGCCATCGGCGATCCGGACGTGGCCGATGTAAAGGTGCTGCCCGCTACCGGCAACCGCGCGGGCGCCGTGCTGCTGTACGGCAAGAAGCCCGGCACCACGCGGCTGCAGGTCTGGACGGGCGGCAACGCCGCGCCGCAGGTCTGGACCGTGCGGGTCGGCAGCGGCGTGCAGGGCGCACTGGCCAGCCGTGGTTTGGGCGGCGGCGCCAACGTGGACATTGCGGACGGCCACGCGGTCGTGTCGGGCCACGCCGAATCGCCACTCGGGCAGATCGCCTCGGCCACCATGGCGGCCGCCGCCGTGGGCGGCGACAAGAATGTGGTGGACCTGTCCACCGCTGGCACGGGCGGGGTCGTGCAGGTGGAAGTGAAGGTGGTGGAAGTGTCGCGTTCGGTGATGAAGGCGGCCGGCATCAGCTTCACGGCCAGCAACGGCCCCTGGAGCGGCGGCAGCTCCACCATGCCCGCCAGCCTGGGCGGCGCGCTGGCGTCCGGGTTCTCGCTGTTCTATGACTCCAACAACTTTGCGGCGCGCCTGCGCCTCTTGCAGACCAACGGCATGGCGCGCGTATTGGCCGAACCGACGCTTGTCGCGCTGACAGGCCAGAGCGCCAGCTTCCTGGCGGGCGGCGAGCTGCCGATTCCACAAGCCGGCGGACTGGGAACCGTCAACGTAACCTTCAAGCCCTTCGGCATCGGCCTGACCGTCACGCCCACCGTGCTGTCGCGCGACCGCATCGCGCTGAAGGTGGCGCCCGAGGCCAGCGAGCTCGACTACACCAACGGCATCGCCATCAACACCAGCGAAGACACCAGCACCATCATTCCGGCGCTGCGCACACGGCGCGCCGACACGATGGTCGAACTGGGCGATGGCGAAAGCTTCGTGATCAGCGGCCTGGTGTCGCGCCAGACGAAAGCGATGGTCAACAAGGTGCCCATGCTGGGCGACCTGCCCATCATCGGCGCGTTCTTTCGCAGCGTCGATTATTCCCAGGAAGACACCGAACTGGTCATCGTCGTGACGCCGCGCCTGGTGCGCCCGATCGCGCGCGGCGTGGCCCTGCCGCTGCCGGGCGCGCGGCAGGAGCAGACCGACACGGCGTTCAATGCCTGGGGTTATTACCTGACCGGCCCGGCAAGCGGCCAACAGATGCCGGGATTCTCACGGTGACCAATATGAAGACACATGCCAGCGAAGGAGTGGGCCTGCAGAACGGCACGCGGTTCCTGTTTTGTTCTCAGGGCAGTGCGATCGCCGCGCAATTGGGAATGGCGTTGGGTGACCTGGGCGTGCTGACCCAGGAGTCGCCGCGCATCGAGGAACTGGCGCGGCGCCTGACCGAGCTGGCGCCGCAGGTGGTGTTCCTGGATTTCTCACTGAGCGACGACGAACCCGGCAAGCTGTTCAAGTCCGCCGAACTGGCGCGCCTTCTGGCGCGCATCGCGCCAACGCTGCCGCGCGTGGCGGTCGGCTACGTCAGCCAGCCGGAGGGCGCGATCGCCGCGCTGCGTGCGGGCGCGGTTGATTTCGTCGATCCGTCCGTGGCGCCGCAGGAAGTTCGGGAAGTGGTGCTGCGCGTGCTCGACCGGCCGTCGGGCGGGCGCACGGACGGCACGCGCCGCAGCGTCGTGCTGATGGGCGCGCGTCCCGGCGTGGGCACCAGCACCTTGTCCGTCCATCTGGCAGGCATGGTGCAGGACCGCCTGAAGCTGGCGCACAACCAGCGCGCCGCCAAGGCTTCCCAACCGCCGGGCGAGCCGCTGCCGTTGTCCAGCCGCGTGGCGCTGATGGACCTGGGCTGGCCCGTGGGCGATTGCCAGCTGTACCTGAACATCGGCGGCGACTTCGATTTTGCCGAGGCGGCGCGCAATCTGCGCCGCCTCGATTCCACGCTGCTCGGATCGGCGATGGCGCACACGGCCAATGGCCTGAGCGTGCTGTCGCTGCCGCGCGATCTGGGACAGATGCGCGAAGTGTCGCAGTCGGATTCGCTGCTGGTGTTTGAACGCATGCGTCAGCATTTCTCGGTGGTCGTGGCCGACGCGGGCGGCTTCACCAATGCCGAGTTCGTGTCGGGCCTGGCGCGCAACTCGCAGCTGAACTGGATCGTGACCGACCAGAGCGTGGGCGCGCTGGTGTCGCTGGCCGGGCTGTTGCAGGAACTGGAGCAACTACACGTGGACCGCTCCACCCTTGGCCTCATCGTCAACCGCTATGACGAGCGCTACGGCATGACGGCCAAGCAGATTTCTGAGCGCTTCAACCTGGAACTCGTGGGCACGCTGCCGGACCGCACGCTGCCGCTGATGGTGTGCACCAACCGCGGCCATCTGCTGCACGAAGAGGCCGAGCGCGACGTCTACGTGCGCGCGGTGCAGACGCTGGCCGAACGCCTGTGCGCCGAGGAAACCTCGCCCGGCGGGCACGCAAGCTGGCTGGCGACCTGGCTGCCCGGCGTGCATCGCCGCATGGTGATCGGCTGAAGGCCAACAGCGCCTGACGGCGAAACAGACGGAAGGTTACGGGATCCGACATGATCATGACAGCGACGATAGAGTTCGGCGGCGACGGCGACAAAGGCTTCTCGGCGTCGGACCGCTATCAGGAAGTGAAGACGGCAGCCTACGAGCATCTGCTGTCCCGCATCGAGGAACTGGGTGCGGAATTCGGCCGGTGGGCGCGATCGGCCATTCAGGAATTCGTGGACATCGAGGTCGCGAGCTTCGTGCGGATGCGCCGCGTCGCGATCAACGAAAGCGAAATGCGCGCCATCGCCGAAGCCCTGACCAAGGAGCTGGCGGGCCTGGGGCCGCTGGAAGACCTGCTCGCGGATCCGGCCGTGGAAGACATCCTGATCAACGGCTACGACAACGTCTTTGTCTCGCGCCGCGGCGTGCTGGCCCGCGAGTCGCTGCGCTTTACCGACAACCAGCATGTGCTGCGCATCGTGCGCCGAATCCTGGCGCCCATCGGCCGCCGGCTGGACGAGTCCAGCCCGATGGTGGATGCGCGCCTGCCCGACGGCGGCCGGCTGAACGTGGTGATCGAGCCGCTGGCGGTGGACGGTCCCATGGTGTCGATCCGCAAGTTCCGGCAGGACCCGCTCAAACCGGCGGACCTGCTGACGCTGGGCACCTTCGACGAAGCGATCTACCGCCTGCTGAACGAGGCCGTGAAGAACCGCTGCAACATCCTGGTGTCCGGCGGCACCAGCTCGGGCAAGACGTCGCTGCTGAACGCGCTGGCGTTCTTCATTCCTGAGAACGAGCGCGTGGTGACGGTGGAGGACACCGCGGAACTGTCGCTCAACCATCCGCACGTGGTGCGGCTGGAATCGCGCCAGGGCGGCTTTGACGGAAGCGGCGCAGTCACCATCCGCGAACTCATCCGCAACAGCCTGCGGATGCGGCCGGACCGCGTGGTGGTGGGCGAAGTGCGCGGCGCCGAGGTCATGGACATGCTGCAGGCCATGAACACCGGCCATGAAGGGTCGATGGCCACCATCCACGCAAACTCGCCGCGCGAATGCCTGTACCGGATCGAGATGCTGGCCGGCTTTGCCGGATTCCAGGGCAGCGAAGACAGCCTGCGGCGCCAGATTGCCAGCGCGCTGGATTTCATTGTGCAGATCGGCCGCCTGTCCAACGGCAAACGCCGCGTGCTGTCGGTGACCGAGATCACCGGCATGGGCGACAACGTCATCTCCACGCAGGAGCTATACCGCCACGACCCATTTGCGACGCCGGATGGGGAGGAGCGGGATCGCTGGAACTGGCTGGGCATCCATCCCCATACGCCCAAGCTGGCCAAGCTGCGCAACGAGGCGCGCGCCAACGACAACGCGCCGGACGACCGCGATGGCGGGGGTGGCTTCTGGAGCCGGAGGCGCTGATGCAGGACGTGATGGCGCTGTTGAGTCTGGCGGCGGTGCTGGCCGTGGGCGCGGTGCTGCTGTGGCGCCACGCCGACCGCAGCGCGCGCCGGGCCGCCAGTTCCGCGTTCCTGGACAGCCAGTTGGCGCGCGGCCGCGAAGAGACGGCGGGAGACGCGCCCTTTGCCGAGAACGCGCGCGAGTTCCGCAGCGGCCACGCCGGCTGGGACCGTTTGCTGCGGCTGGCCGGCCTGCGGCAAAGCGTCGGCCTTTACCTGCGCATCGCGCTGCCTGTCGTCGCGGGCGGGGCGCTGGCGTGGGCCTTTCTGGGACCGCTGTCGGGCGCTGTGACGTTCCTGCTGCTGGCCGTGTTTGCGTACTTCTTGCTATGGCTGAGGGCCGACAAGCGTCAGCGCCGGATGATTTCACAGTTGCCCGCGTTCCTGGACAACATCGTGCGCCTCTTGACCATCGGCAACAGCATCGCCGCGGCATTCCGCACGGCGGCGGCCGCCACCGATGAGCCGCTGCGAGAAGTGGTGGAGACGGCCGCCAGCCTCAGCAGCTCGAAAGAACTGGACGCGGCGCTGGCGCACGTGTCCCGCATGTACGGGCTGAAGGAGCTGTACATGGTGGCGGCCGTGGTGTCGCTGGCGATGCGCTTTGGCGGGCGCAGCGATCAGGTGCTGGAGCGCATGGCGGCCTTTATGCGCGATGTCGCCCAGGCACGCAATGAGCTGACGGCAAGCTCGGCAGAGGTCCGGCTGTCCGCCTGGATCCTGGCGCTGCTGCCCGTAGGCGTGGCCGGCTTCATCATCGTCGCCAACAACAACCTGTTCATGGGCCTGTGGGAAGACCCGCAGGGCTTCAAGATGCTGCTGACCGCGGTCTGCCTGCAGATCGGCGGCTGCTATTGGCTGTATCGCATGGCCAAGGCCATCT
This sequence comes from Achromobacter sp. UBA4530, assembly GCF_002388205.1. Classification (NCBI taxonomy): domain Bacteria; kingdom Pseudomonadati; phylum Pseudomonadota; class Betaproteobacteria; order Burkholderiales; family Alcaligenaceae; genus Achromobacter; species Achromobacter sp. UBA4530. Next base: position 21,165 of record NZ_DGMA01000004.1, on the reverse strand, counting down.
GAGGGGAGGCGGCGCATGGACACCCTCCAATCCTTGAACGCGAACACCGTGCTGGCGATGGCGCTGATGCTGGTGGCGGCGGGTCTGGTGGTGCTGGGGCTGGGCATGGCGCGGCGCCTGCGCAGCCAGGACCGCAGCCGCCAGGTGGTGGATCAGGCGCTGGCGGCGCGGGGAGGCGCAGCGGCATCCGCGGCGCCCAGAGAAGAAAGACGCGGCAGGCTGGCCGCGGCGGCGCGTGTGGCCGATACGTTCGGCAAGCGCCTGAGCGAAGGCCGGCTCGCCGACGCGCTGCTGGCCGCCGAAGACCGCAAGCTGGTCGACATGGCTGGCTACTCCCAGCCCGGCACCGCGCGTTCGCGCTTCGTGCTGGTCAGGTTTGGCCTGGCGCTGCTCTTGCCGGTGGCTGTGATTCTGCTGGACTGGCACAAGCAGGTGCCGCAGATGCCGTTGCGCGCGTTTGTCGCGGGATTCGTGGCGTTTGCCATCGGCTACATGCTGCCCAAGTGGATCGTGCAGCGCCGCCTGGCGCGCCGCCGCCGTCAGGCCGCCGACGAGCTGCCTTTGCTGATCGACCTGTTGCGTCTATTGCAGGGCGTCGGCTTGTCGATCGACCAGAGCCTGCAGGTGCTGGTCAAGGAGTTCGGCCAGGTGCTGCCGGTGCTGGCTTCGGAATTGCGGCTGGCCTCGGAACTGTATGTGCGCGGGCGCACGCGCGAACAATCGCTGGCCCGCATGGCCACGGGTTTTGACAACGACGACCTGTCCGCCATCTGCCGCCTGATCGCGCAGGTGGATCAGCACGGAGGCGCCGTGCAGGAGCCGCTGAACCGCTTCGGCGAGCGCCTGCGGGACAAGCGGCGCCTGGAGCTGAAGGAGAAGGTGGGCAAGACCACGGTCAAGATGACCGGCGTCATGATCGTGACGCTGCTGCCCGCCCTGTTGATCGTGACGGGCGGCGCGGGGTTTATCGCGGTGTTGCGCGGCTTGTCGCGCATGGGAGGGATGTGATGGACGGAAGAATGGAAAACCGGTCGCGCTGGGGGCTTGTGGTCACGGTGCTGGTCATTGGCGCGGGTCTTGCCGGATGCCAGACCAACAAGGCGGAATCCGCCTGGCAACTGATCCAGCAACAGCAGCAGGAGCAGGCGCTGATGCGGCAGCAGGAGGACGAGGCCGAGAACAAGCGGCGGCCCAAGGAGCCGGAGCTGATGCTGTCCCTGATCGTCGAGGCGCAGCGGCAGGACCGCTACTTCGCGTCGCTGGCGTATATCGATGGCTTTCAGCAGAAGTTCGGCAATGATCCGCGTGTGGCCGTCCTGCGCGCCGAGGCGCTGCGCCAGACCGGCCAGACCGCGTTGAGCGAAGCCGCCTACCGCGCGCTGACCACCACCGATCAGGCAGCCGAGGGCTGGCATGGCCTGGGCCTCATCGCCGGCGGGCGCGGGCAGTTTGATCAGGCGGCCGACTACCTGGGGCGGGCGGCGCGGCAGTCGCCGATGGACGCGCGGATCCTCGGCGACCTGGGCTATGCGCGGCTGCGCGCGGGCGATCCGGCGGGCGCGCGGGTGCCGCTGGGGCAGGCGGCCGAGTTGACGCCCGATAGCGGCAAGGTGCTGGCGAATCTGGCGGTGCTGTTGCTGGTGGAGGGCGATGCGGTGCGGGCCCAGCAGTTGATGGCGCGCGCGCAACTGGGCGAGGAGGCGCGTGGGCAGGTGCTGCGCATGGCCGCCGAGATTCGTGGCCAGTTGGCGCCGGCGCCGGGCGCGTCTTCCGCGTCGGCCACCCGGGTGTCCAGCGGCGAGCAGGTGGTGTTGCCCAGGATGAGCCCGCTGATGGAAGGGCTGGGCAATGGTCCCATCGTGCGTTAACCCAATGTTCAGGAAAATCGCCATGATCCGTTCCCTTCCGCACGCGCTTTTGATGCTGGCCTGCGCCGCGATGGCGCCTTCTGCGGCACACGCGCAGACGAATGCGCCGTTGACGGGTGGCATGTCCGCCGTGCCGGGCGCCGCTGCGCCGGACGCCGCTGCGTCTCCGACCGCCATGCCGGACCGGCCGGTGGTGCAGCAGGTGCAGACGCCGATGCCGGCGGCAACGTCAGCATCCACGCCGTCCGCGGCCCCCGCCGCGCCGGAAGCCTTCGGCGACGTGACGCGCGGGCTGCTTGCCGCGCAGGCTGACGGACGGCGGGCCGGCAATGCGTTGCCCGTGCTGGGGCCGGTCTCCACGGCCGCGTGGAACCGCTACGTGGAAAGCTTCAAGCAGCCCATTCCCGTGTGGTTCGACCGGAACGTGGAAATCCCCAACGTCCAATAGCTCCCCTCGGCGGGGCGCTCCCGCCGCATGCCCAGACGGAGTCGCAAGCGCATGTCAGCCGGCCATCAACGTTTCCCTCCGCCGCCGCGGCAACGCGGCAGCATGACCGTCGCCGCCGTGTTCGCGGTGCTGGTGGCGGTGGTGTTGCTGGGCGTGCTGCAGTTGGGCTACGGGGCCTACATGAAGCGCGAGATGCAGAAGGCGGCGGATCTGGCCGCGTTGTCGGCGGTGCAGGTCCTGAATCTGGGCGCCAGCGCGGACTGCACGCGCGCCGCCGCCGCAGGCCGCGCATCCGCCCTGGCCAATCTGCCGGACATTCTTGACACGTTCACGGCCGCCGACCTGACGGTGGAGTGCAAGGTGTGGGATCCGGTGCGGTCCGACGCCAGCGGCGTGCACGTGTTCGACGCGGCGGGCGGGCAGGCCTACAACGCGGTGCGGGTGGCGGTGCGCAAGCAGCTGGCCAATCTGGTCCCCGGCGTGGACGGCGTCACGGCGTCGGCCGCGGCGGTGGCGACCCGCACGCCGCCGGTGGCCGCCTTCACGGTGGGATCGCGCCTCCTGCGGCTGGAGCGCGGCGGGTTGCTGTCGCAGCTGCTGGCGACGGCGGGTGCTTCGCCGTCGCAACTGGACGTGCTGGATGCCGCGGGGCTGGCCAACGTCAACATCACGCCGGCCGGTCTGCTGGAAGCGCTGGGCCTGCCGCTGTCGGCCGTGGCCGGCGTGGGCACGCCCGAACAATTGGCCGCGCTCAACACCCTGACGCTGGGCCAGTTGCTGAACGCGACGCTCAGCGTCATCGACAAACAGGCAACGGCCACCGCCGACGTGGCGCTGCTGCGCAACGCCATCAACACCGTCCTGGCCGTGATGCCGCTGAATCTGCCGGTGAAACTGCTGGGCGACGGCGGTGTGCTGGATCTGCACGTCGCGGGCGGCGACGCCAGCGCCGCGTTGCAGGCCGAGGTCAACGCGCTCAACGTCCTGGAAACCGCCTTGGTCATCGCCAACGGCAGCAACCTGATCAATTTGGGGCTGAGTGTGCCCTTGCTTGGCCTGGACGCACGTGTTCGCATCGTCGAGCCGCCGTCCGTGGGCGTGGGCGGCGTGGGCACGCAGGCGATCAGCGCCGGGATCCGCGTCTATCTGCGCGTCAACACCACCAACATTCCGCTGGTCGGCCCCTTGCTGGCCAAGACCCTGAACACCAAGGTGGACCTGCCCATCATCATCGACGTGGCGCAATCGACGGGCACGCTGCGCAAGCTGTGCGAGGCGCCGCTGCAGGAAAACCAGGCGGTGATCGACGTGACGTCGGCCGCAGCAAACGTCTGCCTGGGGCGCTTTCCCGGCATGACGTCGGCCACGGACAGCAGCGCCGCAAACTTCCAGTCGCTTACCAATCGCTGCGAACCGAGCGCGTTCACCGCAATCGGCCGCCATCAGGTCCTGAACGTGCTGGGCATCCTGCCGCTCACGGCGCGGGTAACGCTGCCGGTGTTCAGTTCGACGGCGCCCGTTTCGGTCACGCTGACCGAGCCGCCATCGCCCAACGCCACGGCCACCGTCAACGCCACGAACGTAAACCTGTCCAAGCTGGCCGCCAACCTCACGGACGCGCTGATCGGCGGCATCCTGGGCGACCTTTTCAACACCGGCACGCCATTGACCGAAGCGCAGCGCAAGGACCTGGCGACCCAGTTGGTGGGCGGCGACAAGAACAACGCGGGCAAGACGATCTCCAAGGTGGTCAACGACATGCAGTGGTCCAAGACCGCGATGGACCAGTTGAGCGCGCGCTTGACTACCGGCGGCCTGACCGGGGTGCTGGGCGGCACGCTGCAACTGGTGGGCGGCATTCTGAACTCGCTGCTGCTGGCGCCCATCAGCGATGTGACGTGCGCGCTGGCGCTGACGCCGGATGCAATCCGGCAGTGCCGGGTCAACGCGGTCGGCACGCTGGCCCTGAACGGCAGCGGCCAGGTCGGCGGCGTGCTGTCGGTCGTCATGGTGCTGCTGGACCCCTTGCTCAGCTCGCTGTCCGTGGCGCTGCAGCAATTGCTCGATGTGCTGGGCCTGAGCGTGGGCCAGACCGACGTCGCCCTGATATCCGTGGATTGCGGCAAACCCCGCCTGGTGTACTGATGACAACGCTCCTGAATTCCATTTCCTTCCCTCCCGCATGGGCCAAGCGATGAGCGAGAATTTCGCGCGCGAAGATTTTGACGTGTACGTCTGGGAAGGCGCCTCCGACATCGCCAGCCGCGCCGAACGCTGTCTGGCCGGCATGGACGTGTCGCTGATCCGGGCCGACGCCGGCACGGCGTTCCCGCCGCCACGCGACGTGTCGCGGCGCGCGGTGGCGCTGGTGTCCGTGTCCGTGATGGGCGACAAGCGCTTCGGCGGCTACGACTGGCTGGCGGCGCAAGGCATGCCGGTCATCTGGGTGGCGGCGGAGGCGCGAGGGCGCGATCCGCGCTTCTACCCGCCGGAATACTCGTATACGCTGCCGCTGTCCTTTACCAGCGCGGACCTGCGCAAGTTGCTGACGGAATTGCTGGGCACGCTGAACCAGCTGGACCGCGCGGCGCCCCGGCGCGAGCAGCCGCTGATCGCCGTATCCGCGGCCATGCAGGACCTGCTGGCCGAAGCCGAGGTCTACGCGGACTGCCGCAGCAATGTGCTGATCCACGGCGAAACCGGCGTGGGCAAGGAGCGTATCGCGCGCCTGCTGCATGACGAGGCCGCATGGCGCGCGGGTCCGTTCGTGGCGGTCAATTGCGGCGCCATCCCCGAAGGCCTCTTCGAAGCGCATTTCTTTGGCCATGCGAAGGGCGCGTTCACAGGTGCAATCGGTGCGCACAAAGGGTATTTCGAGCAGGCGCACGGCGGCACGCTGTTCCTGGACGAGATCGGCGATCTGCCGCTGTACCAGCAGGTCAAGCTGTTGCGGGTGCTGGAACAGAACACGGTGACGCGGCTGGGTTCAACGGCGGAGGTGCCGGTGGACTTTCGTCTGGTTGCCGCCACCAACAAGGACCTTCGGATGCTGGTGGGGCAGGGCGAATTCCGCGCGGATCTGTATTACCGGCTGGCGGTCATCGAGCTGCGCATTCCCAATCTGGAGCAGCGCGGTCCGCACGAGAAGGCGGCGATCTTTCGCGCCTTGCTGCTGAGCCAGGGCGTGCAGGACGAGCCCCCGCCATGGCTGCTGGACCGCGTGGCGCGCACGCGTTACGAGGGCAACGTGCGCGAACTGTCCAACGTGGCCGAGCGCGTGGCCATCGTGCGGCGACAGTTCCAGGCCTGGGACCAGCCGCGCATCGAGCGCATCTTCGATCAATTGGCCGAACCGCTTCGGGCGGCCGGCACGGCGGCTGTGCGATTCGATCCCGCCAGCTTCACCGATGCCGAACGCGCCGAACGCGAACGCGTGCTTGCGGCGCTGGAAGCCAATGGCTGGCGCCGTCAGGACACCGCGCACACGCTCGGCATCAGCCGCAAGGTGCTATGGGAAAAGATGCGCAAGCTGCACTTGGGCGCCGCGCAGAACGAATCGGCCGACGGCCTTGCCGAGACGACTTGAACCCGCAATAGGGAATGGCCCGTACGGGGCCACAGTTTCGAAGCCGAATCAGACGAGCATTGCTCTGTCGGCAGAAATAAATTGATATAGTTCCGCAACCGTTTTTTTGGGGTGAATATGAACGTCCAATTTATCCGTGGCGCCACCCGCGTGGCGTTGTTGGGCTCGGTCCTGACAAGTCTGGCCGCTTGCGCCAGCGCGCAGCCGGAACCGCCCCGGCCCACGGTTAAACAGGTCGAGGACACGCAGGCCGCCTCCACGCCCGTGACACCGCCCGCGCCGCCGCCGGCTGCGCGTCCGGCCTCCACGGTGTTGGAGCTGCAAAGCCTGATCCAGAACCGCCAGGTGTCGGAGCTGCGCACGGCCTACAACGGCACCTACGGCGCCAGCCTGTTGTTCAAGCCCGATGACCTGACGTATTACGTCGCGCTGTTCCAGCAGAAGGACTTCTGGCGCGTGATCAAGACCAAGTCCGACAAGCAGGCCGAAGCCACGTATCGCGCGTTCGTCGCGCAGTCCGCCGAGCTCGCCGAAGTGGACATCAAGCGCATCAAGATGCAGGCCGAAAACGCGCATGCCGAAAAACTGCTGGCCAGCCGCAGCGCCGAACTGAGCGCGCTGCAAGCTGACCGCACCGTGCGGCTGCAGCAGGAAGAGCAGGTCGCGGCGCGTCAGCAGCAATCACGCGAGGAAGCCACGGCGCTGGCCGGACAGCAGAAGGACGTGCGCCAGCAACTGCGCGACCTGCAGCGCCAGATCGACGCCTTGCAGGCGCAACAGGCACAGGTCGGCAATCCGGCAGCGCAAACCCGGGCCAAGTAGCACGCCTTCTTGTACTCTGGGCGTTGCACCCCATATAGACGCCATGGCTTTGAAAGTTTTTGACCTCCAGTGCGACCACGACCACATCTTTGAAGGGTGGTTCGGGTCGCACGAAGACTACGACGCGCAGCAAGCGCGCGGCCTTGTCACGTGCCCCGTCTGCGGGTCGGCCACCATCACCAAGCGCCTGTCCGCTCCCCGTTTGAATGTCGCCCACCTGCACGCGCCTGCGGCCCAGCCGCTCGTGCCGGCCGGCGCGTCCGACGCGGAAAAGATGGCGGCCCTGCAGGCCGCCGTCATGCGCCAGGTTCGCGCGCTGGTGCGCAGCACCGAAAACGTCGGCCCCCGCTTCGCCGAAGAAGCGCGCCGCATCCACGAAGGCGACGCCGACGACCGCCCCATCCGCGGCACCGCCACGGTGGAAGAACGCGAAGCCCTGGCCGAGGACGGCATCGAAGTCATGGCGGTCCCGGATTTTCTGGACGACGAACGATTGCAATAGCGGGCCGAGGTGTCCGGCTCTCCTGGCTAGATGATCTGCAGTTTGAAGCAGCGTCTCAAAGGGTGTCAGACACCTTGCCACCCACCGCCCAAAAAAAAGCCAGACCGAAATAGGTCTGGCTTTTTTGCGCTGGGCCGGATCAGTTGTTGACGCGGCTGCGGTATTCGTTGGTGCGGGTGTCGATTTCGATCTTGTCGCCAATGGCGCAGAACAGCGGCACGTTCAGTTCGTAGCCGGTGTTGATCTTGGCCGGCTTGGTCACCTTGCCCGAGGTATCGCCACGGACGGCGGGTTCGGTGTAGGTGATTTCGCGCACGAGCGTGGTGGGCAGTTCAACCGAGATGGCGCGGCCGTCGTAGAAGACCACTTCCACGGGCATCGCTTCTTCCAGGTAGTTGAGCGCGTCGCCCATGCTTTCGGCTTCGATTTCGTACTGGTTGTACTCTTCGTCCATGAAGACGTACATCGGGTCGCCGAAGTAGGAATACGTGCATTCCTTGCGATCCAGTTGAACGACTTCGAACTTTTCGTCGGCCTTGTAGACCGATTCGCTGGCCGAGGCGGTCAAGAGGTTCTTGAACTTCAGCTTGACCACGGCGGCGTTACGGCCAGACTTGTTGTATTCGGCCTTCTGGACCACGAGGGGATCCTTGCCGACCATGACCACGTTTCCGACTCGCAATTCCTGAGCGGTTTTCATCGATAAAACTCCGGGGGTGATGGGTGCACTCGCCGTGCTTGCATAAGCCGCGTGAGGCTTTGCACACCCCGGGAGGCGTCATAGTTGAGGCCCGACAGATTCAGGGCAACTCAGAAAACTCTCTATTCTAACGTTTCTTGGCCAACTCTGCGCAAAACGTGGCCAGATTTTCGGCCAGGCCGGGCAGGGCCGACTGGCTGGCGTTCCAGGCGAGGGCTGCGTCGGACCACGCGCGCCAGGCGTCGGGCGCCAGCGCGGCGCTGACGGCCGGGGCCGTGCGGCCGGGTTCGGACTCGTTCCAGGCGCGGATCAGCGCATGCGCCGTTTCGGGGGCCGGGTAGCGCGCCAGCCAGGCTTCCAGCTTTTCAAGATGGACGTTTTCGTCCTGGGGATAGATCTGCCAGACCAGCGGCCGGGCGGCCCAGGCGGCCCGCACGAAGGAATCTTCGCCACGCACGAAATTCAAGTCCGCGCACCACAGCAGGCGGTCGTAATCGGGCTGCGCCAGAAAAGGCAACCGGACGACGCGCGGCGCGCCAGCCGACTGGCAGGCCGCTTCCAGCGCGGGCGCGACGCCCTGCGGCACCAGCAGCAGGGTAGGGCGCGTGTCGGCCGCCAGGGCCTGGGCCAGTTCGGCCACCGCCGCCGACGGATAGCAAAACAGGGACACGGTGCGCGCGCCACTGCGCCGCAGCGCCAGCGCATCGTCCGGCACGCCGGCCGACCGCAGAAAGGCGTCCTGCATGTCCGCCGAGCCCTGCAGCGCTTCGCGCTCCACGGCCAGGGCCGGTTCGCGCAGCAGGCCGCCCGTGGCCGGCGTAAAGCCCGGAAAAAAGAAGTGCTTCACCAGGCCGTCCGGCCGCTGCGACGGCAGCCCGTGGCAGCTTTCGACCCACGCTTCGGCGCTCAGATATTCCAGGTTGATCCAGACGGGGTGGCTGCGGCGCATGGACGCGACGAAGGCCTCGGGCGGATCGCACGCGAACGCCTCGATCACGACGTCGCGCGCCTGCAGCGTGGCGTCCGGTGCATCGGACCAATGCACGACGTCGACGCCCGACAACTGCTGGCGCGCGGCGTCGGCCGAGATGCCGGGCTGGATGTGCGAGAAGCTGGCCAGATCGTCGACCCACAGGCGGACATCCCACTGGAAATCGCGCGCTAGCTGGCGCGCAAGACGCCAGCAGACGCCGATATCGCCGTAGTTGTCGACGACCCGGCAGAAAATGTCCGCTTGCATGGCTGGCCTAGTGGAACTGGGCGGGGGCGGCCTCGGCGTCCTCGGGCAGTTCGGCATGCACCAGTTCGCCCAGGGGATTCGGGAAGTAGGGCGCGCCGCAGTCCTCGCAGTACTCGGGCGGCAGCACGCCGGGGATGCGGCGAACGTCCGTGACCCCGTATTCCTTCAGCAGTGCCGCGATCTCGTCGACCACGTCGGGCTGGCCTTCGTCCATGACCAGGTCTTCCTCGCGGCCGTACAGCGGCCACACGCAGCCGTAATACACGTCGTTGCTGCTGCGCGCGGTAAAGCCGATGCGGTATTCGTCGATGCGGCCTTCGCCGCAGCCGGCCACCACGGCCCGGAGCTGCGAGGCTTCAAGGTTGACGGCGCCTTCCAGCCAGCTGACCGCCGCGCGCAGCGACAGCGGGCGCACCTGACGGTCGGCTTCGCGGTTGCTGACGTAGTAGGCGTCGGGCAGCAGGGCCTCGAAACCGCACCCCGGCAGCAGCGCGGCCAGCGTGGGCTGCGCTTGCGCGGCCCACTGCGCCAGGCAGGCATCACGGCTGGCGTCGGCATCGCCCAGCTTTTCCTGCCAACGGAAGATCGGCTCGCCTTCGGGCACGGCGACCGTGCCGACGATGTAGCGCGTGTCGGCCAGCATGTTCGCGGTTTCGGTGTCGGTGTTCAGCGCCGGCTTGGTGGTCTCGGCGCCCAGCGCCTGCGAGCCCAGGCGTTGCAGCCATTGCCAGGTCTCGGAGAACGTGCGCGGCATCTGGTCCACGCTGACCAGCAGCGGCATCAACGTGGTGCGCGCATTGCTCGACAGGACATGCCCGTGAAGCTGGGCCAGCAGGGCTTGCTGCGCGCTGGCCGAAATGGGGCCGGTGGGAATGGCGTACCGGGTCCAGGCGACGATGGGCGCGACGATCAGCAGGATGTCGTAGCGAACGCCGTTTTTCTCGATCTTCATCGATTCGGACAGGGTTTCGGCCTGTTCGATCAGAACCTCGTAGGCGCCCACGTCGCTTTGGGCAAGGTGGTCCAGCGCCGCTTCGAGCGGGGCGTCCTGGCCAGCCTTGAGCAGCTTCGGGATCGCTTCGCCAAGCTGGGTCTCCCAGAAGACGTCTTCGACGCGGCTGCCCGAGCGGTTCAGCGCCTGGGCAAGCGCGACCAGCCGGGTAGCGTCACGGGTCATGCGGGGAGCGGATTGGCTGCGGGATCGGGCCATAACTTCGGGGAACGTCCATTCAGTGTGTAACGACGTAGTTTAACGCCCGGCACCCTCGGCGGGGTGACGGCCCATTGCGCGCCGGCCTGACTGACCCCGCCGCCGTTCGGTAGGGGCGTGACTACGGCGGAATTCTCAAGCGCGCGCGGTCTTCATTGATGCTTATCGGGCAACAGATTATCCCGAGACCGGGGGTTTATTGCTCGTTTGAATCGGCCGACAATGACGGCATCGTTATTGTTTCTGGAGGCACAGCCATGCGTTGGCCTACGCTTTTCGTATCCCACGGTTCTCCCATGCTCGCCGTCGAGCCCGGCCGCACCGGCCCCGCACTAGCGGACTGGAGCGCCGCGCAGGGCCGCAAGCCGCGCGGCATCCTGGTCGTTTCGCCGCACTGGATGGGCGAGGGGCTGGCGCTCTCGACCCGCGATCAGCAGGTCGCCTGGCACGACTTCGGCGGCTTCCCGCAGGAGCTTTACGCGCTGCAGTACGCCGCGCCCGGGTCGCCCGAACTGGCCGCGCGCGTGCAGGCGCTGCTGGCCGAATCGGGCATCGCCGCCGATCGTGATCCCCGGCGCCCGTTGGACCACGGGGCCTGGGTGCCGCTGCGCTATCTGTACCCGGATGTGGACGTGCCGGTTGTGCAACTGTCACTGGACATGGGGCGCGACGCGGCGGGACAGATGGAACTGGGCCGCGCGCTGGCGCGCCTGCGCGACGAAGACATCCTGATCATCGGCTCGGGGTCGCTGACGCACAACCTGCGCCACGTCCGCATGCCACAGAACGCGCCGGCGGCCGGCTACGTGCCGGGCTTTCAGGCGTGGTACGCGGACAAGCTGGCGCATCACGACGTGCCTGCGCTGCTGGATTGGCAGGCGCAGGCGCCCGGCGCCATGCAGGCGCATCCGCATGACGATCATCTGATGCCGCTGTATGTGGCATTGGGCGCGGGCGGCGCGAAGGCGCGGCGGCTGAATGACGAAGTGTCGTACGCGGCGTTGGCGATGGACGCCTATCAGTTTGATTAAGCCCGCGCCATTACCTGGTGTCTGACACCCGTTGAGAAACGGCGGCAAGCCGAAGATATCTCTGGAGGGTGTCAGACACCTCTGCTGCCCATGAAAAACGCCCCGGAACCGCAAGGTCCCGGGGCGTTCTTACTGAGCTGCGACCGTTGACGATCAGGCAGCAAGCAGTTGGCGCAGCACGAACGGCAGGATCCCGCCGTGCTGGTAATAATCGACCTCGATCGGGGTGTCGATACGCAGCAGCACGGTCACGTCCTGCTTCGAACCGTCCTTGCGCGTGATCGTCAACGTCACGTCCTGCATCGGCTTGATGCCGTTTTCCAGGCCCGAGATGTCGTACGTTTCTTCGCCGGTGATTCCCAGCGACTGCACGCTGTCGTTGCCCTTGAACTGCAGGGGCAGCACGCCCATGCCCACCAGGTTGCTGCGGTGGATGCGCTCGAAGCTGCGCGTGATGACCGCCTTGACGCCGAGCAGCTGGGTGCCCTTGGCGGCCCAGTCGCGCGACGAGCCGGTGCCGTATTCTTCGCCGCCGAACACCACGGTGGGCGTGCCGGCCGCGACGTACTTCATGGCGGCGTCGTAGATCGACATCTGTTCGCCGGTGGGCTGGAACAGGGTTTCGCCGCCTTCGAAGCGGCTGCCGTCCGGCAGCGCGGGAATCATGAGGTTCTTGATGCGCACGTTGGCGAAGGTGCCGCGCATCATGATTTCATGGTTGCCGCGGCGCGAACCGTAGCTGTTGAAGTCGGCCTTCATGACGCCGTTTTCCTTCAGCCACTTGCCGGCGGGCGAGCTTTCCTTGATGGAGCCGGCGGGCGAGATGTGGTCGGTGGTGACCGAGTCGCCGAAGACGCCCAGCGCGCGCGCGCCCTTGACCGTGGGCATCGCGCCCGGCGTCATGCCGAAACCTTCGAAGAAGGGCGGTTCGGCGATGTACGTGGAGTCGGGCCAGTTGTAGGTATCACCCGTGACGCCCTTGATGTTTTCCCACAGCTTGCCGGGGTTGCTCTTGACCTGGCCGTAGTTGGCCTCGAAGGCCTCGGGGTCCAGCGCGTACTTCAGCAGCGCGTCGATTTCCTCGGTGGTCGGCCAGATGTTGCCCAGCCACACGTCGCCGTTCTTGCCGCGGCCCACGGGCTCGGTCATCAGGTCGCGCGTGACGGTGCCGGCCAGGGCGTAGGCCACGACCAGCGGCGGCGAAGCCAGGAAGTTGGCCTTGATGTTCGGGTGGATGCGCGCCTCGAAGTTGCGGTTGCCCGAGAGCACTGCCGAGCAAACGAGGTCGTTGCTGGTGATGGCTTCGTTCAAGTCAGCCGTCAGGTCGCCGGCGTTGCCGATGCAGGTCGTGCAGCCGTAGGCCGCCACGTCGAAGCCCAGCTTTTCCAGGTAGGGCAAGAGGCCCGTCTTGGTCAGGTATTCGGTGACCACGCGCGATCCGGGGGCCAGCGAGGTCTTGATGTGCTTGGGCACCGTCAGGCCGGCTTCCACGGCCTTCTTGGCCAACAGGCCCGCCGCCAGCAGCACGCTGGGGTTGGACGTGTTGGTGCAGGACGTGATGGCGGCGATCAGGATGTCGCCGTTCTTGACCTTGGTGCCGGTGCTGGTGGTGAAGGTTTGATCCAGCTTTTCGGCGGGCTGGTTGAAGCCGTTTTCGGCGACCGGCTTGGAGAACAGGTCGATGAACGTGTTCTTGACGTTGCCGATCTCGATGCGGTCCTGCGGACGCTTCGGGCCAGCCAGCGACGGGGCGACGGTGGACAGGTCCAGCGTCAGCAGCTTGGTGAAGTTGATGTCCTGGGCCGCGGGAACGCCGAACATCTTCTGCGCCTTGAAATAGGCCTCGAAGGCAGCGATTTCCTCTTCGGTGCGGCCGGTGCCGCGGAAGTAGTCGATGGTGCGTTCGTCGACCGGGAAGAAGCCCATGGTGGCGCCGTACTCGGGCGCCATGTTGCCGATGGTGGCGCGTTCGGCCACGGTCAGGCTGGCGGTGCCTTCGCCGCAGAATTCGACGAACTTGCCCACCACCTTTTCACGGCGCAGCATTTCGGTGATGGTCAGCACCAGGTCGGTGGCGGTGACGCCGCCGCGCAACTGGCCCTTGAGCTCGACGCCCACGACGTCGGGCGTCAGGAAGTACACGGGCTGGCCCAGCATGCCGGCTTCCGCTTCGATGCCGCCCACGCCCCAGCCGACCACGCCGATGCCGTTGATCATGGTGGTGTGGCTGTCGGTGCCCACCAGCGAATCGGGGTAGAAGACGCTGTTCTTCTTGTCCTGGTGCACACCGCGCGCCAGGTATTCCAGGTTGACCTGGTGGACGATGCCGAAGCCCGGCGGCACGACGCCGAAGGTGTCGAACGCCTGCATGCCCCACTTCATGAACTGGTAGCGCTCCTGGTTGCGCTTGAACTCCAGCTTCATGTTCAGGTCCAGCGCGTTCTTGGTGCCGAAGTAATCGATCATGACCGAGTGGTCCACCACCAGGTCCACGGGCACCAGGGGTTCGATGCTCTTGGGGCTCTTGCCCATCTTGTCGGCAACCGAGCGCATGGCCGCGATGTCGGCCAAGAGCGGCACCCCGGTGAAGTCCTGCAGCACGACCCGGGCGACCACAAAGGGAATTTCATCTTCGCGCTTGGCGTTGGCCTGCCAGTTGGCGAGCTGCCGCACGTGTTCTTCGGTGACTTTCTTGCCATCGCAGTTGCGCAGCACGGATTCCAGCACGATGCGGATGGAGACCGGCAGCCGCTGCACGTCGATGCCGAGCGATTTGCCCAGCGCCGGCAGCGAGTAGAACTGACAGGACTTGTTGCCGATCTTGAAATTCTTGAGTGTGTCTAGGGTGTTGTGCGGCATGATGGACTCCGTGGTTTTGCCCAGGCTGAAGGCGGCATTTTCAGGCGTTTCGGCAGGTTTGTCATTGTCTCTTGGACAAGTTTGCCGAGGGTCTATATCTTGGTTTATGTCTTATATCTTATATAAGACTTGGGCGACGCGTCAAAGTTCCGGCCCTTTATCGACCCAGACCGGTCCGGATTCGGCGAAACCCTTACTTTGGCGGACGCGCGCCAAGCCTGCAAGACCCTGCGCGCGCAAGAATGGCCCTTAGATCAGGCGCGCCGGCAGCTCCGCCGCCACGTATTCAAGAAATCGTTTCAACGCCAGCGGCTCGCCGCAGCGCGCGGGCATGACGGCGTAGATTCGCGCGGGCGCCGCCGACCAGCTGGGCAGGATATGCGCCAGACCGCCTTGGTCGAGTTCAGGGCCGCACAGATAGCGCGGGACCAGCGCCACGCCCAGCCCCGCGCCGGCCATTGCGCGCAGCGTGTCCATATTGCTGCTCAGGCTGCGCGGCTGGAACTCCACCGATTCCATCTCGCCCGCTGGCCCGGTCAGCCGCCAGGTGTGCGGGCCGTCCTGCGTGCCGTGGGCCAGCAGGGGCAGGGCGGCCAGATCGCGCGGGTGGCGCGGTGCGGATCTGGCCATCGCAGGGCTGCACACCAGCGCCAGCGGCACAGGGGCAATTTCCAGCGCATTGAGCTTGGCATCCGTCAGCGAAGACGCCTGGGCGCGGAACGCCAGGTCGTAGCCTTCACCGACCAGATCGATGATCTGGTCGCGGGTATCCAGCAGCACCCGCACGCGCGGATGGTCCGCGCAGAAGCGGGCGACCAGCCCGCCCAACACCCGCGTCGCGAGCGGCGCCGGCGCGGTGATGCGCAGCATGCCGGCTGGCGCATCGCCCATCGACGCAGCCAGATCGAAGACGCTGCGCGCTTCGCGGGCCAGCGCCTGGGCGTGGGCATGTATCTGTTCGCCCATCGGCGTCAGCGACACACGGCGCGTATTGCGTTGAAGCAGCCGCACGCCCAGGCGCGCTTCAAGCTCCGCAACCCGGCGGCTGAGCTTGGAACGTTGCATATTCAACACACGTGCGGCCGCCGAGAAGCCACCTTTTTCGACAACTTCGCTGAAAAGCAGCAGGTCTTCAAGGCGATGAACGTAGTTAGGCATACAGCGTTTTAATAGGAGAAATTCGAAAATTTGATGGCATTGTCCTGACAGCCGGGACAATTATTCCTGAAATTGGCCCCTACTGTCCGGCGGGCCGACCTCATAAGCTGTCGCCGCAATACATGTTCAGCAAACAGCAAGGCAGCACTTTTTGACTCTTCATCTCAGCGCCGTCATCGCCGGATCCAGCCGCTACCTGGGCGACGCCTGCACCATCCGTCAGTTCCGCCATACCGATTTTTCGGGGGGCATGTCGCCCGTGGTGCTGGTGGACCACTTCGTCATGACGGGTCCCACGTTTGAGCCACATACGCACGCCGGCGTCAGCGCCGCGACGCTGCTGCTGGAAGACAGTACGGGCGTCATGCAGAGCCTGGAAGGCATCGAGAACAATCGCGAAATCCGCGCGGGCGACCTGCAGTGGACACAAGCCGGGCGAGGCATCGTGCACGCGCAGCGGCCGGCGGGCGACGCCACGCTGCACGGACTGCAGATCTTCATCGACCACCCGGCGCATCTGAAGTCCCTGCCGCCGTCTACGTCGTTGCTGCGCGCTGCGGACATGCCGGTCATCCAGACCCCCTCGGGCAAGGTGCGCGTGGTGGCGGGCAGCTATGCCGGTCTTGAATCGCCCTTGTGCACGCCCGAACCGCTGCTGATCCTGGACGGCTGGCTGCGGCCGGGCGCGACGACGCTCCTGCCCATGCCACCTGGCTGGAATGCCTGGTTCTATGCGGTGCAGGGCGACTTGGGCGTGCGCGCCAGGCACCGTAGCAAGGGCGGGCCGCCGCTGCCCAAGGTGGCGGGGGGCGATCCGGACTTTGCGGTGCTGCCCGCCGGTTCCGCCGCTGCCGCCAGCGCCACGCCGGATGGTGAAGAAGGGGTGCTGCTGCTGATGGCGGGCAAGGTGCCCGTTCATTTTGTGCTGGTGGCCGGCCCCGCCGTCGTGGCGGCGTCGGAGCAGGGCGCCGGCATCACGCCGGCTGCCGATGCGGCCCTAGCCGAGGCGCTGACGGCATACGACGCCGTGGAGAGCCCGGCGGCGGAAGATGCATTGAGCATCTGCTGAATCAGGACGGAATCTGTTGTTCAGCCGCAACGTTGGACACGGATTCTTCTTGAGGGACGCAATGAGAACGATTCTCTTTTGGTAACATCTAGCGCGTCAGATCTCTCAAGCGGATCTCCCCACCGCACCGCGGAGCTTGTTTCCGCACCACCAGCGTCCCCATATGAAAATCAGAACTCTCGCTTGCATGGCCGCCGCGCTGCCGTGCTTTGGCGCCGTCCACGCCCAGACCGCGCCCCAGACAGCCCCCCAGACGACCCAGCCCGCCACGACCAGCGGTCCCGTGACCTCGATGGACGCCATCCGGGTCGAGGCGAGCGCTGACGCGTCCGCCGGCGGCCTGTCGGCGCCGTTCGCGGGCGGCCAGGTGGCCCGCGGCGGCCGTGTCGGCATCCTCGGCACCGAGGATTTCATGAACACGCCGTTCAGCGTGACCAGCTACACGAATGAGCTGATCCAGGATCGTCAGGCGAAGAGCGTGGGCGATGTGCTGCAGAACGACTCGGGCGTGCGCGTGGCGCGCGGCTTCGGTAATTTCCAGGAGTCGTACTTCATTCGCGGCTTCATCCTGAGCTCGGATGATGTGGCCTACAACGGCCTCTACAGCCTGCTTCCCCGCCAATACATTGCCACCGAACTGTTCGAGCGCGTGGAAGTGCTCCGCGGCGCAACCGCCTTCCTGACGGGCGCGACGCCCGGCGGCGGCGGCATCGGCGGCGTGATCAACCTGGTGCCCAAGCGCGCGCCGAACGAACCGCTGACGCGCGTCACCACGGGCGTTTCCAGCGGCGGCCAATTCCAGCTTTCCACCGACATCGCGCGCCGCTTCGGCCCGGATGACAGTACCGGCATCCGCCTGAACGCCGCACAACGCAGCGGCGACACGGCGATCGATGACGAACACAGCCGCACCAGCGTCGTTTCGCTGGGCCTGGACTGGCGGTCGGCCGACACGCGCCTGTCCGCCGACATCGGCTGGCAGGAAAACAAGCTCAAGCGTCCGCGTCCCAACGTGACGCTGGGCGCCGGTGTCACGACCGTGCCCGATGCGCCGGACGCCAGCTCGAACTATGCGCAGCCGTGGACCTATTCCAACGAGCGCGACGTCTTCGGCACGTTGCGCGCCGAACATGACTTCAGCGACAAGCTGACCGCGTACGGCGCGTTCGGCATGCGCCGTAGCGACGAAGCCAATTCGCTGGGCAACATCACGCTCACCAATGGCAGCACCGGCGCCGGCAATTTCTACCGCTTCGACAACACCCGCGAAGACAGCGTCAACACGGGAGAAATCGGCCTGCGCGGCAAGTTGCGCACCGGTCCCGTGGGTCACGAATTCGTCGTGTCGGCCTCGTGGTTCGATCTGAAGAAGAAGAACGCGTACGTGATGGACTTCCGCAACACGTTCCCCACGAACATCTACGATCCCATCTCGTACGACAAGCCTGCATTCAGTGCCGGCGCGCTGCGCGGCAACGATCTGGACAACCCCGCGTTGCAAGGCCGTACCCGCCTGAGCAGCTATGCCATCGGCGACACGATGTCCTTCCTTGACGACAAGGTGCTGTTCACCGCCGGCATTCGTCATCAGCGCATGTCGCAACGTGACTACGCCTACAACACCGGCGCGGAAAGCGGCGCCTACGACGCCAGCCACAATTCGCCGGCCTTCGGTCTGGTGTTCAAGGTGGCGCCGAGCGTTTCGCTGTATGCCAACTACATCGAAGCCTTGGTTGCCGGCCCGACCGCGCCTGCGACGGCAGGCGGCCGTCCCGTGCCGAACGTTGGCCAGAGCCTGCCGCCCTTCGTGTCCAAGCAGAAGGAAGTGGGCGTGAAGTACGAAGGCGAGAGCCTCGGCGGCGGCCTGGCGTTCTTCTCGACCGACAAGCCGCGCGCGGCCTACAACGCCAGCAACGAGCTGACCAATTCGGGCGAAGACCGCCACCAAGGCGTCGAACTGACCGTCTTCGGCGAGCCCGTGCGCAGCGTGCGTCTCCTGGGCGGCCTGACCTGGCTGGATGCCAAGCAGGTCAAGACCGGCACCGCCTCGCTGAACGGCAACCGCGTGATCGGCGTGCCGCGCTTCCAGGCCAACATGGGCGTGGAATGGGACATCCCGGGCGTGGAAGGCCTGGCCATCGATGGCCGCGTGGTCTACACCGGCTCGTCGTATGCCGATGACGCCAACACGCTCAAGGTTCCCGGCTGGACGCGCTTTGACGCCGGCCTGCGCTACATGATGGACGTCGACGGCCACGTCGTGACGCTGCGCGCCCGCGTCGACAACATCGCCAATCGCAACTACTGGTCGTCGGTGGGCGGTTACCCGGGCAACGGCTACCTCGTCCTGGGCGGCCCGCGCACGTTCTCGCTGTCGGCGAGCATGGACTTCTGATCGCTGCGGGCTGATGCCCGTACATGAAAAATCCCCCGAAAGCCTCGCGACGCGGGGGATTTTTTTGACCTGTCGCCGCGCAGGTGCACAACGGTGTCTGACCACCTCGGGAGACGATCCTCAGCCTGTACCGTCGTCTCTGCGGGGTGTCAGACACCCAACAGGCGACGCCTTACCAGAACCATCCGCCCCGCGACAGGCTCGACTCGCAGCTCTTGTACTGCGCGGTAAATTTCTCGGCGCGCGCCTGCACTTTCTGCGACACGGTCTTCAACCACGCCTTACGGTCATAACTACGGTTGCGGTATCCGGTCCAGCCTTCGTGATAGTTCAGGTACTGCCCATACGCATCCCACTTAGAGATCCCGTTGATGCGCTGCGTCTTGCTCATGTACCAGCCCATGAAGTCGAGCGCGTCGGCAAAGTTGTCGCGGCTGGACGTCCAACCGCCCGCTTCGCGCTTGTAGTCGGCCCAGGTTTCGTCCTTGGCCTGCGCGTACCCATAGGCGGAACTGACGCGGCCCCACGGAATGAAGCCCAGAAAGTAATAGCGCGGCGGCAAGGCGTCGTGCTTGAAGGACGACTCCTGGTACATCATCGCGATGGGCACCGGCACCGGGGCGCCCCATTTCTTCTGCACGTCCAGCGCCGCGTCGTGCCATTCCGGTTTCTCTCGGAAGATGGCGCAGATGTTGTCGGGATTCGAGGGCGGCGCGGTGGCGCAGCCGGCTAGCGTCAGCAACAGCGTCGGCGGCAATAGCCGGATCATTGGCAGGCTTCCTCCAGGAAAAATGCGCCGGGGCTTCTCCGGCGTTGGCGGCCGACGTCTCACCGGCATGCCTGGATTGTATTGAAACGTTTCGTTATACAGGCTGCGCGCCGATCCGAATTGCCCGGATAAAGGCAAAAAAAACGGCCCCGGGCGATTGCACGGGGCCGTTGTTCAGGCCGCAAGGCCTGGCAGGGGAGTCGGGATCAGACCTCGATCACGTCCGCCACGTCCTTGTAGTCGGCGATCTTGTCGAAGTTCAGGTACTGGTAGATCTGGTCGCCGCTCTTGTTGATGACGCCCATGTCGGCCATGTACTCGTCCTTGGTCGGGATGCGGCCAAGCTTCGAGCAGATGGCGGCCAGTTCGGCCGAACCCAGGTACACGTTCGTGTTCTTGCCCAGGCGGTTCGGGAAGTTGCGGGTGCTGGTCGACATGACCGTCGCGCCTTCGCGGACCTGCGCCTGGTTGCCCATGCACAGCGAGCAGCCCGGCATTTCGGTGCGGGCGCCGGCGGTGCCGAACACGCCGTAGTGGCCTTCCTCGGTCAGCTGCGTGGCGTCCATCTTGGTCGGGGGAGCGACCCACAGCTTGACCGGAATGTCGCGCTTGCCTTCGAGCAGCTTGGACGCTGCGCGGAAGTGGCCGATGTTGGTCATGCAGCTGCCGATGAACACTTCGTCGATCTTGGCGCCGGCGACTTCCGACAGCGTCTTGACGTCGTCGGGGTCGTTCGGGCAGGCAACGATGGGCTCATGCACGTCGGCCAGGTCGATCTCGATGACCGCGGCGTATTCGGCGTCGGCGTCCGGCTCCAGCAGCTTGGGATCGGCCAGCCAGGCTTCCATCGCTTTGATGCGGCGGCCCAGCGTGCGCTCGTCTTCGTAGCCGTTGGCGATCATCCACTTGAGCATCACGATGTTGCTGTTGATGTACTCGATGATCGGTTCCTTGTTCAGGAACACCGAGCAACCGGCGGCCGAGCGCTCGGCCGAGGCGTCGGACAGTTCAAAGGCTTGTTCGACCTTCAGGTCGGGCAGGCCTTCGATTTCCAGGATGCGGCCGGAGAAGATGTTCTTCTTGCCTTGCTTGGCAACCGTCAGCAGGCCTTGCTTGATGGCGTACAGCGGGATGGCGTTGACCAGGTCGCGCAGCGTGACGCCGGGTTGCAGCTTGCCCTTGAAGCGGACCAGCACCGATTCCGGCATGTCCAGCGGCATGACGCCGGTGGCGGCGGCAAAGGCCACCAGGCCCGAGCCGGCGGGGAACGAGATGCCGATGGGGAAGCGGGTGTGCGAGTCGCCGCCGGTGCCGACGGTGTCGGGCAGCAGCATGCGGTTCAGCCACGAGTGGATCACGCCGTCGCCGGGACGCAGCGACACGCCGCCACGCGTGCTGATGAACTCAGGCAGCGTGTGGTGCGTCTTGACGTCGACGGGCTTGGGGTAGGCGGCGGTGTGGCAGAACGACTGCATCACCAGGTCGGACGAGAAGCCCAGGCAGGCCAG
>NZ_DGMA01000035.1:0-13255 GCF_002388205.1 Achromobacter sp. UBA4530 | reverse complement strand
CGAAGCGACCTACGAAGATCTAACGAAGCAACCGATGAAGATCCAAAGAATCAACGCAAGAAGATCCAAAGAAAACGCCCGACAAAGCTCCAAGCAGACCCCTACGGATCACTCCGCCAAAGGATCCTGAAACTGCGAACACTTAACCTGCACGAGCTTCCGATCCTGCAACCGCAACGCAGTCAACGACCCACCCCAAACACATCCCGTATCCAGGCAGATCACGTCCGGCCGCTGCAACAACCCCAGCGTCGACCAATGTCCAAACACCGTCGTGACATTGCGCGTCGCCCGATTAGGCACATCGAACCAAGGCACCAGCCCAGGCGGCCAAGCCCCCGGCGTCACCTTCGTTGCAAACTCCATGTGCCCGTTCGGCGTGCACAAGCGGATCCGCGTCAGCGCGTTGATGATCACCCGCATCCGCTTGCCGCCCTTGTGGTCTTCCTTCCAGGTGGCCGGCTCGTTGCCGTACATCTTTTGAAGCGCCTTCTGCCAGTTCGGGCCGCGCAGCGCGTCCTGGACTTCGCCGGCCAGGGCCAGCGTCTTGGCCACGTCCCACTTGGCCAGCGTGCCAGCATGGACCAGCAGATGGTTCTGCTCGAAATGCGCCAGCGGCCGGAAACGCAGCCAGTTGAGCAGGTCAGTGGCGTCCGGCGCACGCAGGATGGACTCCAGCGTGTCCGATTTGGACGGTTTGCGCACGCCCGCAGCCGCGGCCAGCAGGTGCAGGTCGTGGTTGCCCAGGACGACCGTCGCGCGATCACCGAGGTCGATGATGCGGCGCAGGGTTGCGAGCGACTGCGGGCCGCGGTTGACCAGGTCGCCAGCGAACCAGAAGCGCGACTTGGGGTCGCCAACCAGGTCGGGGTGGGACAGCAAGCGATCCAGCGGCGAGCAGCAGCCCTGCACGTCGCCGATCATCCAGATACTGCCGTTCATGCGGGACTCTTGCTCCAGGGCCAACGTTGTTGGACGAGACGGGTGATGGTGTGGCGGTATTCCATGTAGCTCATGGCGCCCAGCGCCAGCGCCATGGCGCCCAGGTTCGGGCCCAGGGCGGTCAGCCAGGGCGGCCACTTGCCCAGCATGCCGACGTTCAGCGCAAGCTGGTTCAGCATGAAGAAGCCCACGCCCAGCAGGATGCCCACGAAGACCTTGGCGCCGACGCCGCCGCGGCGGGTTTGCATGAGGCCGATGGGGGCGGCGATGGTGATCATCACCAGCAGGGTGAAGGGGTAGGCCAGTTTGCGCCACAGGGCGACGACCTGGCGGTCGTATTGAAGTTGGTTGTCCCGCAGGTATTCCACATAGTCGAGCAGCGTGACGATCGACATGCGTTCTGGCGTCAGCACACGCGCCAGCAGACGTTCGGCGCTGAGGGTGGTGTCGATGGAGCGTTCGGGCAGCTTGATGACGGTGGCCGGCGGGTTCTTGGGCGGGCGGGCGTTGGCGAGCGCCTCGGCGGCTTCGGCGTCCAGGCGGGTTTCGGAGACGTCCTTGAGCACCAGGTCGCCGCGCGTGAATGAGCCCGTGGGAGCGGTGGACAGCGCGGACAGCGTCAGGTCTTTCTTGAATTCGTAGAGGGTCACGCCCGCCACCTGGCCGTCGCCCTTCAGTTCGGCGATGTTGATGATGCGGGTGCCGCCATTGGCGGTGGGTTCCTTGAACCAGTAGCCGCTCTTGAGGCGGTCGCCGCCGGCCTTGCCGCGGAACATCAGGTTGGCTTCGCCGGTCTTGACCTCGGCCCAGGGCGTCACGTATTCGGACAGCAGGCCCGCGCCGATCATCAGGGGGATCGTGACGATCCAGAGCATCCGCAGCAGCTTCATGCCGCTGACCCCGGAGACCCGCAGGATGACGAGTTCGTTGCGCTGGGCCAGTCCCGCCAGCGCCAGGATGGCCCCGATCAGGAGGCCGATGGGCAGCAGGTCATAGAGACGGGTGGGGATCGCCAGCGCCTGCATGTACAGCAGGGCCATCATGGAGAACTTGTCGCCCACGTTGTCCAGATCGTCCACCAGTGCGAAGAACGTGAAAAGGCCGAGCAGGGCCAGAAGGACCACTGCGCAAGAGCGATAGACCTCTCGGGCCAGGTAGCGACGTGCAGTACGCATGAAGGAAAAGGAGTGGAGCGCGTAAACGTGAAAGCTTAACAAATCCCGCAGCGGGAAGACGGCCGGCAGGACTGATTTGTCCGCTTCCCCTTTCAGGGGATGTCGACCATCTGCATCCTTCGCGTCAGTACGCCGACCCGGGAATTCAGATAGTTGGACTTGCGATGACTGTCATAGAAGCGCGGGTTGGGCAGCATGGCCGCCAGCCGGGCCGACTGGCTGTTGCCCAGGTTGGCGGCGGTGGTATTGAAATAATGCTTGGCGGCGGCCTGGGCGCCGAACACGCCCACGCCCCACTCGGCGACGTTCAGGTAGAGCTCCAGGATCCGTTCCTTGCTCATGACGTGTTCGATCATGTAAGCCAGGACCAGTTCCTGGCCCTTGCGCAGGTAGCTGCGAGAACCTGACAGGAACAGGTTCTTGGCTAGCTGCTGGGTGATGGTGGAGCCGCCGCGCATCTTGGAGCGTCCGGCCTCTTCCTGTTTCTGGTTGTATTCCCAGGCCTTGCGGATGGCGTCCCACTCGACCCCATCATGACCCGTGAAATTGGAGTCCTCGGATGCGATCACCGCGCGCTTGAGCGACCGGTTGATCTTGTCATACGGCACCCATTCGTATTTCAGTTCGATGCCCGGGTCTTCCTTGCGCAGGCGCGATAGCTCTTCGCGCATCATCGCGCTGCTGCCCGGGTCGCGGTAGTTGTACCAGACCACCTGGGCGAACAGCCAGAATTGGTACAGCAGGATCGCGCACACCAGCGCCATCACCAAGCCGGTGGTGATCCGGAACCAATTGCGGCCGCCGCTGCGGCCCGTGCGCGTCGCCATGCCGTTCAGCTTCCGGCGGCCAGCGCCTCGCGCAGCGCTGCCAGGACGGGCGCGGCATCGGGGCGTACGCCGTGCCAGATGAAGAAGCTTTCGGCGGCCTGGCCGACCAGCATGCCCAGCCCGTCGGCCGTCAGGGCGGCGCCGTCGGTCCGGGCCTGCCGCATGAACGCGGTGGGCTGCGCGCCGTACATCATGTCGTAGGCGGCGGCGCCGTCGGCGTACAGACCGGGCGGGAGGTCGGGCGCAGCGTTTTGCAGGCCGCTGGCGGTGGCGTTGATGACCAGGTTCCAGCCGCCGGGCACGGCGGCGGTGGCCAGTGCGCCCGCGGTCACCTGGGTTTGCGGCGACACGCCGCTCGCGGCCCACGCGGCGGCCAGTTCCTCGGCGCGGGCGGCGGTGCGGTTCACGATGTGAATGCGCGCGCAGCCGGCCTCGGCCAGGGGTTGCAGCACGCCGCGCGCCGCGCCGCCGGCGCCGACCAGCAGCACGGCGGCGCCCGGCAAGCGTACGCCCAGGCGCAGCAGGTCGTTGACCAGGCCCACGCCGTCGGTGTTGCAGCCGTGCCAGACGCCATCGCGCCACGACAGGGTGTTGACCGCGCCCGCCAGCCGCGCGCGATTCGACAGATGGTCCGCCGCCAGCGCATAGGCGTCCAGCTTGAACGGCACCGTGACATTCAGGCCCAGGCCGCCGTCCGCCACGAAGGCGGCGACGGCGTCGGCAAAGCCGTCCACCGGGGCAAGCAGGCGCTCGTAGCGCAACGGCTTGCCGGTCTGCTGCGAAAACATGGCGTGGATCTGAGGCGAGCGGCTATGCGCGATGGGATTGCCGATGACGGCGTAGCGGGCTTGAGGAATCGCCTCGGTCATGGGGCCTGTGTTTCCAGAGTGTCGTTGACGAAATGCCAGGTGCGGGTGATGACCAGCACGTCCGTATCGCGGGCGATATCGGGAGGAAAGGGGGGAAAGGGCGCTGCCAGCTGGACGATGCGGCGCGCCGCCTGGTTCAGGACCGCGTGCGGCGAGGGCTGGTCGATCTCGACCTCGGCGATACTGCCATCGGCGCGCACCGACACGGTGATGCGCAGCGATCCGTAGATGCGGCCGCGCGCCTCGTCGGGGTAATGCTGGGTGCCGACCGTTTCGATCCGGGTGCGCCAGGCGTCCAGGTAGCCGGCGTAGCGGGACGCCTCGGCAGAGGGGGCGATGAACTGTTTGCGCGGCTCGGCGCTGTACTGCTGGACCCGCGCCGCCAGCGCCGCCACCTGGGCGTTCTGGATGACGCTGGCCTGGTCCTGGGCATCCTGGCCGACGTCGGCGCCGTCGGGCCACGGGTTGACGGCCTGGCGCTCGGGGCCGGCGTTGTGCGGCGAGCGCAGCTGGGTCATGAGGCGAGCCTGTTCGGCCTCCAGCTGCACCTGGCGCTGGCGCATGGCTTCCAGGACGATGGTCTCGGCCGAGCTGCCGGTCTGGGGAAGGGGCGTGGTGGACACGCCGCGGTCGGCGTTGCCGCCGCCCGTCATCTGGTTCTGCGCGACGGTGCGCGGGGTTTCCGGCGGCGTCTCGCTGCGGGCATTGAGCAGCACGACTTCCAGGCTGGTCACGGGCGGGCGCGTCTGCGTGGGCGCGCTGAAACGCCACGCCAGCGCGCCGGCGTGCACCAACAGCGATATCGCGATGCCGATACGCAGGTAGTGCTGGGCGGGGGCGCCCAGCCACCAGAGGTAACGGCTCAGCATGGAGGGGGAATCAGCGCGTTGCACCAGCGCATTGTAAGGCGAGTCCGCACCCGCCGCGCGGTCCGTCCGAAGGCGGTATTCACCCTCGGACGGACGGCCTAGACCCCGTCAGGCGGACGCCCGGGGGAAGATCCAGACCTTGTCGGCGGGCAGCGCGAGGCGGCAGGGGCCGGGCTCGCGGCCTTCGGGACCGTAGGCGCGCAGGGCGAGGCTGCGGGCCGGATCGGCGTCCGGCGTGCGGAACAGGTACTCCCAGCGGTCGCCCAGATACATGCTGGTCAGAAGCGGCATGTCGACGTGGTTGCCGTGCGGGTCATCGGCCAGACGGACCTGCTCCACGCGGATGACGGCGGTGGCGTCCTGGCCTGCGGCGACGCCAGCGCCGGCCTTGCCCCATAGCGACCAGCCGGCGCCCTCGATCCGGGCCTGGCCGTCGCGCAGCTCGGTGACCTTGCCGTCCAGCCGGTTGTTGCTGCCCATGAATTCGGCCGTGAACAGGGTGGACGGCGATCCGTACATCTCCTGCGGCGTGCCCTGCTGCTCGATCTTGCCGTTGTTCAGCAGCAGGATGCGGTCGGAGATCGCCATGGCTTCGCTCTGGTCGTGCGTCACCATCAGCGCGGACAGGCCCAGGCGGATGATGAGTTCGCGCAGGAAGGCGCGCGCTTCCTCGCGCAGCTTGGCGTCCAGGTTGGACAGCGGCTCGTCCAGCAGGATGACGGGCGGGCTGTAGACCAGCGCCCGGCCGATGGCCACGCGCTGCTGCTGGCCGCCGGATAGCGCGTGCGGGTGGCGCTGGCCAAGCTTGCCCAGGCCCAACTGGTCCAGCACGGCCTGCACGCGTTCGCGCACCTCGGCGCCCGGCGTCTTGCGCAGCTTGAGCGGATAGGCGACGTTCTCGAATACCGTTTTATGCGGCCACAGCGCGTACGACTGGAACACCAGTCCCAGGTTGCGCTCTTCGGCCGGGATCTCGGCGCGGGCCGCGCCGTCGTAGACGACGTTCTCGCCGATGGTGATGCGGCCGCGCTTGGGACCTTCCAGGCCGGCCACGGCGCGCAGCAGGGTGGTCTTGCCGCTGCCCGACGGGCCCAGCAGCGACACCACTTCGCCCTGGCGCAGCTGCATCGACACGCCCTTGAGCACCGGGTTGTCACCGTAGTCCAGGTGCAGGTCTTCTACAGAAAGCTCAATCATGAAGTTTGACTCCGAATCGCAGGGCGATGCCCAGGCCGATCACGACCAGAACGATATTGATGAAGGAAAGCGCGGCCACGATGTCGATGGCGCCGGACGCCCACAGCGACACCAGCATGGACCCGATGGTCTCGGTGCCGGGCGACAGCAGATAGACGCCGGTGGAGTATTCGCGCTCGAAGATCAGGAACATCAGCAGCCACGAGCCGATCAGGCCGTACTTGGCCAGCGGCACCGTGACGTGACGGGTGACCTGGCCGCGGCGCGCGCCGGCGGTGCGGGCGGCTTCTTCCAGTTCGGGCCCCACTTGCAGCAGGGTCGAGGAAATCAGGCGCAGGCCATAGGCCATCCACACGACGGTGTAGGCGAGCCACACGCTGAAGATGGTGCTGCGCAGGGCACGCAGCCATTCGACGAAGTTCTCGCGCAGCCATTCCGCGAAGGGCAGGGCCGACAGCCAGCCGTTTTCGTCCACGTCCAGCGCGTTGTCCAGCCACATCGGCACGAACAGGAACACCCACAAAAACGCCAGACCGGCCAGGAGGCCCGGCACGGCGCGCGGCACCAGCACGCTGTAGTCCATGAAGCGCGTGACGTTGTCCGGCTTGCGGTGCATCGCCAGGCCCACGAACATGTAGCACATCACTGCCAGCGCGCCGCCGAAGACACCAATGGCGACCGAGTTGACGATGGCGCGCATCAGGTTGGGCTGCGAGAACACGGTGCGGAAGGCGTCGAGCGACAGCACGTCAAAGAGCGAGACGCCCAGGCCCCAGTTGGACACGAACGCGCGCAGCAGCACGCCCGTCAGTGGCACGATGATGGTGACGAACAGCCAGAACGCCACCACCGCGCCGGCCACCCAGCGCCATTTGCCCAGCGGCAGCGGCCGCGCACGCGAGGCCTTGCCCTTGACGGTGACGAAGCGGTTGGCGGTGCGCATCAGGCGGCGCTGCAGCATCACCAGCGGAATGGTCATGCAGATCAGCACCACGGCCACGGCGGCCATCAGGTGATAGGACGGGATGCCCAGCTTGTTGGTCAGCTTGTACAGATACGTGGCCAGCACCAGGTTGCCTTCCGGATCGCCCAGCACCAGCACCAGGCCGAAGACTTCCAGCCCCAGGAAGAAGAGCAGCACGGTGGCGTACAGCATGGCCGGCCGCACCATGGGCAGGCTGACGGACACCATCACGCGCAGCGGCGAAGCGCCGGCCACGCGGGCGGCTTCTTCGACGTCGGACCCCATGCTGCGCAGCGCCGACGAGATGTACAGGTAGGCGTGCGGCACGTGCGTGAGGCCGGCGATGATGACGATGCTGGTCAGCGAATAGACGTTCCAGGGCACGAAGCCCAGGATGTTCTGCACCCAGGTCGAGAAGAAGCCGACCGGACCGGCCGCGACGACGTAGCCAAAGCCCAGCACCATGGGAGACACGAACACCGGCACCAGGATCAGCGGCTCGATCCAGCGGCGGCCGGGCAGGTCGGTGCGGATCATCAGGAACGCCAGCATGCCGCCCAGCGGAATGGCGATGGCGGCCAGGCCGAATGCCAGGATGAAGCCGCTGCGTAGCGCCTTGTAGAAATCGGGGTCCGCGAAGATGAAGCGGAAGGCGTCCAGGCTCCAGCTCTTGGACGGGGCAAAGAAGGGCGCCGAGAGAAAACTCTGGATGATGATGAACGACAGCGGCACGTAGATGGCGAGCGCCGTGATCAGCACCACCACGCCGCGTGGCAGGGACTGCCATTTTCTGCGCAATGACTGCATGGGAAATCCTGTGTTCGGAAATGACGCGGTGGCCGCGCCGCCGGGGCGATGGCCCCGGGGCAGGGTCAGGCGGACGGCGCGCCGTCCGCTGCGTTGGCGGCGGCTCCGGGCCGGGTGACCGCCCGGAGCCGGGGCATCACTTGCCCGCTGCCGCCCGCCATTGCTTGATGAATTCCAGGCGCTTGTTCTGCTCCAGGTAGTCCAGCAGCGTTTCGTTGACCGGAATCGGCTTGAGCGAGGCGCCCAGCTTCTTGGTCATGCCGTCCACGTCGTTGTCGCCTTCGATGTCATCGCGCACGGACGCCAGGTCGGCCTGATTGGCCATGATCTCCTGGCCCTTCTGGGACAGCAGGTAGTCCATCCACAGCTTGGCGGCGTTGCGGTTCTTGGCCTTCTTGCTGATGAACGCGACGCGCGACAGCACCAGCGCGTAGTCGGTGGGGTAGGCCACGCCCAGCGACGGATCGTTCTTGGCGCGCGTTTCGGCGTAGGAGCCCAGGATGTTGTAGCCGATCAGGTTCTCGCCCGAGGACACGCGTTCCATCATGGTGCCGGTGGACGACTGCACGATCAGGCCGCCCTTGGCGATGTCCTTGAGGGTGTCGAAATACTTGGGATCGTTGGCCTTGTCCTGCACGGCCAGCATGAACCCCACGGCGGACTTCTCGATGTCGTAGGTGGTGACCTTGTTCTTGAACTTGTCGGGCTGGCTGGCGATCAGCTTGGCCAGCGCACCGTGCGTCGTGGGCACTTCATTGGCGGGAATGAGCCGCTTGTTGTAGATGAAGACGGCCGGCTCGTAGGTGGTGCCGTAGGCCGAATCCTTCCAGTTGGCCCACGCCGGCAGCTTGCCTGCCTCGGGCGACTGGTACTTCAGCGCGTAGTCGGTGGCCAGCTTCAGGGCCGAGTCCATCGACGAGCTCCAGACGATGTCGCCGCTGCCGCCGCCCGCCGCCTGTTCGCTGATGTAGCGGTTGTACAGCTCGGTGCTGTTCATGTCGTTGTATTCGACCTTGACGCCCGGATACATGGCTTCGAAGCCCTTGATGATGGGGCCGGCGGCCTTGGTGTCGGTGGTCGAATAGATGACGACCTTGCCTTCCTTCTTGGCGCCGTCCAGGATCTTCTGGTAGTCGGCCGGGTAGCCCGCGGGCACTGCCTGCGCAAAGGCGCTGCCGGAGGCGATGGCGAATGCGGCGGCGCAGGCGGCCGCCAGTTTGGACTTGGCAAGCATGGGGGATGTCTCCGATTGATTTGGCTTGTTGCGGACTCTGGGGTCCGCGTGCAGCCATCTTAGGAGTGCGCGTCTGTCGTCGTCCTGTCATGGCGGCAGGCGACGTCTAGGGGAAATCCCTGGGCATGGCGGCGGGGGCGTCTTGGGCGTGTCCCGGGTCCGCCCACGTTTTTTATGTTCGTGGCCGGCCCACGTTTCTATTACGGCCGCTGCGGCGTATCGGTGACGAGCCGAATCCAGTTCTGCACGAAGCGCGAATGGCGCCGCTGATCCAGTCCCACCAGCAACGCCGGACTCAACACCACCGGCTGCACGATGCCCTGCGACCGCGCGAGCACCGCTTCGGAGGTCCAGCGCCCCGGCGTGTCTTCCATGATGGAGCCCAGCGCGGCATGGCTGGACGCGACCTGCTGGCCGGCGGGCGACAGCAGCCAGTCGACCAGCGCACGTCCCAGATCGGGATTGGGGGCGGTACGCGCGATCAGCACCGAGCGCGCCAGCACGAGCACGTAGTCCTGCGGAAACACCACGCCGATGGGCCGGCCCGCGGCTTGGCGCGACAAGGCGTACGAGCCGAGGATGTTGTAGCCGATGTCCAGTTCGTCGCGCTCGATGGCATCCAGGATCTCGGCGCTGGTGGCCGCCAGCCGCACGCCGGCCTGGCCCATGGCGTTGGCCAGCCCCCAGAAGTTGGACGAGACCAGTTCGTCCTGTTCGGCCAGCAGATAGCCCAGGCTGCTGGCGGCAATGTCGTAGGTGCCGATGCGTCCGCGCAGGCGCAGGGGGTCCTGTTCCAGCAGCCGCAGCAGGTCCTGGCGCGAGCGCGGCACGGCCGCCTCGGCAAAACGCTTGGGGTTATAGACGATGACCGCGGGCTCGAACGTGAACCCGTAGACCTCGTGCCGCCAGATGGCCCAGGACGGCAGCCGCGCGGCGTAGGGCGAGGCATAGCTTTGCGCGTACCCGTCGTTGGCCAGCCGGATCTGCAGGTCGGATGCCGAACTCATCAGCACGTCCACGTCCTGCAAACGCCCTTCGATGGCGGCCTCGTAGAGCTCACGGCTGCCCATTTCGCGGTAGACGACGCTGACGTCGGGGCGGTGGGACTGGAAGCCCTGGATGAGCGGCGCGACGACGGGCGTGTCGGTCGGACCGGCGATGGTGAGGACGCGGGAGGAAGCCTGGGGGGCGGGGTAGCGGGTGATGATTTCTGGGATCTGCGTGGGGCGGGGGGTGTCGGCAGTTTTGGCAGCGGCGGGAGCGGCAACCGGATCTGATGTGACCCGCGCCGGCTCAGCCGCGCCTGCCGCGCGGACCTCGGCGGACGGCGCAGCGAGCAGCAGGCATGCCGTGCAGAACGCCGCCGCGGCTGTGGTCAGCGCGCGCCCGGCGCCGCCGCGCGCCAAGGGCAGCACGACGCGAGCCGTCAGGCCGCCGCCGGGCCGGTCGAGCAGCCACAACGAGCCGCCATGCGCGACGGCCACGGATCGCACGATGGCCAGTCCCAATCCGGACCCGGGCAGCGATTCCCCCGCACGGCCGCGCGAAAACCGCTGCTGTACGGTTTCCTTTTCATCGTCGGCCACGCCAGGCCCGCGATCCGAGACGGTAAGGGCGACACGATATCCGGCAACTGGCATGGCTTGGATCTCAACGGGTCCATCCGGCGCGTAACGCAAGGCGTTGTCTACGAGGTTGCGCAGCATTTCGCGCAATGCGACACGATCCCCTGCGATGCGCGCGCGGCGCACTTCAGGCGCAATGGCGATGCGCAGCCGCTGCGCATCCAGAGGTCCAATGCGCCGGCGCGTTTCGTTGACGGTCTCCGCCACGCCGACAAGCGCGCGGGCGCCCTTGCCCATGCGGTGGGTGATGGTGGCGTCCATGAGCAACTGGTTGATGAGCTGGCTGGCGTGGGTGGCGTTCAGATGGATGCGTTCAAGCCGCGCATGCAATCGCTGCGGATCGGTCTCGTCCAGGGCGACCTCGGCCTGCGCGCGTAGCGACGCCAGCGGTGTGCGAACCTGATGCGCGGCGTCGGCCACCAGGGTGTTGAGGCTGTCCATGGCGCCGGACAGGCGCTGCATGAAGCCATTGAGCGCTTCGATGAGCCGCCGCACCTCGCGCGGCACGGGCTTGGACAGCGGCTCCAGATCATCGGGCGCCCGACGCCGCAGTTCGCGTTCGACGACGGCAAGCGGCGCAAAGGCGCGCTGGACGCCAAACCACAAGAGGCCGAGCGCGACCAGCGATACGGCAAGCAGCGGCAACACGCTGCGCTGCAGAATTTCACCGGCCAGCGCCTCGCGCGACCCCAACGTCTCGGCGACGCGCAAGGTAACCCAGCCGGCATGCTGGCTGGCGGACACGAGGCGGCCGACGGTCGCAACGCGGATGGGTTCGTCGTGATACCGCAAGTATGTGAAGACGGGCGTGGCGGACTGCGCGAGCGGCAGGCCGGGCGCAAGGTCGCCGTACCCGGTGATGAGCCTGCCGTTGGAGGTGCGCGCCTCGTAGAACACGCGCTCGCCGCCGGAAAGCATGGCAAGCGACGAGACTGGCGGCTCGACGGTGACTTCGTTGTCTTCGATCTGAACCGATCCGGCGATGGTCAACGCGGAGGCGGCGAGCAGGCGATCAAACGCCTGTTCCGCAGCACGCTGGGCGTAGCCGCGCAGGAAGAACACCAGCCCGATGAGCGCGCACGCAAGCAACACGGCGCCCAGCGTGAAGACGCGTTGCCGGATGGAGAAGCTTTCAGGGATTTTCATGGCTGCGGGCCTGATACCCGACGCCCCGCACGGTGACGATGTCCACGGACGCGCCGGCCAGTTTCTTTCTCAGCCGCGAGATCAGCAACTCAAGCGCATTGAGCGAGCCGTCGTCCAGGTCGAAGATCTGATTCATGAGGCGTTCTTTGGCGACGGTCTGACCCAGCTTTCCGACCAGAATCTCAAGCAATCGGAATTCACGCCGGCCGAGTTCGAGCGGCGCACCCGCCAGTTCGACATGCCTGTTTGCCAGGTCCAGACTGAGATTGCCGTAATGCGCAACGCTGGTGGTCTGCCCCGCAGGCCGCCGCAACAGGGCACGCAGCCGTGCTTCGAGTTCGCGCAGGTCAAA
This sequence comes from Achromobacter sp. UBA4530, assembly GCF_002388205.1. NCBI lineage: Bacteria > Pseudomonadati > Pseudomonadota > Betaproteobacteria > Burkholderiales > Alcaligenaceae > Achromobacter > Achromobacter sp. UBA4530. Next base: position 1,248 of record NZ_DGMA01000035.1, on the reverse strand, counting down.
GGGTTTGACGAGGTAATCATCGGCGCCAAGATCCAGCATGTCGATCTTGTCCTCGATCTCTGCGCGCGCGGTCATGACGAGCACGGGCGCGTCGAGCCCGGCGGCACGCAATTCACGGATGAGCGTGAAGCCATCCTTGCCGGGCAAGTTGATATCCAGCACGAGCGCATCCCAGGTCTCGTCCAGCGCCCATCGCGAGGCCTGCACGCCGTCGTGGACCCACTGCACGCTATGACCTGCCGAACGCAGCTTGCTCTCAACGGCATCGCCAAGATCGAGATTGTCCTCGACCAGCAGAATGCGCATGGTGTCTTCTCCTCCGTTTGCTTTTTTGTTGGGAGTTTAACGGGGAGATCGTTAGCGTTGCGTTGGGATTCGGGTTTGGGGTTTTCCGACTTGGGCGCGTGCTGGTTCTTGAATTTTGGCGGCTTTGGTTCTTGAGGTGTCTGGCACGGCGGTGGATTCGGTTCTTAAGACGTCCGGCACGGTGGCGTCCCGGGGCGCGCGGGGCCACGATTGCGGTCCGGAGCCTTCGCTCCGGACTTCCCCTTCGTCATCCTCGTCCTCGCCTTCGGCGACTCCTACGGATTCCCTCGGGCTTATCGACGCCCCGCGCACCCCGGGCCGCCACCGCACCGGACTCCGGCAATTCAAGTCTTCAGGCCGCTGCGACGACCAGCGTGCTTGGCATTTTTGCGCAGAGACCTTCAGCCTAGAAGCATCTTGCGATGCCCGTCTCCGTTCGGCCGCGCGGGCGGCCTCCGGAGACTTACGCGGCGTCTTGCGTTGTGGTGATGACGCTTCGCGCGTAGGAGGCGCTTGGGTGTCTGACACCCGCGTAGACGCTACAGGCTTGAAGGGTGATTCCAGGGTGTCAGACACCCATCTTGGCGAAAGCGCTCGTTTTTTGCGGGTGTCTGACACCGTCGTGCGATTCCTTCGTGCGAGCACGGGTCGCCGCTTATCGTCACTTGAACTCAAGTGCCCGATGGGCGGCGCGAACAGGTCGGCAGGTTGTGGCGAATCGTCGCGGCGCCGCCCATCACCGCCCCACCCCCCGTGAGGCGAACCATTAGCAAACCAATCCCCGCCAGCGCGCAGCGCACACGCCACGACGCCTCACGACCCGATGCCGGGTTGCCGCCGTCCGGGCGGCAGCAACCCGGCGGCCCCGCAGATCTCCTGCCCTGACCACAGCTCTTGTAGCGCCACATACCAAAGACCCTGGCAGCACGGCGTCGCGGTCAC
>NZ_DGMA01000034.1:0-23121 GCF_002388205.1 Achromobacter sp. UBA4530 | reverse complement strand
TCTGCCGGGCGACAACGTGACGATGACCGTCAAGCTGCTGGCCCCGATCGCCATGGAAGAAGGTCTGCGTTTCGCCATCCGTGAAGGCGGTCGTACCGTCGGCGCCGGCGTCGTCGCCAAGATCCTGAAGTAAGCAATACCCGGATGGGTAGGGTGGGCATTCATGCCCCTCTATCCATCTTTGCTGTAAAAGTAGTACTATGTATGGTTCCGCGAGCCGATGCAGGCGGAACAAGAGTTTGATGTGTTTAGGGGCATAGCTCAATTGGCAGAGCGTCGGTCTCCAAAACCGAAGGTTGTAGGTTCGATTCCTACTGCCCCTGCCACCGCCAGGATAAACCCGCGGGAGATCATCGCGAGTTACGCATTCACGGCGGCTCGCGTCGCAATATGTCTAATACCAGCGTTGAAACCGTAACCAGTACCGCCGACCGGGTCAAGCTCGGGCTGGCGGTTCTCGTCGTTATTGCTGGCATCGTCGGGTTTTCCGTGCTTAGCGCACAGCCGATGCCCGCTCGTATCGGTGTGTTCGTCGGCGGCCTCGTGATCGCAGCTGCGATCGCCTGGTTCAGCGAACCCGGTCGCCGTACCCTGAGCTTTGCCAGCGAGTCCTACAACGAAGTCAAGCGTGTCGCGTGGCCCACTCGCAAGGAAACGACCCAGATGACGGGCATCGTTTTTGCGTTTGTCGCGGTCATGGGCATTTTCATGTGGGTGCTCGACAAGGGCATCGAATGGATTCTCTACGGCCTGCTGCTGGGCTGGAAATAAGGACGGCAAATGAGTAAGCGTTGGTATGTCGTCCATGTGTACTCCGGCATGGAAAAAAGCGTACACAAGGCCCTGAACGAGCGCATCGAGCGCGCGGGCCTGCAAACGTCTTTTGGCCGCATTCTTGTGCCCTCCGAAGAAGTCGTCGAGGTCAAGGGTGGTCAGAAGTCGATCACCGAGCGCCGTATTTTCCCCGGTTACGTCCTGGTTGAAATGGACCTGACCGACGAAACGTGGCACCTGGTCAAGAACACCAACCGAGTCACCGGCTTTTTGGGCGGCTCGGGCAATCGTCCGACCCCGATTTCCGAAAAGGAAGTCGAAAAGATCCTCTCCCAGATGGAAGAGGGCGTCGAGAAACCCCGCCCCAAGATCCTGTTCGAAGTGGGCGAGATGGTTCGGGTCAAGGAAGGTCCGTTTGCAGACTTCAACGGCAACGTCGAAGAAGTCAACTACGAAAAGAGCAAGGTCCGTGTGTCCGTCACCATTTTTGGTCGCGCCACGCCCGTCGAGCTCGATTTCAGCCAGGTCGAAAAGACCTGAATTTAACCCCCGGGGAGCCCTGTCCGCACAGGCCAGGGCGATATAACCCGCAAGGAGCAAAGCATGGCGAAGAAGATCGTCGGCTTTATCAAGCTGCAAGTGCCGGCTGGTAAGGCTAACCCCTCCCCCCCGATTGGCCCGGCTCTGGGTCAGCGTGGCCTGAACATCATGGAATTCTGCAAGGCGTTCAACGCCAAGACCCAAGGCATGGAGCCTGGTCTGCCGATTCCGGTGGTGATCACCGCCTTCGCGGACAAGAGCTTCACCTTCATCATGAAGACCCCGCCCGCGACGGTCCTCATCAAGAAGGCCGCTGGCGTGCAAAAGGGTTCGCCCAAGCCGCATACCGACAAGGTCGGCACGCTGACGCGCGCACAAGCTGAAGAAATCGCCAAGGCCAAGGGTCCCGACCTGACCGCCGCCGATCTGGAAGCCGCAGTGCGCACGATCGCTGGCAGCGCCCGCAGCATGGGCATCACGGTTGAGGGGATCTAATCATGGCAAAGTTGTCCAAGCGCGCCGCCGCTATTGCACAAAAGATCGACCGCACCAAGCTGTACCCGGTCGCTGAAGCCCTGACCCTGGTCAAGGAAACCGCCGTCGCCAAGTTCAATGAATCCATTGACGTGGCCGTGCAACTCGGCATCGACCCGAAGAAGTCGGACCAACTGGTCCGCGGTTCGGTCGTGCTGCCCGCCGGCACCGGCAAGTCGGTTCGCGTCGCCGTGTTCGCCCAAGGCGACAAGGCTGAAGCCGCCAAGGCTGCTGGCGCTGACATCGTTGGTCTGGACGACCTGGCTGACAGCATCAAAGCCGGTCAAATGGACTTTGACGTCGTCATCGCCTCGCCCGACACGATGCGTGTCGTCGGCGCCCTGGGTCAGATCCTGGGCCCGCGCGGCCTGATGCCGAACCCGAAGGTCGGCACCGTGACCCCCGACGTCGCAACCGCTGTGAAGAACGCCAAGGCCGGTCAGGTTCAGTACCGTACCGACAAGGCTGGCATCATCCACGCAACGATCGGCCGTGCGTCGTTCGGCGTGGACCAGCTGCAAACCAACCTGGCCGCTCTGGTCGACGCCCTGCAAAAGGCGCGTCCCGCAGCTGCCAAGGGCATTTACCTGCGCAAGCTCGCCGTTTCGTCCACGATGGGCGGCGGTGCGCGTGTGGAAATTGCCTCGCTGTCGGCTTCCAACTAAGCCAACAGCAGTAAACGTACTTTGGGCTGCATCCGGACCCCTCCGGATGTTGCTGTCAAAGACCGCTGGAGCAGGGCAGTGGAAGGGATTCTTCCTTCCGCAAGGAAAGCAGCATCGCCGCTGCCCCGCTTAATCCCGGAGCTCGCATAGTCCGGATCCAGCGTAGACGGCGTCCCCAGGAAGATTTCTTTACCCGAAGAACTCGTCCAGGCGCCGCATTCGGTTGACGCGCAAGGCTCCGGCCCCAGGCGTCTTTTGATGGAGTGTTCAAACCGTGAGTCTCAATCGTCAAGAGAAAGCGGTGGTAATCGAGGAAGTCTCGGCGGAAGTCGCCAAGGCCCAATCGATTGTTATCGCTGAGTACCGTGGTCTGGACGTCGCCTCTGTCACCGTACTGCGCAAAACTGCGCGTGAATCGGGCGTGTATCTGCGTGTTCTGAAGAACTCGCTGGCCCGTCGTGCTGTTGCCGGCACGGCTTTCGAGCCGTTGGCTGAGCAACTGACCGGTCCGCTGATCTATGGCATCAGCACCGATCCGGTCGCGGCGGCCAAGGTCATCGCTGGCTTCGCGAAAAGCAACGACAAGCTGGTCATCAAGGCGGGCGCTCTGCCCAACAACTTGCTGAACCAAGAAGGTGTGAAGGCTCTGGCCACCATGCCCTCGCGCGAAGAGTTGCTGTCGAAGCTGCTTGGCACCATGCAAGCCCCCATCGCGCAATTCGTGCGTACGCTCAACGAAGTTCCGACCAAGTTCGCCCGTGGCCTCGCTGCCGTGCGCGACCAGAAGGCAGCGGCCTAATCGCCCTGCTGTCCGGAATTCGCTGAACGACGAAGCGACACCCAAACCCTGGCATTACCAAAATATTTGGAGTTCTGAAAAATGGCACTTAACAAAGCTGAAATCCTTGACGCCATCGCTGGCATGACCGTGCTCGAGCTGTCCGAGCTGATCAAGGAAATGGAAGAGAAGTTCGGCGTGTCGGCTGCTGCCGCTGCCGTCGCTGTTGCTGCTCCCGCCGCTGGTGGCGCTGCCGCCGCTGCTGAAGAGCAAACCGAGTTCACCGTCGTCCTGCAAGAAGCCGGCGCGAACAAGGTCAGCGTCATCAAGGCCGTGCGCGAGCTGACCGGTCTGGGTCTGAAGGAAGCCAAGGACCTGGTCGACGGCGCTCCGAAGCCCGTCAAGGAAGCTGTGGCCAAGGCTGACGCCGAAGCCGCCAAGAAGAAGCTGGAAGAAGCTGGCGCCAAGGTCGAAGTCAAGTAAGACCTGCGTCAACTGCCCGGGGACAGCACAGTTTGCAGTCCCCGGGCTTTTGCGTTTCCAGGAAACCCCTACTGAGGGTATGCCCATTCAGTGGGGTTTCCTGGAGTCGTATCACCTGGGGCCGTGGTTGACGGCCCATGCAACCTCGAGTCGGAGTGCTCATGCCTTACTCGTACACCGAAAAAAAGCGCATCCGCAAAAGCTTCGCCAAGCGTGAAGACGTTCAAAACGTTCCCTTCCTTTTGGCGACTCAGCTTCAATCCTACCTAACTTTCCTGCAGGCGGATACCGCCCCGTCCGAACGCGTAGCCGACGGTTTGCAGGCGGCGTTCTCGTCGATTTTCCCGATCGTTAGTCACAACGGTATGGCGCGCTTGGAGTTCGTGAGCTACGTGCTCGGCGAACCGGTGTTCGATGTCAAGGAATGTCAGCAACGTGGCCTGACCTATGCCTCGCCCCTGCGAGCCAAGGTCCGCCTGGTGCTGCTTGACCGCGAAGTCAGCAAGCCCACCGTGAAGGAAGTGAAGGAACAGGAAGTCTACATGGGCGAAATTCCGCTCATGACGGGCACGGGTTCCTTCGTCATCAACGGCACGGAGCGTGTCATCGTTTCGCAGCTGCACCGTTCGCCGGGCGTGTTCTTCGAACACGACCGCGGCAAGACGCACAGCTCGGGCAAGCTCCTGTTCTCGGCCCGCGTGATTCCTTACCGCGGCTCGTGGCTGGACTTCGAATTCGACCCGAAGGACGTCCTGTTCTTCCGCGTCGACCGCCGTCGCAAGATGCCTGTCACGATCCTGTGCAAGGCCATCGGCATGACGCCGGAATCCATCCTGGCCAACTTCTTCGACTTCGACAACTTCGAACTGAAGAGCGAAGGCGCGATGATGGAATTCGTGCCTGAGCGCTGGAAGGGCGAAATGGCCCGTTTCGACATCGCCGACCGTTCGGGCAAGGTGATCGTCGAAAAAGACAAGCGCATCAACGCCAAGCACCTGCGCGACCTGGCTGCCGGCGGCATCCAGCGCATCTCCGTGCCGGAAGATTTCCTGTACGGCCGCGTGCTGGCCAAGAACATCGTCGATGAAGACACCGGCGAAGTCATCGCCAACGCCAACGACGAGATCACGGAAAGCGTGCTGGGCGCCTTGCGCGCCGCCAATGTGCACGATTTCCAGGCGCTGTACACCAACGACCTGGACCGCGGTCCCTACATCTCGCAAACGCTGCGTACCGATGAAACCGCCGACCAGATGGCCGCGCGCGTTGCCATCTACCGCATGATGCGTCCTGGCGAGCCGCCCACCGAGGAAGCGGTGGAAGCGCTGTTCCAGCGTCTGTTCTACAGCGAAGAGACGTACGACCTGTCGCGCGTCGGCCGCATGAAGGTCAACAGCCGTCTGGGCCGTGGTGAAGACATCACCGGCCCGATGACGCTGACCAACGAAGACATCCTTGAAACCATCAAGGTGCTGGTTGAGCTGCGTAATGGCCGTGGCCAGATCGATGACATCGATCACTTGGGCAATCGCCGCGTGCGTTGCGTGGGCGAACTGGCCGAAAACCAGTTCCGCGCCGGTCTCGTGCGCGTCGAGCGCGCCGTCAAGGAACGTCTGGGCCAGGCCGAGACGGAAAACCTGATGCCGCACGACCTGATCAACTCCAAGCCGATCTCGGCTGCCATCAAGGAGTTCTTCGGTTCGAGCCAGCTCTCGCAGTTCATGGACCAGACCAACCCGCTGTCGGAAATCACGCACAAGCGTCGTGTTTCCGCACTGGGCCCGGGCGGTCTGACCCGCGAGCGCGCCGGCTTTGAAGTCCGCGACGTGCACCCGACCCACTACGGCCGCGTCTGCCCGATCGAAACGCCGGAAGGCCCGAACATCGGTCTGATCAACTCCATGGCGCTGTACGCTCGCTTGAACGAGTACGGCTTCCTGGAAACGCCTTACCGCAAGATTGTCGACGGCCGCGTCAGCGACCAGATCGACTACCTGTCGGCCATCGAAGAAAGCCACTACGTCATCGCGCAGGCCAACGCCGCGCTCGACGAAGAAGGCCGTTTCGTTGACGACCTGGTCGCCTGCCGTGAAGCTGGCGAAACGATGCTGACCGCCCCGGCCAACGTGCACTACATGGACGTTGCTCCGTCGCAGATCGTGTCGGTCGCTGCCTCGCTGATTCCGTTCCTCGAGCACGACGACGCGAACCGCGCACTGATGGGCGCCAACATGCAACGTCAGGCCGTGCCTTGCCTGCGCCCGGAAAAGCCGGTCGTGGGTACGGGTATCGAGCGCACCGTGGCCGTTGACTCGGGCACCACCGTGCAGGCGCTGCGTGGCGGTCTGGTCGACCACGTCGACGCCGAGCGCGTCGTGATTCGCGTGAACGACGAAGAAAACGTCGCCGGCGAAGTGGGCGTCGACATCTACAACCTGATCAAGTACACGCGTTCCAACCAGAACACGAACATCAACCAGCGTCCGATCGTCAAGCGTGGCGACCGCGTTGCCAAGGGCGACGTGCTGGCTGACGGCGCATCGACCGACCTGGGCGAACTCGCCCTGGGTCAGAACATGCTGATCGCGTTCATGCCCTGGAACGGCTACAACTTCGAAGACTCGATCCTGATCTCCGAAAAGGTCGTGGCGGATGACCGCTACACCTCGGTGCACATCGAGGAACTGACGGTTGTGGCCCGCGACACGAAGCTCGGACCGGAAGAAATCACCCGCGACATCAGCAACCTGGCTGAAACGCAGTTGAACCGTCTGGACGATTCCGGCATCACGTACATCGGCGCCGAAGTCAGCGCCGACGACGTGCTGGTCGGCAAGGTCACGCCCAAGGGCGAAACCCAGCTGACGCCGGAAGAAAAGCTGCTGCGCGCCATCTTCGGTGAAAAGGCGTCCGACGTTAAGGACACCTCGCTGCGCGTGCCTTCGGGCATGACCGGCACCGTGATCGACGTGCAGGTGTTCACGCGTGAAGGCATCGTGCGCGACAAGCGCGCCCAGTCCATCATCGACGATGAACTGCGCCGCTATCGCCAGGACCTGAACGACCAGCTGCGCATCGTTGAAAACGACCAGTTCGACCGTATCGAAAAGATGCTGGTCAACAAGACCGTCAACGGCGGCCCGCGCAAGCTGGCAAAGGGCGCGACGATCACCAAGGCCTACCTGGCCGACCTGGATCGCTGGCAGTGGTTCGACATCCGTCTGGCCGATGAGCCGCACGCTGTCGTGCTGGAACAGGCCAAGGAATCGCTCGAGCAGAAGCGTCACCAGTTCGATCTGGCCTTCGAAGAGAAGCGCAAGAAGCTGACGCAAGGCGACGAGCTGCCCCCGGGCGTGCTGAAGATGATCAAGGTCTACCTGGCCGTGAAGCGTCGTCTGCAGCCTGGCGACAAGATGGCCGGCCGTCACGGCAACAAGGGTGTGGTCTCGCGCATCACCCCGGTGGAAGACATGCCCCACATGGCTGACGGCACGCCGGCCGACATCGTTCTGAACCCGCTGGGCGTGCCCTCGCGGATGAACGTCGGCCAGGTGCTGGAAGTTCACTTGGGCTGGGCTGCCAAGGGTGTTGGCCATCGCATCGCCGACATGCTGCGTGACGAGCGCACGGCGCAGGTCAAGAACGTCCGCGCTTATCTGGACAAGGTCTACAACACGACCGGCTCCGGCGCGCGCATCGACGAACTGACCGATGACGAAGTCATGGAAATGGCCCAGAACCTCAAGAACGGCGTGCCGTTCGCGACGCCCGTCTTCGACGGCGCGACCGAAGAGGAAATCACCAAGATGCTGGAACTGGCCTATCCGGACGACGTCGCCGAGCGCATGGCGCTGACGCCTTCGCGTACGCAGGCATGGCTGTTCGACGGCCGCACGGGCGAGCAATTCGAGCGCCCCGTGACTGTCGGCTACATGCACTACCTGAAGCTGCACCACTTGGTCGACGACAAGATGCACGCCCGTTCCACCGGCCCGTACTCGCTCGTGACCCAGCAGCCGCTGGGCGGCAAGGCGCAGTTCGGCGGCCAGCGTTTCGGGGAAATGGAAGTGTGGGCGCTGGAAGCATACGGCGCCGCCTACACCCTGCAGGAAATGCTGACGGTGAAGTCGGACGACATCAACGGTCGTACCAAGGTTTACGAGAACATCGTCAAGGGCGACCACGTGATCGACGCCGGCATGCCGGAATCGTTCAACGTTCTGGTCAAGGAAATCCGCTCGTTGGCCCTGGACATGGATTTGGAGCGTAACTAATGAAAGCGCTACTCGACCTCTTTAAGCAAGTCTCTCAAGACGAGCAGTTTGATGCCATCAAGATCGGCATCGCCTCGCCCGAGAAGATCCGTTCGTGGTCCTACGGCGAAGTCCGCAAGCCCGAGACGATCAACTACCGCACGTTCAAGCCCGAGCGTGACGGCCTGTTCTGCTCCAAGATCTTTGGCCCGATCAAAGACTACGAGTGCCTGTGCGGCAAGTACAAGCGCCTGAAGCACCGTGGCGTGATCTGCGAAAAGTGCGGCGTTGAAGTCACCGTCGCCAAGGTTCGCCGTGAACGCATGGGCCACATCGAGCTGGCCAGCCCCGTCGCGCACATCTGGTTCCTGAAGAGCCTGCCGTCGCGTCTGGGCATGGTGCTCGACATGACCCTGCGCGACATCGAACGCGTGCTGTACTTCGAAGCCTGGTGCGTGATCGAACCCGGCATGACGCCGCTCAAGCGCGGCCAGATCATGTCGGACGACGATTTCCTGGCCAAGACCGAGGAATACGGCGACGACTTCCGTGCCCTGATGGGCGCCGAAGCCGTGCGCGAACTGCTGCGCACCATCGACATCGACCGCGAAGTGGAAACGCTGCGCGGCGAACTGAAGGCCACCAGCTCGGAAGCCAAGATCAAGAAGATCTCCAAGCGCCTGAAGGTGCTGGAAGGCTTCCAGAAGTCCGGCATCAAGGCCGAGTGGATGGTCATGGAAGTGCTGCCCGTGCTGCCGCCGGACCTGCGTCCGCTGGTGCCGCTGGACGGCGGCCGCTTCGCGACCTCCGACCTGAACGACCTGTACCGCCGCGTCATCAACCGCAACAACCGTCTGAAGCGTCTGCTCGAGCTCAAGGCGCCTGAAATCATCCTGCGCAACGAAAAGCGCATGCTGCAGGAAGCGGTCGACTCGCTGCTGGACAACGGCCGCCGAGGCAAGGCCATGACGGGCGCCAACAAGCGCCAGCTCAAGTCCCTGGCCGACATGATCAAGGGCAAGAGCGGTCGTTTCCGTCAGAACCTGCTGGGCAAGCGCGTCGACTACTCGGGCCGTTCGGTCATCGTGGTGGGTCCGCAGCTCAAGCTGCATCAGTGCGGTCTGCCCAAGCTGATGGCCCTGGAACTGTTCAAGCCGTTCATCTTCAATCGTCTGGAGATGATGGGCCTGGCCACGACCATCAAGGCTGCCAAGAAACTGGTCGAAAGCCAGGAACCGGTGGTCTGGGACATCCTGGAAGAAGTCATCCGCGAACACCCGGTCATGCTGAACCGTGCGCCGACGCTGCACCGTCTTGGCATCCAGGCGTTCGAGCCGGTGCTGATCGAAGGCAAGGCGATCCAGTTGCACCCGCTGGTTTGCGCGGCGTTCAACGCCGACTTCGACGGTGACCAGATGGCCGTTCACGTGCCGCTGTCGCTGGAAGCCCAGCTGGAAGCGCGTACGCTGATGCTCGCGTCCAACAACGTGCTGTTCCCGGCCAACGGCGAACCGTCGATCGTGCCGTCGCAGGACATCGTGCTGGGTCTGTACTACACGACCCGCGAGCGCATCAACGGCCGTGGCGAAGGCATCTTCTTCATGGACGTCGCTGAAGTCCAGCGCGCCTACGACAACAACGAAGTCGAGCTGCAAAGCCGCATCACCGTGCGCCTGAAGGAACACGAGCGCGACGAGAACGGCGAATGGCAACCGGTCATCCGCCGTCACGAGACGACGGTCGGCCGCGCGCTGCTGTCCGAGATCCTGCCCAAGGGCCTGCCCTTCACCGTCCTGAACAAGGCGCTGAAGAAGAAGGAAATCTCGCGTCTGATCAACCAGTCGTTCCGCCGCTGCGGCCTGCGCGACACGGTGATCTTCGCCGACAAGCTGATGCAGTCGGGCTTCCGCCTGGCCACGCGCGGCGGTATCTCGATCGCCATGGGCGACATGCTGATCCCGACCGCCAAGGAAGGCATCCTGGCCGAAGCCAGCCGCGAAGTGAAGGAAATCGACAAGCAGTACTCGTCGGGTCTGGTCACGTCCCAAGAGCGCTACAACAACGTTGTGGACATCTGGGGCAAGGCTGGCGACAAGGTCGGCAAGGCGATGATGGAACAACTGGCCACCGAGCCCGTGACCAACCGTCACGGCGAGGAAGTGCGCCAGGAGTCCTTCAACTCCATCTACATGATGGCTGACTCGGGCGCCCGCGGTTCGGCTGCCCAGATCCGCCAGCTGGCCGGTATGCGCGGCCTGATGGCCAAGCCGGACGGCTCGATTATCGAGACGCCCATTACCGCAAACTTCCGTGAAGGCCTGAACGTACTCCAGTACTTCATCTCCACTCACGGTGCGCGTAAGGGTCTGGCCGATACGGCACTGAAGACCGCGAACTCGGGTTACCTGACCCGTCGTCTGGTCGACGTGACGCAGGATCTGGTCATTACCGAAGACGACTGCGGCACGTCGCAGGGCTACAACATGAAGGCCCTGGTCGAAGGCGGTGAAGTCATCGAACCGCTGCGCGACCGTATCCTCGGCCGCGTCGCTGCCGTGGACATCGTCAACCCGGACACGCAGGAAACGGCCATCGTCGCCGGCACCCTGCTGGACGAAGATCTGGTCGACACCATCGACCGCATCGGCGTGGACGAAGTCAAGGTCCGCACGCCGCTGACCTGCGAAACGCGTCATGGTCTGTGCGCGCACTGCTACGGCCGCGACCTGGGTCGTGGTTCGCCGGTCAACCAGGGCGAGGCAGTTGGCGTTATCGCTGCCCAGTCCATCGGTGAACCGGGCACGCAGCTCACGATGCGTACGTTCCACATCGGTGGCGCGGCGTCGCGTTCGGCCCTGGCCAGCGCGGTGGAAACCAAGTCGACCGGTACCGTCGGTTTTGCCAGCACGATGCGCTACGTCACGAACGCCAAGGGCGAACGTGTCGCGATCTCGCGCTCGGGCGAACTGGCGATCTTCGACGACAACGGCCGCGAACGCGAACGTCACAAGATCCCGTACGGCGCGACCGTGCTGGTGGGCGATGGCGAGGCCGTGAAGGCCGGCGCGCGCCTGGCAACGTGGGATCCGCTGACCCGTCCGATCGTGTCGGAATACGGCGGCGCCGTCCGCTTCGAGAACATCGAAGAAGGCGTGACCGTTGCCAAGCAGGTGGACGAAGTCACCGGCCTGTCGACGCTCGTCGTCATCACGCCGAAGACCCGTGGCGGCAAGATCGTCATGCGTCCGCAGATCAAGCTGGTCAACGAGAACGGCGAAGACGTCAAGATCGCCGGCACCGATCACTCGGTGAACATCTCGTTCCCGGTGGGTGCGCTGATCACGGTGCGTGACGGCCAGCAGGTTGCCGTGGGTGAGGTTCTGGCGCGTATTCCGCAAGAATCGCAAAAGACCCGCGACATTACCGGCGGTCTGCCGCGTGTGGCCGAACTGTTCGAAGCCCGTTCGCCGAAGGACGCCGGCATGCTCGCCGACGTCACCGGTACGGTTTCGTTCGGCAAGGACACCAAGGGCAAGCAGCGTCTGGTCATCACCGACCTGGAAGGCGTGAGCCACGAGTTCCTGATTCCGAAGGAAAAGCAGGTGCTGGTGCACGACGGCCAGGTGGTGAACAAGGGCGAAATGATCGTGGACGGCCCGGCCGATCCCCACGACATCCTGCGCCTGCAAGGCATCGAGAAGCTGGCGACGTACATCGTCGACGAAGTGCAGGACGTTTACCGTCTGCAGGGCGTGAAGATCAACGACAAGCACATCGAAGTGATTGTTCGTCAGATGCTGCGCCGTGTGAACATCGTTGACGCGGGCGACACCGAGTTCATCCCGGGCGAGCAGGTCGAGCGCTCCGAGCTGTTGAACGAAAACGACCGCGTCACGGCTGCCGACCTGCGTCCGGCTACGTACGACAACGTGCTGCTGGGTATCACGAAGGCCTCGCTGTCGACCGACTCGTTCATCTCGGCCGCTTCGTTCCAGGAGACCACCCGTGTCCTGACCGAAGCCGCCATCATGGGCAAGCGCGACGACCTGCGTGGCTTGAAGGAAAACGTCATCGTCGGCCGCCTCATCCCGGCGGGTACCGGCCTGGCTTACCACCATGCACGCCGCGACAAGGAACAGCTGGAGGCGGCGGAACGCGAAGCCGCTCGCCAGCAGGCCAACCCGTTCGAAGACGCACCGGTCACGGTGGGTTCGGACGCCGAGACGCCTGCTTCCGACGTGGGTACCGACGACGCCGCCGAATAAGCGGATCGTCCGGACAGGTTCCACCGCGAGGCTGCGGTGGAAGCCTGAAAATAAAAAGGCCGCTGATGCGAATCAGCGGCCTTTTTTCTTGCGAAAAGAACGGGTGCGGCAGGACTACTTGGCGGCCTGTGCGCGGGCGCGCTGGAAGACCGGTCCCCAGACCGGATGACCGGCTTCGGCGGGGGCGAGTTCAAACGCCGGATCCAGCACCAGGATACGCGCGAAGCTGTCCTCGCAAAGCTGGGTATAACGCGTCACGCAATAGCTGAACGCCTGAAGCTTGTAGGCCTCTATGCGTACTGCTTTGGACGAGGTGGCCAGGGTATCGGACCGGGCAACGCCGCGGATGACTTCGCCATATTGACCGGCGCTGTATTGGTCGCGCACCTGCTGCAGCTCGGCCAGGGCTTCGGCCGTCGGAGGGCTCTCGGGTTTCGGTTTGGAGATGCCCGCGCAACCGGCCAGGAGGGCCGATACGCCAAGCAGACTGCTCAGGATGCGAATTTTCATGGCTTCTAAAGATGTAGGGTGATGACGCAGTACGCTATCGTGCCACAGCCTGATGCGCTCGGACATTTTCGGCAATGTCCTGACCTTGCGGATTGGATAATATTCCGCCTAAATAGCCCCTGAACCCGTTTTGGCGCGCACGCGCAGCTTCGATGATGTCTACTCCCGCCGGCTTGTTGACGCCGCGTGGCCCCTTTTCCGGCGCCGCGCCGTTGGCCCTGCGCCCGTTGAGCGCCATTGCCGCCAGCGCGGCAGGCGGGGTGCCGGAGTCGCGCATCAAGCGGCTTCTCTCGGACCTTCTGCCGTCTCTCGTCGCACTGCATGCGCAGGGCGAAATCTGTGGCGACATTTCGCTCGAAACCGTCGGCATGGACGAGAACGCGCGCGCGCATCTGCTGCCCGAACTGGCGGTGGCGCGGTCGCGCCGTTCCAGCCGGACGCCGGCCGCCGGCTTCGCGCCGTTCGAGCTGTACACCGACTCAATGGAATGGCCGCGCGGCCCCTGGTCGGACATCTACTCCCTGTGCGCGGTGGCGTACGCCCTGGTGATCGGCAGCCGGCCGCCGCCGGCGCCGGAACGCCGCGCCCACGACGAATACGAAGCGCTGGCGGACATGGGGCTGCCCAAGTACAGCCAGGAATTCCTGCGTGTCATCGATGCCGGCATGTCGATGGACACCAAGGCGCGGCCGCAGTCGTTGGCTGAGCTGGCCAGCCTGCTGGGCGTTGCGGCCTACGACGAACCCGAAGCGCCCGAAGACGAATTGGACGAAGTGGCCAAGGTCGCGCCCATGGCGGGTTTACCGGAACGGCGCGAGCCCGCCCGCCGGCGGGGACCGTTGCTGTTCTGGCTGTTGATCCTGGCGCTCATCGGCGCAGGCGTATACGCGTGGTTTCAGTGGGGCAAGGGCACGCCCAACGCCCTCATCACGCGCTCGGAAGTCGTGCAGCCGAATCCGCCCGTCGTGCATCCGTTGCCGCAGACCCCGCCGCCCGCGCCACCGCCGGCGCCAGCGACCACTCAGGCGCCTGCGGATCTGCCGTCGTTGACGGCCAGCGGCGCCGCATCCGGCCAGCCAGCCGCCGCCGGGTCTGCCGCGACGGCCGCCGCGTCATCCGCGGGGGCGCAGTCAAATCCGGCGAGTACCGCCGAGGCGCCGCCAACCCCCGAAGTGCAGGAACCGGCGCCGCCCGCCGCCACTGAAGAGGCGCCCAAGCCCAAGCCCGTGCCGGTCACCGTGCGGCTGGACATCCGTCCATGGGGTGAAGTCTGGATCAACGGCGTGGCGCGCGGCATCAGCCCGCCCGTGAAGGACCTCAAGCTGATTCCGGGCAAGTACCAGGTGGTCGTGCGCAACGCCGACCTGCCGCCGTTGCGCATGACGCTTGAGGTCAAGCCGGGCAAGCCGGCGGTCATCTCGCACACCTTCCAGTAAATAAGGCGGTCTACACCTTCGGCAGGTGCAGGATGAACTCTGAGCCGACGCCCGGTTCACTCTGCACCTCGATGCGCCCGCCATGCCGTTTGGCTACGGTGTGCACGAAAGCCAGTCCCAATCCGGCACCGCCCACATCCCCCCGCGTTTCAACGCCCACCCGCGCAAACGGTTCGAACAACCGGGCTACGTCCTGGGCCGCGATTCCCTGGCCTTGATCCTTGATGCGCACGCGCCAGAAGCCGGGCTGTTCATCAATGCCGCATTCGATGCGCGTGCCGCTGGCGCTGTACTTGATGGCGTTGTCGACCAGGTTGCAGAGCGCGCGTATCAGCAGCGTCTGTTCGCCGCGGGTGTAGGCAACCGGCAGCGGCATCCGGGTCTCCAATGCGATGCCGCGTTTGTTGGCAGACGGCCAGAGATCGTCGACGGCGTCCTGCAGCAAACTGCCCAGATCCAGCTCGATGGTGCTGATCGGCATCGATTCGGCACGTGTCAGATGCACGAAGTCATCGACCAGCGTGAGCGTGCGGTTGGCCAGCATCGCAATGCGCTCGAGCGTGTCGGGCCGCACTTCCTGCTGCCCGCCTTCCCGCGATAGCTCCACCAACGCAAGAATCGAGCTTTGCGGCGCGCGCATGTCGTGCGAGATGAAGCGCAGCGTTTCTTCGCGTTGCCGCTCGGCCTGGCGAATGCTTGAGATGTCGGTCAGCGTGGCGACCGTGCCTGCGAACTGGCCCTCGGCCGTGTGGATGGGGGCGCATTTCAGGATCAGGTCGCGGCCGGCGCGGTCGCGCACTTCGACGTCCGCGCTCCAAGGCGAGGCGGCGTCGGCGGGCGGACGGCCGCTTAGGGCCTCTGCCACGCGTGTCCGCGCCGCCTCGTCGGCGAGGGTATGTTCCAGCAGGTGCGCCGCCGGCCGGCCGATCCGAGGCGGACGGATGCCAAGCCGCTGGAAGAACAGGATGGCGGCCTGGTTGCGGAATCGCATGCGGCCTTCCTGGTCGAACACCAGCGTCGCATCCGGCATGCCGTCCAGCCCGTCAGCCAGGAACCGCCGCAGGTTGCGCACTCGCGCCAGCGCACGCCGAAGTTCGCCGACCCGGCTCTCCAGCGACGCATTCGGATTGGCAAGCTGCACGCGGGCTTCGTTCAGGATCGGGGGGTATTCGCGCTGCAGGCGCTGCAGTTCCGTATCCATATAGCGCAGCGCGGCTTCCTGATTGCGCCAGCTCCAGAGCGGATAGCACAAGGCCACGCCCGCCAACGCTGCGGTCGGTGCGAACCACAGATAGGCCTGGGCAAGCAGCAGCCACGATGCAAGCGGGATGGCGGCAAGCAGCGCAAGGCTGACCAGCAGCGCCTTCTTGGGCGACAGGCGCCACAAGGCCAAGCTGGCGAGCAACACCGGCAACAGCGCGAAAAGCGCGCTCCACCCGGCCGGTGGCCGCTGGAAGGCGATGTCGTCCCGCGCGGCCTGCAGAACGTTGGCGATGATCTCCACGCCCGATATGCCGCTGACGTCGTGCGACACCGGCGTCGGATACTCGTCGCCCAGGCCCGTCGCCCAGGCGCCCACCAGCACATACTTGCCGCGCAGCTCATCGGGCGTCCAATCGCCCCGCAGCACCGAAAGATAGGAGACGGTCCGCACGTGGCCGGGCGGGCCTGCATACGGGATCAGGATCCGTCCGTCGGCGTTGGCACGCTTGAGCAACCGTTGGGCGCGATCAGCTTCGCCGCCGACCTCGAGCATCGAGATGGCCAGATGATTTCTGCGGTCGCCGGCAAATTGCGCGGTGAGGGCGGCTTCGCGCACGACGCCGTCCGGGTCGATGACTGCATTGATGAAGCCGGTGGAGGCCGATGCCTGCGCCAATTCGGGGATCGGCAGGCCGATGGCCGTCGGGCTTCTCAGCCGGTCCAGGACCACGGGCAGCACGGTGTGCGCGTTGCGCCGGATGCTGTCCGCCAGGATGGCGTCGTCTGCGGCATTGATCTTGTCTGGCTCGGCAAAGATGAGATCCACCCCCACAGCCCGCGCGCCCGCCAGCCGGTCGAGCAAGGCCGCGTGGATGGCGCGCCGCCACGGCCAGCGTCCCAGCGCGTCGATGCTCGCGTCGTCGATCGCCACGACCAGGATGTCCGGATCAGCCGGACGGCCCGTCATCACCACCGCGCGGTCGTAGAAGACCTGATCAAGACGGCCGAGCCCATTGAAAGTGCCCAGGAAAGCGGCCAGCGCCGCCAACGCCAACGTCAGCCACAATCCGGACCGCCAGGACCGGTCGAGCGAGTCGGCGGGGGCGGCCATGGCGTCTGTCCTAGTACGCGGTCAGCGTCACCAGCCCGCCAGAGCCGCTGCCAACGCCAAGGCCGTACGACGTCATCAACATGTTCGCGCCCTCGAAGGATCGGACCGAATCCGCCCCGTGCAGGCCAAGGGCATCGACGGCGCGCACCGACACGTAGAACGTGCCGGGGCCCGGCGCGGAAAAGCGGATGTCGTTGGCGGGAAAGCTGGCGGACGACACGGGCAGCGCGCCATCGGCATCGCGCGAGACGCGAACCAGATAGCTTTGCGCCCCTTCGACCGGCGCAAACGGCACTGACCACGTGCCGCCGGCGCGTACCGGATCGCCCAATTGTGGCGCGGCGAGCAGCGGACGCAGGGCGGACATGGCGCCGTCGGCGCCCACCGCGGCCCCGTAACCTTGCGCCACCGCGACCGGCTTGGCGGGCGAATCGCCGGGCGCGTGCGCCTGCAAGCGCACGCTGCCCTCCAGGACTTCGCTATGGACGCCTTGCGCGCTGCTCTGCACGCGGAATCGCGTGCCGCGCACGCCCGTCACGGCGACCGGCGTGCGGATCTCGAAACGGCCCACACCCTGGCCCGCTGGCGCGACGCTGGATTCCACGCTGCCGCGCCGCACATTGATCACCGAATCCGTCAGCGCAGTGCCTTCAAACTGGCGCAGGCGTGTGAGGTCCACCGCGCCGTTGGACGGCAACGTGAGCCGCGATCCGTCGGCAAGCTGCAGGGTGACGAAACCGTTGGGGGCGGTTTCCAGCGTACTGCCTTCGGACACCGGCGTTCCGGGCTGCACGGACTTGCCATTCAGGCTGGCCTGACCGCTGACGTGCACGACCTGCGCCTGCGCGTCGCGCACCGGAATCATCGCCAGCGGGATGTGCAGTTCCAACCCGATGGGCAGCAATTCCGGGGTCACGACCTTGTTGAGCGTCTGCAACCGGTTCCAGTTGGCCTGGTTGCGTGTGTACTGCGTGGCCAGTTCGATCAGCGTCTCGCCCTGGCGCACGCGATGGATGAAGTCGTCGCCCAATGCGCCGGCGGGCTGGCTGTGCGCGGGGGCGGCCAGCGTCATGCAGGAAGCCAGGACAAGCAGAGAAAGCGCGCGGAAGCGGCTCATGGCAAACGATTCTCCAGGGATTCGGGCGACGCCGTTACGGCGAGAGGTTCTGGCCGTCGTCGGACGGGCTGACCAGTTCGAGCCGGTAGCCAAGCGCATAAGAGGAGGTCAGGCGCACGCCGTGCTGCGGACGGAGCTGCAGCTTCTGCCGGATGTTCGATAGGTGCGTATCCAACGTGCGCGAGGTGGCGGGGATTTCGCGGTTCCAGACGCACTCGGCGAGCACGTCGCGCGACATGAGCCGGCCGACATTGCGAAAGAACAGCAGCGCCAGCTCGAATTCCTTCGGGGCCAGCGAAATCGCGACGTCGTCCAGCGAAATGGCGCGCGCCGCGGGGTCGACCCGATACCGCGCGACTTCAATGGTCTGGTCGACGGGCTCGGCGATCTGGCTGCGGCGCAACAGCGCCGCGACCCGTGCCAGCAGCTCCAGCGGACGCATCGGCTTGACGATGTAGTCGTCCGCGCCTGCACGCAGGCCTTCGACCAGATCATCCTCGGCCGACCGGTTGGTCAGGAAAATCACGGGAATGCGCGCGCCGATGTGTGTGCGCAGCCAGCGGACGACGTCGTCGCCGTCGATGTCGGGCAGGTGCCAGTCCAGCAGCACCAGGTCATACGTTTCAGTGCGAAGGGCGGCGAGCAGATCCCGGCTCTGGTGATAGCTGGTGCAAGCATAGCCGGCGGCGGTCAGAACTTGCTGGATGCGCCGAGCCTGGTCCAGGTCGTCTTCCAGCGACGCGATTTTCATTAGACGAGTTCTCGCGAAAGTTGGCTGCGCAGGCGCGCGTGTGGCGACCTAGCAAAACGAAGGGGGGATTTATGTAAACGAATGATAACTCGGGAAAACCCTTCCGCGGCTACGTTATGGCAAGAACTGTCAAACATTGCAAAGTTGACGAATCTTGACTGGAGTTGTTGCATAGGGCGACGCCAAACTGTTCCAACGATGTCACCAGCCGCGACACAGCAGGCGGTGCAAGGGGAGGGAATGCAGACCGGAACAGATATGAATCAATTGCGCATACTTGTGATGTCACCGGACGAAACCGTGCGCGGTTCGTCCGTGTCCACGCTGTTGCAGGCCGGCATCTCGGCCCGCGGATGCTCGACCTCGTTGGAATTGTTCGGCCTGCTCAGCAGCGGCCACCACGACGCCGTGGTTCTGGACATCGGCGCGTCGGGCGAAATCGGTTACGCCCTCATTGCGCGGCTGCATGGCTCCGCACCGCTGGGCATCGTGGTTGTCGGCAAGGGCATGCCCGTGGACAGCCGCCTGCGCTGCCTGCAGAGCGGCGCCGATGCCTGCCTGCCCGATCCCCAGGATCCTCGTGAACTCGTCTGCATCTTGCTGGCGCTGGCGCGCCGCCTGCCGGCGGCCGCCGATCCCGCCGAGCCGCAGGACGCGGGCAACGGCCGCTGGGAGCTCCACGACCAGGGCTGGACGCTGGCCGCCCCGAATGGCGTCACGCTGTCGCTGTCCGCCAACGAGCGCCTCATCGTTCGCGCCCTGCTGAACGTGGCGGGAAAGGCGGTCGACCGCGAAGCCCTGGGGAACGAATTGCAGGTGGAAGGGGGCGCTGCACGAGCCAGCAGCGCGCGCAGCATCGACGTTATCGTCAGCCGGCTGCGGCGCAAGGCCGAACAGGCAGGCGTGGTGTTGCCGATCCGCACGGTATACGGCAGCGGCTATCTTTTTACAGACCGCTAAACGCGCACGCTGTACACTTCGCGGAGCCATGCCGGAGGGCAGGGATTGCCCCGATAGGGCGTCACGGCCGGCCGCACTTGCCGGTCCTCGATCTGCCCGCTACGTGGCCCCAATTTTCGCCAGCGGCGCTCAAGTGCCCCGCTTTTCGCGCCAACTCGCCGCTGCGCGACACTTACAAAAAACTTTGACAGTAGCCCTTGATCTCAGTTATGCTAAAGGGCTTACTGCTTTATTTCGCGCGCAAAATCCGCACGCTCAGGCAGACAGTTCAGGATCAAGGCCCAAAGGCGCGTCACGAACCTTTGTCCTTGGCCCAGCTAGCACCAACTGTTTTTCTGACTGCACCCGATTTTGTGCGTTTGTCATGGTTTGTTGGCAAGCCCGCTCTTTTACGTATTTGAACGTTTGAGGCGGTTTTGCGCGAACTGCCTTCTCCGAAAGCTCACCCGCTCCAGGAGACGAGTACGTAAGTACTTACCAGTGGTACGTAAAAGGGATTTCAAAGGTCATGCCTACCATTAGCCAACTCGTGCGCAAGCCGCGCGAAGTCAGCATCATCAAAAGCAAGAGCCCCGCGCTCGAAAACTGCCCGCAACGCCGCGGCGTGTGCACTCGCGTGTACACCACCACCCCCAAGAAGCCGAACTCCGCTCTGCGTAAGGTTGCCAAAGTGCGTCTGACCAACGGTTACGAAGTCATTTCGTACATCGGCGGTGAAGGCCACAACCTGCAAGAGCACTCGGTGGTTCTGGTGCGTGGCGGCCGTGTGAAGGACTTGCCCGGTGTGCGTTATCACATCGTGCGCGGTTCCCTTGACCTGCAAGGCGTCAAGGACCGTAAGCAAGCCCGCTCGAAGTACGGCGCCAAGCGCCCGAAGAAGGCTTAATAGCAAGTCGGCAGTACCCCCACGTGACGGAAGTCCGTCACCCGGGAAGTGCGACCGCGCCGTCCAGATGATGGGAAGGTGCGCGGCACGTAAGGGGTCGTCCCAATGGACGGCCATGGCCGTGTAATGAAACACGGTTCAACTGAACAGACACAAGGAAGCAACAATGCCCCGTCGTCGCGAAGTACCCAAGCGCGAGATTCTGCCCGATCCCAAGTTCGGCAGCGTCGAGCTCGCCAAGTTCATGAACGTCGTCATGCTGGACGGCAAGAAGGCCGTCGCCGAGCGCATCGTTTACGGCGCCCTCGAGCAAGTCGCCACCAAGACCGGCAAAGAGCCGATCGAGGTTTTCAGCCTGGCGATCAACAACATCAAGCCGATCGTCGAAGTCAAGAGCCGCCGCGTTGGCGGTGCCAACTACCAAGTGCCGGTTGAAGTGCGCCCCGTGCGCCGCCTGGCCCTGGCTATGCGTTGGCTCCGTGAAGCCGCCAAGAAGCGTGGCGAGAAGTCGATGGATCTGCGTCTTGCTGGCGAACTGATCGACGCCTCCGAAGGTCGTGGCGCCGCGATGAAGAAGCGCGAAGACACGCACAAGATGGCAGAGGCCAACAAGGCCTTCAGCCATTTCCGCTGGTAATTTAAGGACTAATCCACCATGGCCCGCAAAACCCCGATCGAGCGCTATCGCAACATTGGCATCTCTGCGCACATCGATGCAGGGAAGACCACCACGACCGAACGTATCCTGTTCTACACCGGCGTCAATCACAAGATTGGCGAAGTGCATGATGGCGCAGCCACCATGGACTGGATGGAGCAAGAGCAAGAGCGTGGCATCACCATTACGTCGGCTGCTACGACGGCGTTTTGGCGTGGCATGGCCGGCAACTACCCCGAGCACCGCATCAACATCATCGACACCCCGGGACACGTGGACTTCACCATCGAGGTGGAACGTTCCATGCGCGTCCTGGACGGTGCTTGCATGGTCTACTGCGCGGTGGGCGGTGTTCAGCCCCAGTCCGAAACCGTGTGGCGTCAAGCCAACAAGTACGGCGTGCCGCGTCTGGCCTTCGTCAACAAGATGGACCGCACCGGCGCCAACTTCTTCAAGGTCTATGACCAGCTGAAGAACCGCCTGCGCGCCAATCCCGTGCCGATCGTCATTCCCATCGGCGCCGAAGACACGTTCCAAGGCGTGGTCGACCTGGTCAAGATGAAGGCGATCATTTGGGACGAAGCCAGCCAAGGCACCAAGTTCGACTACAAGGACGTTCCGGCCGAGCTGGAAGGTCTGGCGAACGAATGGCGTGAAAAGCTGGTTGAAGCCGCCGCTGAGTCGTCGGAAGAGCTGATGAACAAGTACCTGGAAACGGGTTCCTTGGAAGAAGCCGAAATCAACCTGGCCATCCGTCAACGCACCATCGCTGGCGAAATCCAGCCGATGCTGTGCGGCACCGCCTTCAAGAACAAGGGCGTGCAGCGCATGCTGGACGCGGTCATCGACTACCTGCCTTCGCCCGTGGACATCCCCCCGGTCGACGGTCAGGACGACGATGGCAACGCGATCAAGCGCAATGCCGACGACACCGAGAAGTTCTCGGCCCTGGCATTCAAGCTGATGAGCGATCCGTTCGTGGGTCAATTGACCTTCGTGCGTGTGTACTCGGGCGTCCTGAAGTCGGGCGATACGGTCTACAACCCCATCAAGGGCAAGAAGGAACGTATCGGCCGCATTCTGCAGATGCACGCGAACAACCGCGAAGAAATCAAGGAAGTGTTGGCAGGCGACATCGCCGCCGTGGTCGGCCTGAAGGACGTGACCACCGGCGAAACGCTGTGCGACATCGACTCCCACATCCTGCTCGAACGCATGATTTTCCCGGAGCCCGTGATTTCGCAGGCCGTCGAACCCAAGTCGAAGGCTGACCAGGAAAAGATGGGTCTGGCGCTGTCGCGTCTGGCTCAGGAAGATCCGTCGTTCCGCGTGCGCAGCGACGAAGAATCCGGCCAAACCATCATTTCCGGCATGGGCGAGCTCCACCTGGAAATTCTGGTCGACCGCATGAAGCGCGAATTCGGCGTGGAAGCCAACGTCGGCAAGCCGCAAGTGGCCTACCGCGAAACCATCCGCAAGGTCTGCGAAGAAGTCGAAGGCAAGTTCGTCAAGCAGTCGGGCGGTCGTGGTCAGTACGGTCACGTTGTCCTGAAGGTCGAGCCCCTGGCTCCTGGGGGCGGCTACGAATTCGTGGACGCCATCAAGGGCGGTGTGGTTCCTCGCGAATACATCCCCGCCGTGGACAAGGGCATCCAGGAAACGCTGCCTTCGGGCATCCTGGCCGGCTACCCGGTCGTGGACGTCAAGGTCACGCTGTTCTTCGGTTCGTACCACGACGTCGACTCGAACGAAAACGCGTTCAAGATGGCCGGTTCGATGGCATTCAAGGAAGGCATGCGCAAGGCTAGCCCCGTGCTGCTGGAACCGATGATGGCCGTCGAAGTCGAAACGCCGGAAGACTACGCTGGCACCGTGATGGGCGATCTGTCCTCGCGTCGCGGCATGGTCCAAGGCATGGACGACATGGTTGGCGGTGGCAAGACCATCAAGGCTGAAGTGCCCCTGGCCGAGATGTTCGGTTACGCCACGAACCTGCGTTCGCTGACGCAAGGCCGTGCTACGTACACGATGGAATTCAAGCATTACTCCGAGGCTCCCAAGAACGTCGCTGACGAAGTCATCGCCGCTCGGGCCAAGTAAATAACCCTTGCCGGGTCCGTCCATCCGGACGGCCCCGGCAGAAATCAAGTTTCCTTGAAAGTCAAAGGATAGAGATCATGGCAAAAGGCAAGTTTGA